>NZ_QVGZ01000003.1:0-266986 GCF_003603345.1 Faecalibacterium sp. AM43-5AT
GTCTATCCGGGGATTCTGGGTGAGGGTGTCATACTCGATGTTCTCCAAAATCAAGTCCCGGTAGATTTGATAGGCCGCTTCCTTTCGGCTTCCGGTCCGTTCCGGCGGCGGTGCCGCTGCCTCGTCCTCGTCCAAAGGCAAGGGGTTTGGGGAATGGATAGGAATGGAATCGGTATTTAATCCCTCTTTCTTTTGTTTTTCTGTAATTAGTTTATCTTTATTTAATTGCATTGGATTTTCCAACGTAGGGTTTTCCTGCGTGGGATTCTCCAACGTTGGATTTTCCAATGTAGGTGAAACCGATGCAGGAACAGGCTGCGGCAGCTCGAAGATCACATAGTCTGCACCGCGCAGCCGCCCTTTCTCGTCCCGTTCTCTGGAACGCTGGATGTATCCTGCCTGTTCCAGTTCCCGGATGGCCTGCCGTATCGCGTCAATGCTTTCCCGGTTGATACGGGCCAGCCCTTGCAGGGTGTAGTCCCAATCTTCCGGCAGGGAGAGCATTTGGGATAAAAGACCTTTGGCTTTCAGGGACAAGGCCCGGTTCCGCAGGTGGTGGTTTGACATGACCGTGTAGCCGCTGTTCTTTTCTACCCGAAAAACTGCCATTTCACGGATGCCTCCTTTCGTTGCAAACAAAAAAAGCAGCGTCCATTTGCTCCCGGTGATGGGAGAAGTGAACGCTGCGCGTACTTGATAATTTTTAGGTTGTGTGGTATATAAAAGGCAACTGTTTTTTCAATACAGCCGCCCATCGGGGTGCGATACAAGCAAGTTGCTATCCGATGACCTCAAAAACAAATTGTACTACGATGGTTTTCAAAAAATGCTGTATCACTACTCGCACCAAACAATGAAAATCCGAACCTTTTCTCGATAGGAGAAGGGTTCGGATTTTTTTGTTTTCTTCGGAAAGCAAAATGAAGGCTCCTTCCCGATGGCTGTGTGTTCAAAACCTTATCAGAAAAAACGTGTAACGAAAGTCACAACTGTAAAGGTGCCGTAAGGCAGAAAGGACACGATTATGAAGTACGATGAAAGAGCCTGTAAATTCAACATGGACACCGGCTGCGTGGAGCTGCTGCTCCGGGATGGGAGAAGGATTTCCATTGACTGCACCGGGGTCGAGGATGCGCTGAATGTGACCATGGCACAGCAGACGGAACTGAACTACCTTATCTATAATGACCCGCTGGGCTATGCCGATTTGATTCTGAATGGGGACCCGGAGGAATATTTGAAGAACGTGGCCGGGAGCCATGGGTTAGAAGATTGACCACACTATAAGAATTCCCTGGAAAACAGTTCCCATCTGTACGACAAAATTACAGATGAAAACGATTTTTATGTGCGTATAAAATGTTCGGTGCAACTTGCTCCCAGCTAAATGACGCCGGTCTTTTTGTCTGGGCTTGTGCAACAGCCCTTTTTGCTGCAGAGCAACGGACGCTCTGAGCATAATCTACAAATTTACGGTCAATTATTTGTGAAGATATCGAATAGACATTTCGAATCCTCTGCGGTATCATAAAAGCACAGGATTGTTACTCTCTGGAGGCATTACTTGTACATTTGCTTGCTGGTTTGACTTACTTGTTTGACTTGCTTGTGATCGTACTATCGTTGTTTGCCGCAGGGAGTTATTTTTTTGTAGGGCAGGGTCAGACATGGAAGTTTACAAGAAGATCAACAATAACGTTGCGCTTGCCCGCGATGCAAAGGGCCGGGAGCTCGTTGTCTTTGGCAAAGGCATCGGCTTTGCCTCCATGCCCTATGAACTGACCGATCTTTCCCGCATTCAGCGCACCTTTTACGATGTGAACGAGAAGTATTTTGCACTTCTCCGCGATGTGCCGGAAGCCGTGTTTCTGGCGGCGGACGATATCGCCGATACAGCCCGAGAAGAACTGGATTGCACCCTGAATGCAAACCTGACCTATGCCTTGGCCGACCATCTCAACTTTGCCATCCAGCGCAGCCGCGAAGGACTTAACGTTCAGGTGCCGCTTGCCTATGATATACAGCATCTCTACCCGCATGAGTACGCCATCGCAAAACAGGGGCTGCACGAGCTGTGCCGTACGCTGGCGGTGGATCTGCCGGACACCGAGATCGTGAGCATTGCCATGCACATCATCACGGCGGAAAACGAGGTGGGAGATATGCATTCCACCATCCTGACCGCCAAGGTCATTTCGGAGCTGTCTGCCATCGTGGAGCATGGCATGGAGATCCAGCTCAATAAGGAAAGCTTCAGCTACTCCCGGTTCTGTATGCATCTGCGGTATCTGGTACAGCGCATGATGCACGGCAACCCGCTCAACGCCGATAACGCCATGGACAGCATGTTCGTTACCATGCGCAACGAGTACCCGCAGGTCTATGCCTGCGTACAGCAGATCGACACCTTTCTGCACGGCACCTACGGGTGGCAGTGCAGCAAAGAAGAGCAGCTGTACCTCATCATGCATATCCACCGCGTCTGCGTTGAGCGCACCGCTGTGGAGGGGTGAACCCACAACTGAATATCCCCGGTCGTTTTACGGATCGTTACCCGCACACCGTTTGCGGGGCGTCACCCAGGACATCGAGCACCAGCTGTACAGGCCTTTTAGGGGCTTTTGTATTGCTGCAGCGGCTCATGCTTTGGGTGATTTTTCTTTTTTACTGATATAGCCGCGGCCCGGCGCGCGAGGGCTGCGTTTATATGTTTTTGGTTTGACACTATAACGGCAGAGCTTTGTATGCTCTGTGCAAGGGAGGCTTGAAATGATACAGGACGAACATGACCCGCAGGAGCTGCTGCACGCCCTGTATCCGCTGGCAGGCGGCGAGGCAAACGTCGCCGCAGCGGTGCGCCGCGGCGCAAAGCTGACCCTGACGCTCAAGGACGAAAGCCTTGCAGACGGTTCGGCGCTGGCGGCACTGCCGTACATCGCGGCAGTCAGCGTGAACAACGGCAGGCTGCGGCTGGAGTTGACCGCACAGGCATACGAAGAATGTAAAAAGGAGAATCGACTTATGGCTAGTAAATATGATGGTCTTGCGCGTATCATCATCCAGAATGTTGGCGGCAAGAGCAATATCATCTCGGTAGCACACTGCATCACCCGTCTGCGCTTCAAGTTGAAGGACGAGAGCAAGGCAAACAAGGAAGTTCTGGAGTCCACCGACGGCGTCATCAAGGTCATGCAGGCAGGCGGTCAGTATCAGGTGGTCATCGGCAATCAGGTCAACGACGTGTACGACGCCGTGCTGGAAGTGGGCCATCTCGCTGCAGCAGGCGCTGTGGATGAAGAGGGCAACGCAGTGGAAGAGACCTCAGGCGGCGGCAAAAAGAGTCCTGTCTCCCTGCTCATCGATGTGATCTCCGGCACTCTGCAGCCCACTCTGGGCGTTATGGCAGCGACCGGTATCATCAAGGGTCTGCTGGCACTCTTTGACTTCCTCGGTCTGATCCCCGCCGCTTCCGGTACCTATCAGGTGTGGTACGCAGTGGCAGATGGCTTCTTCTACTTCATGCCCATCGTTCTTGGCTACACCGCAGCCAAGAAGTTCAAGGTCAACGAGTTCATCGGCATGGCGATTGGCATCGCCCTGTGCTATCCTGCCATGGTCAACAGCACCGCAGGAACTGTGCTGGGCACCGTGTTTACCGGCACGGCGTTTGAGATGAGCTACTACCTCACCTTCTTCGGCATCCCGGTAATCATGCCTGCCTCTGGCTATACCAGCTCGGTAGTGCCCATTATTCTGGCAGTTGCTATTGCGGCTCCCCTTGAGCACTGGCTCAAGAAGGTGATACCCGATGTTATCAAGCTCTTTGTGGTTCCCTTTGTAACCCTCATCGTCATGGTACCCCTGACTTATCTGGTCATTGGCCCCATCGCAAGCATCCTGTGTAGCATCCTGTCCCTGTTCTTCAACGCCATCTACAGCATCCCCGTGGTGGGCGGTCTCATCGGCGGTGTCCTCATCGGTGCGTTCTGGCAGGTGCTGGTGATCTTTGGTCTCCACTGGAGTCTGGTACCTCTTGCCATGATCAACTACAGTCTGCTGGGCTATGACTTCATTCTCAGCCCCTACTTCTGCGTCTCCTTTGCACAGACCTTCGTAGTCCTCGCTATCGTCCTGAAGACTAAGGATGAGAAGCTCAAGAAAATCGCCATCCCTGCTTTCATCTCCGGCATCTTCGGCGTCACCGAGCCGGCGATCTACGGCGTCACCCTGCCCAAGAAGACTCCCTTCATCTACTCCTGCATCGCCGGTGCCATCGGCGGCGCATTCACCGGTCTCATGCGCACTCGCAGCTACTCCATCGGCGGTCTGGGGCTGTTCGGTCTGCCTAGCTTTATCGACACCACCGGTGTCATGGGTCTGACCAACATGATCTACATCCTCATCGCCATCCTCATTGCTTCCGTGGCTGGCTTTGCCATGACCTACGTGCTTTATAAGGATGAGCCTGCCAAGAAGTAAACGGCACCCCAAAAACAAAGGAATGTTCAGGCACCTGTAAAAAAGACCGGCAGATCAAGGCTGGTCAGAGAAGGTAAGAATTTACAACAGAAGGTAAATGCAGAAAGGTGAAATAGTATGAGCACTCGTAACGTTTATATCAGCCGTCGCAATTTCATGAAAGCAGGAGCCGTCGCAGCAGCAATGACGTCCCTCAGCGTTCCCGCAATGGCAGCCTCCGCAGAAGAGGAAAACTGCCTGTGGACAAAGATCACCCCTCGCCGCTCCACCCAGTACGGACCGGTCGTGGGTCTGGATCAGGGCGAGAGCCTTGTGTGGTACGGCATTCCCTATGGTGCAGCCCCGGTGGGAGAGCTGCGCTGGCAGGCACCGCAGGATCCTGCCGTGTGGACGGAAGCCAAAGATTGCACTGCTCCCAGTGAGGTCGCCTATCAGTACGGTTCCGGTGCCATCGGCACCGAGGACTGCCTGAAGCTGGATGTTTATACCACCCCCAACGCTCATAAGCTGCCGGTGTTGGTGTTTATCCACGGCGGCAACAACCAGACCGGCAACACCAAGGAAATTCTGGGCAGCGAGCTGGTGGTTCGGGATAACTGCGTTTTTGTCACGCTGGATTACCGGCTGGGTCTGTTCGGCTTCAACTGCCTGCCTGCCCTCTGCCGGGGCAGCGATGACACCGGCAACTTCACCCTGCTGGACATCGCCAAGGCATTGGACTGGGTCAAGGATAACATTGCACAGTTTGGCGGCGATGCGGACAACATCACCATTTCCGGTTTCTCTGCCGGCGGTCGTGACGTAATGGCAATGCTGACCAGCCCTCTGTTTGCCGGACGCTTCCAGAAGGCAATTGCCTTCTCCGGCGGCATGACCATTGCCGACGAGGCAGCAAGCGTGAGCCAGATCGCATGGGCAATTGCGCCGCTGGCGGTAGAGGACGGTCTGTTTGCAGATACGGCAGCTGCCAAGGCGTGGCTCATGACCGATGGCGAGGATGTTCGGGATTGGCTGTACAGTCTGGACTCCGCCCGTCTGTGCCCGCTGATGAGCAATGCAGGTATCCGCATGAGCGTCTTCCCCCACCTGTACGGTGACGGGGTGGTGCTGCCCAAAGAGGGCTTTGCCACTACCCAGTACAACAATGTGCCCCTGCTGATGCTGACCGGCAGCACCGAGTTTAGCATGTTTGCAGCGTGGGATGCATACTTTGGCAGCGCTGAAATGAAGGCATACCCGGCAGCAGAGACTAATGCTGCAAAGGACTTTGCAGTCAAGTACGGCTCCGATATGTACCGCATCTTCAATGCAGAATGCAGCGCCGAGACCATGTACGACCATTATGGTGCGGATATCTACCTGTGCCAAATCGACTACGGCGACCCCGATGCACTGAGCCAGATCCCCGTTCTGGGCGCATTCCACGGTATCTTTGTGCCCATGCTGTCCACGGTGAACAACTATGCGGCAATGGTGGATTTCAGCGGCGAAGGCTATCAGGAAATGGCAGTGCTGTTCAACCGTTATCTCAAGAACTTCCTCACCACCGGCGACCCCAATGGCAACCTGTTTACCGGTATCCGGGGTCTGTTCTCCGGCGACAGCGCCCTGCCTAAGTGGCAGAACTGGACCCCGGACAACAAGGTCAGCATGGTGATGGATGCTTCTGCAACGGATGCACAGATCGGCTGCAAGGATGTCTCCACCACTTATGAGGAGATCATGGACCGCATGGATGCAGACACCACGGTTTCGGCAGAGCTGAAGCAGAAGATGATCCGCAATGTCATGAACGGTCGCTGGTTCAGCGCTGCGCTGGATGCACGTTACGGCAACCCCACTCTCTGGAAGTAAGAGAGCTCCCTAAAACTTCAAAGAACCGACAGATCGGGGCTGATCAGAGGAAGGTATCCTGAAAGGCTTCCTCTCGCTGTTCGCCGCGATTGGCGTACTGGACGACGCAGGTTCCACCTGCTCACGGTCGTTGCTGCATTCGTTATCACCTATATCGTGTACAGCGACGAGCCCGCCAAGGCAAAGAAGTAAACCGCAGTTTTAGCAGGGGTTTTATAGAGATCCGTATTCAGGGGCAGGCTCCGGCCACAGGCCGTGCAGGGCCGCAGCCGTAAAGGGCCTGCCCCGCTTTTTATATCAGATGAACAAAGGAGAAAAACACCATGAGCGTTTTCCGCGACGATTTCCTGTGGGGCGGCGCCTGTGCCGCCAACCAGTTTGAGGGTGCCTGGGATGTGGACGGCAAGGGCGCCAGTGTGCCCGATATGTGCACAAACGGTTCCCACACCGTGCCCAAGTGGGTGACCACCACCATCCACCCGGACCGGCTGTACCCCAGCCACGAGGCCATTGATTTCTACCACCACTACGAAGAGGACATCGCCCTGTTTGCCGAGATGGGCTTCAAGACCTTCCGCACCTCCATCAACTGGACCCGCATCTTCCCCAACGGCTGGGAAACGGAACCCAATGAGAAGGGTCTGGAGTTCTACGACCGCGTGTTCGACTGCTGCAAGAAGCACGGCATCGAGCCGCTGGTCACCATTAGCCACTACGAGCTGCCCTACGCTCTGGTGGAAAAGTACAACGGCTGGGCTTCCCGGGAGCTGATCGGGTTCTACATGAACTACTGCAAGACCATCTTTGAGCGCTACAAGGATAAGGTCAAATACTGGCTCACCTTCAACGAGATCAACGCAGGCATGATGGCCTTTGGTCAGGTGCTTTCCACCGGTACCGTGCAGGGCTACGAAGGCCCCGCCATGGGTGCACCGGATGACCCCCAGACCCGCCTGCAGGCTTTGCATCACCAGTTCGTGGCCAGCGCACAGGCCATCATCTACGCCCATGCGCACTACCCCCAGTTCAAGATGGGCTGCATGCTGGCCTACGGCCAGAGCTACGCCATGACTTGCGACCCGGATGACCAGCTGGCCAACCAGCAGGGCATGAACGAGCACAACTGGTACTGCGGCGATGTGCATGTGCGCGGCGAGTACCCCTACTTTGCAAAGCGCCTGTGGAAGGAGCTGGGCGTGGAGATCCGGATGGAGCCGGAGGACGCCGAGACCCTGAAGAAGGGCGTGGTGGATTTTTACACCTTCAGCTACTACATGACCAGCTGCGTGACCACCCACAAGGATGTGGAGGGCATTGGCGGCAACCTGCTGGGCGGCGTGAAGAACCCCTACCTGAAAGCTTCCGACTGGGGCTGGCAGATCGACCCCAAGGGCCTGCGCTATGCCCTGAACGAGATCTATGGCCGTTACCAGATCCCCCTGATGGTGGTGGAGAACGGTCTGGGTGCCTACGATGTGAAGGGCGAGGACGGCAAAGTGCACGACAGCTACCGCATCGACTACCTGCGCGACCACATTGCACAGATGGCCGAGGCCGTGAAGGACGGCGTGGACCTGATGGGCTATACCCCGTGGGGCTGCATCGACCTGGTTTCCGCCTCCACCGGCGAGATGGCAAAGCGTTACGGCTTCATCTACGTCAACAAGTTCGACGATGGCACCGGCGATTTGAGCCGCGAGCGCAAGGACAGCTTCTACTGGTATAAGAAGGTCATTGAGACGAACGGCGCGGAACTGTAATCCGGAGCAAAACAAAAAGGTGCGCCTTGAACAGGACGCACCCTGAAAAATCCACAGACCATAGCGATATGTACAACAGGGCGTTCCCCGTCGGGAACGCTCTGTTTCTCTTTGCTGAGGGCATGATGAGCCTGCTCTGCCTGCCATGCGGCAAATTCTCTTTGCCCCTCCTCGCTGTTCCAGCAGGCAAGGATAGCCGGGTAGAATGCCCGTGCCAGACGGTCAATGACTTCATCAGGATAAGGGGAAGTGTTTGTGGACTTTTTCTTTTTGTTCAAACGCACGCTCCTTTGGACATCTGTGAACAGCATACCATGTGCCTGATGTTATGCTGTCTGCTCCTTGTCATCTGCGAGTGCAGCTTCCAGAGAAGCAAGGTAGTCCTTGTGCTTCTGAATGATCTCCAGAATCACATCACGCTGCGCATTATCGGGCATCTGCTCCAACTGGTAGTTGAACGAAATGCGGAAACGAGTAGTGAGTTCTTCCAAAGCCACATACTCGTACCGTACATCCTCCGGGTAAGCATCGCTGTCGTAAATCGATTCAAACTTTCGGAATGGCATGACAGGCGCTTTGCCCGGAACGCGAATCACACCGTCAGCGTCAGGCTTCGGTTCCACCTTCAGCTCCGGGTGCAGAATATCCTGCAAAGTTTGTGCGCGGTCATGGTAGGCCGCCTTGGCAAGGCGGTGCATATCCGCTTTGGACACTTTCGTCTGTCCGGACAGAATGCTCTGCTTTAGGCCCGGTATCAGTTCTTCCGCAATCTCCACGCCTTTCATATACTTCGAGGCACGAAGAACAGTGTTTTTACTGACACCGTTTTCCTTGGCGATACGCTCACACGTTTTAATGCTCTCACCGGAGTTCCCATTTTGGGAACTCCGGCTAAACTGACCGTTTGTGCGCTGGACATCGTCACGAATACAGCCATGTTCCGCACGTTCCGCTTCGTACTGCTTGCCGATGAGGAACAGCTTCTGCTCTGGGGTTAAATTGCGCCGCCCCAGTTGATTTTTGCAGATCCAAGCGAGGACTTCTTCCCGGCTTTCAAACGGGAGCGGCATGGTGGAGAAAGAGATTTCGGGATGCTTCTGAACGATTTCATAACGATTGTGGCCGTCAACAAGGGTATTACCCCAGACAATCAAAGGAGAAATCAGCTTGCCCTCTTTGAGGATATTTTCTTCAAGCTGCTTAAATTCATCATCGGTCAGAGGAGGAATCTGGGACTGAAACTCCGGGTCGATTTTCAGATTGATCATACGCACACTCCTTTATCTCTCCTGTTGCGCCTGTTCTTCCTCCCGGAAAAAGGACGCAACATTCTGCTTTGCGGTTTTCAGTTTGAGCAGTTCTTCCTTGGCTTCTTTGTACTGCTCGTAGAACTTTGCCTTTTCGGATGCCAGCTGCGCATACTCGGCTTCCAGCTTTTTCGGACTGGGCAGCTTCGTGATGTTGTTTGCCTTGAGATAGGCTGCTGCCGTCCGGTATGCTGTCAGTTCTGCACGGTGCTGTTCTTCAAAGGCTGCGGGTCGTTTTGCGGCTTTTAACTGTTGTTCGATGTTCTTGGTGTTGGTGTAGGCTGCGACGTGATAGCGCAGCTCATTGTTGGTTTTCATGCGACCTTCGAGGTCTTTCACCACCGCCAGCGAGTCGTGATACTTGGTTTCCAGTTCGGTGATGCGCTGGTTCAGGGCGTCCTCGTCGGTCAAGCCCTTTTCCTGCAGAAGCTTCACGGTCTGTGCCATAACTTTGAGATTGTGTTTCGTGAGCCAACGCTTATAGCCGATGCCCTTGTCCTCGGTCACCCTCGACTGGATGTCGATCAGTTTCCCGATGGTATCCTGCTTGAACTGAACCTTGGGTTTGCGTTCGGCGTTTGCCTGCAACGTGGCAAGCACTGCCGCCTTATCGAACTTGTCACCGAGATGTTTCGCCCGGATGAACTTCGTTCTGCCAGAGGGCAGATAGCTGAGCCGACCACGGCTTTCCTTGACGGTGATGCCATACTGTTGCATAAGCCTATCAGAAAAATCTTCAAAGCTGGTAACACGGTACAGCACAGACGAAAGCTGCTTCCGCAAAGTGTCTTTTATGGTTTCAAACTTCTTCTGCTTGGGCTGCTGTCCGGTTGCAGTGAGGGCTGCGTTTTCACGGTCAAGTTTCAACTGGCCGCGCCTGCGCGCCCAATACTCGGCTTCGCTCACGCGCTCTTTCGAGCCGTTGAGCAGGTCGATCTGGTACAGTCCGGCACCCTCGCACAGCTCCATGACCTCAACACGCAAGTGCCGCATGGTCTGGGCTGTGCTAGAGTGCTTCATGCCCTCTAGCCAGTCACGGGGCTTCTGCATATAGGGCTTGCGTTCCACCTCGCGCATTCGGATGCTGCCGATCACGATGTGGACGTGGATGTTTCCCGAATGGTTGTGCCCATCCGGGTGGGTGCAGACGATGGCGGGATGACCGGGGAAGTTTTCTTCGCAGAATTTCAGGCCAAGTGCCTGTGCCTTTTCCATGGTCAAGCCGTTGTCGGCTGCATCTCTTGGGTCAAAGCTGATGATATACTGGTGGCTTTTGATATCACCATGCTGGGTGTTCTTGCCATACTTGCGGTTTGCCAGCAGACAGGCTGTTGCAAACGAGAAATCGCCGCACTCAAGGGTATCGAGCAGGTAGGATTCCCGCAGCTTCGGTCTGCCTTGTTCGTCCAGAAGCTGTTTTCCGGTGAACGCGTCGTGCTGGTAAACGAGGTACGCTTCGATGGCGGTGTAATCCGAGTTCTTAGAGCTGATATGCTTGAGCGTTGCCATACAGTTCACCCAGAACTTTCTCGGCGCTGAGCCGGAATGCAGTCAGGTCTGCAAGTTCGTCAAGGAGTTTCGCCCGGATCTGCTCGGTGTCCGCACCGCCGGAATTGAAGTGCCTTGCAAGCTGGTTGAGGTTGCCGCCCACCTTGTTGCACTGGGCAAGCAGGGTGGAAACAGCGGTCAGGGTTTCTTCTCCGCCGCCGGCAACGATGACCGTTTTCTCGATTTTGACGTTGTGGATGGCACGGCGGATGAAAGTGGAGAGGGAGAGATTCAGGAGTTTGCAAGTGAGTTCCAGTGACGTTTTTTCCTCCGCTGTCACACGGAACTTGATGACGTGCGTTTTGTTGTTCGGCGTGTCGTGGTGCTGGGAATTGCTAGGGGTTAGTTGAACATTCGTTTTGGTCATTGTACCTCCTGTCTGTTCGATAACTCCTCGGTGAAGTTATGTAAGCACGACACGCCATTGCTGTTCGCACCATCAGGTGCGAACCATGAGCAGGGTTTGGGGCAGGCACGCCCCAACAAGATCACATCGGAAATGCAGACGCATTGAAGAAGTGAAGTCCCGGTGGAACACAACATTTTCAAGAATTGAAAATTTGTGGCCACGGGACGGTTCTTGCCCTCTACCGCTGCGCTCAAAACCGTTTCTGGGTAATTGTTTCCGAATTGTTAAGGCGCAAAAAATAAGTAGAGGTTGTGCTGCTCATGTATGTGGGTCACCGTTTGCTCCGAACGCAGTTCCTGCCCCTGTTTGTGCAGCGGTGTTGACGAAAAGTCGGTATCACGTTCGGTCGGCTCATGAGATTTTCAAGGTGCGTTTCCCGTAAAAGAAAAATACCGCCCATGCAGCATAGCGATGGATTTTGTCGGGTGAAACAGCGGCAAAATGAATCGGGTGTGTTGCGGGGCGGTAAATTCTTTTGCGGACTTTCCCTCACTGAAGTGGTGGGTCTCACGGTGATAACCAACCACTTTCTGTGGCTGTGTTCAAAATGAACACGACCACATCTTGTGGATGGTTTCAAACCAATCCACAAAATCGGTGGGATTTGTGACAGAGAATATCATGGTTTGCAGGATGCGTCAAGATGGTTTTGTGAAATTTATTGCGATAAAGTTGTGATAGTAGGACTTATATTTAACGCACGGCAAGAAACAATTTCCGTTTCGCACATTGTAATGTTCGCAGAAAAAACTTATAATGCTTTTGAACCTGTAGGACACACAAAACGCGGAAAAGAGAGGGAATCATGAGGAAACTGTTCCTTTTGGAAGATGATCTGAGCCTGATCAGTGGGCTGACTTTTGCATTCAAGAAACAGGGCTTTGCACTGGATACAGCCCGGACGCTGGCAGAAGCCGAGGTGCTGTGGTCAGACAGAAAATATGACCTGCTGGTGCTGGATGTTTCCCTGCCGGATGGCTCTGGCTTCGATTTCTGCCAGAAGGTGCGGCGCACATCCAACGTGCCGATTCTGTTCCTGACCGCTTCGGATGAGGAAATGAATATCATCATGGGGCTGGATATGGGCGGGGATGATTACTTGACCAAGCCGTTCAAGCTGGGTGTTCTGTTGTCGCGGGTCAATGCACTGCTTCGCCGTGCAAATGCGTCCAGCGCAGGAGAACCCGTACTGGAATCGGGCAGCATCACCGTCCGGCTGTTGCAGGGGCAGGCGTACAAAAACGGAATCTTGCTGGAACTGACCGGCGCAGAGTACAAACTGCTCTGCTTCTTTATGCAGCATCCGAATGCCGTGCTATCCAAGGAACAAATTCTGGATGCACTGTGGGACTGCGATGGGGATTACATTGACAGCAGTGCCTTAACAGTGTATATCCGGCGGCTGCGGATGAAGATCGAGGACGACCCCGGCAAACCGCAGATGCTGCTGACTGTCCGCGGCATGGGCTATAAATGGAATGGGTAAAGGAGCCGTATGAAAGTATTCGCAAACCGGGAGATCCGAAATTTGTTCCAAGCCGTGCTGGCGGTCTGGGCGGTGGCATTGGCTCTCACGCAGGGCATCGTATGGCATGCGACGCATGTATTTTCTTTCGGGTTACTGTTGGTTTTTTTGCTGCTGGGCGGCTGTCTCTGGGGCGTGCTTTTTCGCTATTTCCAAAGGCAGAGCGCGCTTCTGGAACAGGCAGTCCAGCAAATCCAAAGCTGTCTGGATGGCAACCCGGATGCACGACTGGACTGCGACCGGGAGGGAGAACTTTACCGTTTGTTTCACTCCGTTAATGCATTGGCGGCAGTTCTGAGCGCACACGCAGACAACGAGCAGCGGGAGAAGCGTTTTTTGAAAAATACCATTGCAGATATTTCGCACCAGCTCAAAACACCGCTGGCGGCGTTGAATATCTACAACGGTCTGCTTCAGGACGAAGCTGTTTCGCCGTCGGAGGTCAAAGAGTTTGCAGACCTGTCCGAACAGGAGTTGGACCGCATCGAAACGCTGGTGCAGAATCTGCTCAAAATCACCCGGCTGGATGCCGGTTCGGTCGTCTTGGAGAAGAAAAACGAAAATGTTGCTGAAATGGTGCAGGACATCGCGCGGCAGTATCACTATCGTGCCAAGCAGGAACAGAAAAAGCTTGTTCTGTCCGGCTCAGAGGCGGTTACACTTTGGTGCGACCGTGACTGGATGCCGGAAGCTGTGGACAATCTTGTAAAGAATGCCCTTGACCACACAAAGAGCGGAGATACGATTCAGGTAGAGTGGAATGCACTGCCGTCCATGGTTCAGATCAAAGTGCGCGACAACGGCAGCGGCATCCACCCGGAGGATTTGTACCATATCTTCAAACGGTTTTATCGCAGCCGCTTTTCACAGGATACACAGGGCATCGGGCTGGGTCTGCCGCTGGCAAAAGCCGTTGTGGAAGCCCATCACGGCACCATTGAAGTAGACAGCGAGCTGGGAAAGGGCACGACCTTTACTCTGAATTTTCCGATTCCTACAAAATTGTAGGCTGAGTGTAGGCTTGCAGTAAGGTTGACGTGTTATCCTTTTCTGCACAGACAGAGATAATCCGTCTGAATCGAAGGAACCTGCAAAGTGAGGGATACACTATGGAACTATTAGAAGTCAACCATCTCTGCAAGACCTACGGCAGCGGAGAAACCGCTGTCCATGCGCTGAAAGATGTTAGCTTTTCAGTGCCGAAAGGCGAATATGCGGCGGTCGTTGGCGAATCCGGCTCCGGAAAAAGCACCCTGCTCAATCTGATTGGCGGACTGGATACGCCGACTTCCGGCAAGGTGCTGATTGATGGCAAGGATGTTTTTGCCATGAAAGACCGGGAGCTGACGATCTTCCGCCGCCGCAATATCGGTTTTATCTTTCAGGCATTCAACCTCATCCCGGAACTGACCGTAGAACAGAACATCCTGTTTCCGGTGCTGCTGGACTACCAAAAGCCGGACAGGGCATATCTGGAAGAACTGCTGACCGTGCTGAATCTGAAAGACCGTCGGAAGCATCTGCCAAGCCAGCTTTCCGGTGGGCAGCAGCAACGGGTAGCCATTGGCCGCGCCCTGATGACCCGCCCTTCCCTGATTTTGGCGGATGAGCCGACCGGCAATCTGGACACCCAGAACACCAGCGAGGTCATTGCCCTGCTAAAAGAAACATCCCGGAAATACGAGCAGACCATCCTGATGATCACCCACAACCGCAGCATTGCGCAGACGGCAGACCGGGTGTTGCAGGTATCGGACGGCTGCCTGACCGATTTTGGGAGGTGCCGGGAATGAGCAGCACAGAAATGAAAAGCTATCTGAGCCTGATCCCAATTTCTGCCAAGGTACGCAGACGGCAGAACCGCATGACGATTTTGTGCATCGTCCTTGCGGTGTTTCTGGTCACGGCGGTGTTCAGTATGGCAGATATGGCGATTCGGATGGAAACCTCAAACCAGCTGAACAAAAACGGAAACTGGCATATCATGGTAAAGGATATCTCCCCTGAAACAGCCGCAGAGCTTGCCGCACAGGAGGATGTTGCTGCATTTTCGGCGTATAGCGACATCAACGCTTCCCTTACGGAAAACTACTTTGCCGGAGATAAACGTGCCGCACTGGTAGGAGCAGATGATGCAATCCTTCAAATCTTTCCGGGAATGCAGTGCAGCACTGCCCCGGCGGATGGCGAAGTGCTCGTGACAGCAAACATCCGGGATTGGCTGGATGTTACGGTCGGTACAGCGATTCCGCTGACGCTCCCGGATGGACAGACCATTTCGCTTACTGTCGCAGGTTTCAATGAGGATACCTCCGATGCGAACCAGTATGATGCTGTTGTGCTGGTGATGAACCGCAGTACATTTTCTCAGATCACCGCACAGGTAGAAGAATCCTTTGAAACACAGTATTTCATCCAGTTCAAGCCACGTACCAATTTGCGGCAGTCCATTGTGAACATCGAAAACAAGTACGGAATTTCAGAAGAAAAAATCTCCGAAAATACTTACCTGATGGCGTTGAACGCAAGCAGCAACAACGATTATATTGTAGGCTTATATGCGGTAGCGGCTGTGTTGGCTGGCATGGTCGTCCTTGCCGGAATTTTTATGATCACAGGCAGCATCAACAGCAATGTAGCGCAGCGTACCAGCTATTATGGAATGCTGCGTTGTCTTGGGGCAGGAAAAAATCAGGTTCGGATGCTTGTCCGGCTGGAAGCTCTTTTCTGGTGTAAAACTGCTGTTCCAGCAGGGTGTGTGCTGGGAGTCGTTTCCACATGGGGATTGTGTGCCTTTCTGCGTGGATTTGTCGGCGATGAATTCAGCTCTTTGCCGGCGTTCGGAATAAGCCCGGTCGGCATTGTTTGCGGAATGGTATTGGGACTAGTCACGGTTTGGTTCGCGGCATCTTCTCCGGCACGGCGGGCGGCAAAAGCTTCTCCAATCACAGCAGCAACCGGGAATGCGGTGGAAAATGCAGCGGCTTCTCCGTGTCATGCTCGGTTGTTTGGAAGTCGTGCAGAGCTTTCTTTGGGCGTGAGCCATGCAACCTCGTCCAAAAAGAATCTGCTTTTGATGACAGGTTCCTTTGCGTTGAGCATTCTCCTGTTTTTGAGCTTTTCGGTTTTGCTTCGATGGGTTGGATTTGCGCTGAATCCGTTGCAGCCCTACGCGCCGGACTTATCGGTGGGTGAAACATCCGGGCAAAATGTCCTTGACCCGGTGCTGGTGGAGCAGCTGGAAGCTCTGCCGGAAGTCAAACACGCATTCGGGCGGATGTATTGCCCGTTCCCGGCGGAATATCAGGGAAAACAGGGGTCCATCGACCTGATTTCATACGATACGATACAGTTTGGCTGGGCGAAAAAAGACCTGATTGGCGGAACCCTTCCGCAGGAGTCGGAGGATGGCACATACCCTGTGCTGACGGTATTCGACAAAAGCAACTCCCTGACTGTGGGGGATACCATTCAGCTGGAGGATGCAAAGCTCACAGTCGTGGGTGTATTGAACGACAGCCCGTTCAGTAGTACCGATTCCCCGACTGTTATCTGCACCGAAGAAACCTTCCATCAGCTGACCGGGCAAAACCGCTATGCGGTGATCGATATTCAACTAAAAGATACCACAGCAGACGCAGCCATTGCACAAATACACACCCTGCTGAGCGACACGTTAAACAAGCAGGTTGTTTTTTCCAACCGAATCGAAGGAAATCGGATGATACAAAGCACCTACTGGGCGTTCCATCTGGTGGTCTATGCGTTTCTCATCGTGATTGCAGGAATCACCATTCTGAACATCATCAACAGCATTTCCATGAGCGTGTCGGCACGAATGAAGCAGTATGGCATCCTGCGTGCCATCGGGATGGATGATGCACAGCTGAAACGCATGATCTCTGCCGAAGCTGGCACCTATGCGGTGTCCGGTCTTGTGGTGGGCATTGCGCTGGGTCTTGTGCTGAACCGGATGCTGTATACCCGGCTCATTACCCATTATTTCGGTGCAGCGTGGCAGGTGCCGTGGGGCTGTCTTGCCGTGATTGTCGTAATCGTGCTGGTGGCTGTGGTGCTGGCAGTATATAACCCGGTCAGGCGGATCCTCATGCAGCCCATTACTGCAACCATCAGTGAATTATAAGCCAGAACAACAGATGCCCACCAGCTTATGGCGAAAACCATAGGTCGGTGGGCATCTGATTTACGAAAAGAATTAAATGCTGTTCGCTGATTTTCCCATTGCAAACCGTTGTAAAATATGGTATATACATTATACGAAACTACATTTTGAAAGAACCGTTCGCCGTTTAATGATGTGTAAAGTGAGGTGCTTGCCATGACCGCCGTGATCTATGCCCGCTATTCATCGGATAACCAGCGCGAAGAATCCATTGAAGGCCAGATTCGTGAATGCACTGCCTATGCGGAAAAGAATGGCATCACCATCGTCAAGCACTACATTGACCGTGCCATCTCTGCCAAAACGGACAACCGCCCGGAGTTTCAGCAGATGATAAAAGACAGCGACAAAAAGCTGTTTGACATTGTGCTGGTCTGGAAGCTTGACCGTTTTGCCCGGAACCGCTACGACAGTGCCCGGTACAAGACCCAGCTGAAGAAGAATGGTGTCAAGCTCATGTCTGCCACCGAGATCATCTCCGAGGGGCCGGAGGGCATCATTCTGGAATCGGTGCTGGAAGGTTATGCCGAGTATTATTCCGCTGACCTTGCCGAGAAGGTCGTGCGTGGACAGACCGAGAACATCCTGAAAGGACGCTGCAACGGTGGTCGTGGAACCTTTGGTTACACGCTGGATTCGGAACGGAAGTTCCATATTGACCCTCTCACCTCGCCTTTTGTGCTGGAATCGTTCAAGAAGTACAATGAAGGCTCCACCATGAAGGAGATCCGGGACTGGCTGAACGAAAACGGCATCAAGAACCCGGTGGGCGGTGCGTTTACCTATAACAGCGTCGAACATATGCTCAAAAACCGGCGATACATCGGAGAACTGAAATTCCGGGATGTGGTCGTACCGGATGCTATCCCGCCCATCATTCCGCTGGAACTGTTTGAGGATGTGCAGGAGAAAATCGCCAAAAACAAGAAAGCCCCTGCCCGTAGAAAGGCAGAGGACGATTATCTGCTCACCACCAAGCTGTTCTGCAGCTACTGTGGGGCGTTGATGTTTGGCGAGAGCGGCACAAGCCGGACGGGTGAAGTTCACCGCTACTATAAATGTGCTACTGCCAAAAAGCACAAGGGCTGCAAGAAAAAGACCGTCCGCAAATAGTGGCTGGAAGATTTGGTAGTCAACCAGACCATGCAGCTTGTGAAAGACGATGCCGCTATGGAATCCATCATCGCCAAGGTGATGGAACTGCAAAATAAGGAGAACACTAACATTCCACTCTATGAGAAGCAGCTTCGGGATGCGGAATCTGGTATCCAGAATATGCTGAACGCGATTCAAGCTGGAATCCTAACCAGTTCCACCAAGGAGCGGCTGGAGCAGCTGGAAGAAACCAAGCGTGAGCTTGAAGCCCGCATTGCGGAAGAAAAGCTGGCGAAGCCGAAAGTGACCGAAGAATTCATTCGGTTCTGGCTGCTGCGGTTCCGTAAGCTGGATATGAGCCTGAAAGACCAGCGGCAGGCGTTGGTGGATACCTTCATCAATTCGATTTACCTGTATGATGATAAGGTTTTGATAACCTTCAATTATAAAGAAGGCACACAGACCGTGACCTTTGGAGAAGCGACAGAAGTTGCCTCCGAGGGAAATGGTTCGGATTTGGATTGCTTTACTGCACCAAGAAAAACCAGTACACGTTGTGTACTGGTTTTTCTTTTTGTCTGCACGATGGAAGGGGCTCGAACAGGGCGGCGGCGTGCAGCTTCGCAAGCAAAGCCACAGCGCGGCTTTGCTTAGCCTGCGGGTCCCAACCCGTAGGAATGTCTACCGTGGAAGCTGTAACCGAAAGATTTCATGGCTTTTTTGTTTTATAAGCCATGGTTGCACGGTTTCTGCACGGTTTTTGCACGGTCGGTGTTATCCATGTCCGATGATGTAGGGCGCTGTATTGCATTGCAATCAGTGCCCTTTTTCTTAGCGTGAAAATGGAAAAGACCACCTGTATATTTCAGGCTTCGGAAAGAAGCTTCCCTTCCTCCAGCATCTTTTTCACCTCGCGCAGGTCTTTGCACTCGGCGGTGTACAGACGGCGCATCTCGTCGTCGGCGGGGGCAAGGTCCGGCACCATCACGGTGACAAAGCCGCCCCGCGCACCGGCCCGCACGCCGTTGTAGCTGTCCTCCAGCACCAGCGTTTCAGCCGGGGCTGTGCCCAGTGCCTTTGCGGCTGTGAGGAAGATCTCCGGGTCCGGCTTTGACGAGCTGAACTGTTCGCCGGAGATGAGGGCCTTGAAGTGGCTGGTCATGTTCCAGTTGTTGAGGTGCCGCAGGATGGATGCCATCCGGCTGGAGGAAGCCACTACCATGGGAATGTGCTGCGCTTCCAGATAGGCGATGAGTTCATCCAGACCCGGCTTTTTGGGCGGCGGTGCCTGAAAGGCCGTCTCTGCCTGCGCGTGCAGGGCATCCATGATGGCATCGGTGTCGCAGTCCGGGCCGTAGAAGCGGCGCAGCACGGCCCGCATGGAATCGCCTGCCGAGCCGCGCGCGGCAGCGTCCAGCCCTTCCTTATAAGGAAGACCCAGTGTGGCCAGTGCGGGCTTCCACAGGGTGGCCCAGATGCGCTCGGTGTCGAACATCAGCCCGTCCATATCAAAAATAACACCTTTTATCATTGTGCAAAAGCTCCTTTCTGAGCCTGTAAGATCCGGCTTATGCCTTCATTGTATCATATTTTGGGCAGTTTGCACATGGAAAAGCAGGCAATTTAGCGCAACTTAACCTGTCCAAAGATGAAAGATTTTTCGTTTCCTTGTAAATCACATTCATATTATTATAATAGAAAACAACATTCGGTGTTTGCGGGCGCATTTTCACTCGCTGCGCCCGAGATCAGGAAAGAGGGAAAATAAATCATGTTGGATATCAAGATCACCCGTACCACTGCTCCGAAGGCAAAGCCTGACGAGAGCAATCTGGGTTTTGGCAAGAAGTTCACCGACCATATGTTCGTGATGGATTACACCGAGGGCGAAGGCTGGCACGATGCCCGCATCGTCCCCTACGGCCCCTTTGAACTGGATCCGGCTACTGTCGTGTTCCACTACGCGCAGGAGATCTTTGAGGGCATGAAGGCATACCGCACGGCCGATGATACCGTCCAGCTGTTCCGTCCGGACTGCAACGCAAAGCGTTTCCAGGACTCCGCCGACCGTCTGTGCATCCCCAAGATCCCTGTGGAGGACTACATTCAGGCCGTTGAAACTCTGGTGGACGTGGACCGTGACTGGGTGCCCCATTCCGATGGTGCTTCCCTGTATATCCGTCCCTTCATTTTTGCAAACGATGTGGGTCTGGGCGTGCACGCTTCCAAGCACTACATTTTCTGCATCATCTGCGCTCCCTCGGGCGCTTACTATGCCGAGGGCATCAACCCCGTCCGCATCTATGTGGAAGACGAGTACATCCGTGCCGCTCCCGGCCTGACCGGCTTCACCAAGTGCGGCGGCAACTACGCTGCTTCCATCAAGGCCGGTGAGCTGGCCGAGGAGCAGGGCTACGCACAGGTGCTGTGGCTGGACGGCGTGGAGAAGAAGTACGTTGAGGAAGTTGGCAGCATGAACATCATGTTCAAGATCGACGGCAAGGTGTACACCGCTGCTACCGTCGGCACCGTTCTGCCCGGCGTTACCCGCCGCAGCTGCATCGAGCTGCTGAAGGACTGGGGCTATGAGGTTGTCGAGGGCAAGATCGCCATTGCCGACATCATGGCTGCTGCCCGCGAAGGCAAGCTGGAAGAGGTGTTCGGCACCGGTACCGCCGCTGTCGTCTCCCCCGTCAAGGAGCTGGTCTGGAAGGGCGAGCACGCCTACATCGGCGACGGCAAGATCGGCCCTGTCACCCAGAAGCTGTACGACACCATGACCGGTATGCAGTGGGGCAAGATCCCCGATACCAAGGGCTGGATCGTGCCTGTTGAGAAAAAGAACTGATCCCGATTCTCCGGAGAGAACCTTTTTATTCAGAATAGCAGCAAACGCCGCCAGGCCTCCGCTCGGCGGCGTTTGCCGTATATTAGGATAACGCCCTCGCCCTCTCCGTCAAAACTCCAAAATTTCCCGGCGCAATTGCTTTCTGTGCCCTGCAGTGCTAAACTGAAAACAGAACAGCGGCCTGCATTGCGGCAGGCGTGCGGGAAAGATTGAGAGGAATGGACCCATGGTCAAAAAATGGAGCGTGAGCTACCCTGCTGTCAACGGCACCGAGCAGCGCAGAGTATATGTTTATCTGCCCACGATGTATGAAGCTGACCCTGACCGCCGGTATCCGGTGCTGTATATGTTCGACGGCCAGAACGTCTTTTTTGACGAGGATGCCACCTTTGGCAAAAGCTGGGGCGTGGCCGATTATCTGGACTACACCGACACCCCGCTGATCGTGGCGGCGGTGGAGTGCAACGCCGGAGCCAACAACGAACGGCTGGTGGAGTATTCGCCCTACCGGTTCGACGACCCGCAGTTCGGCCACTTCGACGGCACGGGTCAGGCCACCATGAGCTGGTATATCCACCGGTTCAAGCCCTTCATCGACCGCAGCTTCCGCACCCTGCCCGACCGGGAGCACACCTTCATCGGCGGCAGCAGCATGGGCGGCCTGATGAGCCTGTACGCCCTTTTGCAGCACAACGACACTTTCAGCCGTGCGGCGGCGCTGTCGCCGTCCATCTGGGTGTCGCCGGAAAAGCTTTCCGGCCTTGTGGGCCGGGCAAAGCTGGAGCCGGGCACCGTGCTGTACATGGACTACGGCTCCCGCGAGATGGGCAACCACGACGGGATGCGCCGCGGCTTTGCAGAGATGTGCGCAAAGGTCATGACCCGGGGCATCCACCTTACCAGCCGCATCGTGCCCGGCGGCACCCACAGCGAAGCCAGTTGGGAAAAACAGCTGCCCTTTATGTTCCATACTCTGATGTATGAGGTGGAGGAGTAAACCCTAAAAGGAGGAAACACCATGGAAATGCAGTATTTTAAGGACTACAGCCCGGCGCTGGGCCGCGACATGGAGTGCAAAATTTACGGCCACGCAGGCCGCCCGATGCTGTACATCCCCTGTCAGGATGGCCACTTCTTCGATTTTGAGAACTTCCACATGAACGATACCCTTGCCCCATGGATCGATGCTGGTAAGATCATGGTGATCTCCATTGATACCATGGACAAGGAGACCTGGTCCGACACGCAGGGCGACCCCTATTGGCGCATCCGCCGCTATGAGCAGTGGCTGCGCTATATCGTGGAGGAGGCTGTGCCCAAGATCCAGTATCTGGCCAAGGAGCGCAACGGCTGGGACGACCTGCCCGGTGTCATTGCCTTTGGCTGTAGTCTGGGCGCTACCCATGCGGTCAACCTGTACCTGCGCCGCCCGGATGTGTTCTGCGGCTGTCTGGCCCTCAGCGGCATCTACACGGCCCACTATGGCTTCGGCAATTATATGGACGAGCTGGTGTACATGAACTCGCCCGTGGACTACATGAAGCACTTCCCGGAGGATCACCCCTACATGCAGCTGTTCCGCAGCCAGAAGGCGGTCATCTGCTGCGGTCAGGGCGACTGGGAGCAGCCGGACACCACATGGTTCCTCAAGCGCATCTTCGAGGCCAAGAACATCCCCATCTGGGTAGACCTGTGGGGCCACGATGTGAACCACGACTGGAACTGGTGGTATAAGCAGACTGCATATTACATGCCCTACGTGCTGGGAGAGCAGTAAACAGGGAACTCCTCCAGTCTGCTTCGCAGACAGCCCCCTCATGGAGGGGGCCTTGTAAAAGCTCTCCGCAACAGAAAAAGGCTCCCTCCCGGAGGGAGCTGGCACGGCGAAGCCGTGACGGAGGGAGTTTTTATAGAGGTTTATAGAGGAAAGAGGAATCATAAAACCATGCAGAATTTTATTTTTATTTCGCCCAACTTCCCCACCAACTACTGGCAGTTCTGCCGTGAGCTGAAAAACAACGGCATGAACGTGCTGGGCATCGGCGACCAGCCCTACGATGAGCTGAAGCCGGAGCTGAAGGACAGCCTGAACGAGTACTACAAGGTGGGCAGTCTGGAAAACTACGACGAGGTCTACCGCGCCGTGGCCTTCTTTGCATTCAAGTATGGCCGCATCGACTGGCTGGAGTCCAACAATGAATACTGGCTGGAGCGGGACGCAGCCCTGCGCACCGATTTCCACATCACCTCCGGCTTCCAGACCTCCGATATGCCTCGCATCAAGTACAAGAGCAAGATGAAGGAGTATTACCAGAAGGCCGGCATCGCCACCGCACGCTACCACATGGTGGACGATTACGAGGGCTGCCGGAAGTTCATCGACGAGGTGGGCTACCCGGTGGTGGTAAAGCCGGATAACGGCGTGGGCGCATCCGATACCCACAAGCTGTCCAGCGACGAGGACCTGAAAAAGTTCCTCGTGCAGAAGACGGCCCATCACCCGGATGTGGAGTACATCATGGAGGAGTTCGTCCGGGCAGAGGTGAACAGCTACGATGCCATCATCGATGCCAACGGCAACCCCATCTTTGAGGCCGGCAACGTGAGCCCCATGTCCATCATGGATATCGTCAACGACAACGACAACTCCATCTATTACATCATCAAGGACCTGCCCGAGGACACCCGCGCCGCAGGCCGTGCCGTCGTCAAGAGCTTTGGCGTCCGGAGCCGCTTCATCCACTTTGAGTTCTTCCGCATGACCGAGGATCAGGCCAGCATGGGCCAAAAGGGCCAGATCGTGGCACTGGAAGTCAACATGCGCCCCTGCGGCGGCTTCACCCCGGATATGATCAACTTTGCCCGTTCCACCAACGTGTATAAGATCTGGGCCGATATGATCGCCTTTGGCGGCACCGATATGCCGGTGGGCGAGCACTTCTACTGCCCGTTTGCAGGCCGCCGCGACGGCAAGCACTTTGTGTACAGCCACGAGCAGATCATGCAGAAGTACCAGCAGAACATGCGCATGGTGGACCGCATCCCGGATGCTCTGAGCGGTGCCATGGGCAACCAGATGTACGTTGCCACATTCTCCACCCGCGAGGGCATGGAGCAGTTCTACGCCGACGTGCTGGCCACCACCGACGACAACAACGCCGCTGTACAGAAGGAACTGAGCAGCATTCTGGCTCTGGGCGAGCCGGAGACCACCCCGGCGGAAAAGCCCGCCGCTCCTGCCGCTAAAAAGGCACGCACCACAAAGAAAAAGTAAGAATACGCTCAAACAGCCCCGGAACGGCATCTGCCGCCCCGGGGCTGTTGTTATATTGCAAAAAAATGGTCACCCGTTCTGAGCGAAATGACAAATTTTTTCAGATTGGTTGACAAGATGCCGGGGGGGGTAAGATGTGGGTGTGAAGCATATTTTTGGGGTGCTTCGGCACAAAAAACAGGAGGCTTGTATTATGAGATTGTACAAAAAAGCAGCCGCTGTTCTGCTGGCGGCAGCAATGGCTGTTTCCATGATGACCGCTTGCGGCGGTGGCGGTGGTTCCACCGGCGGCAATGGCGGCGGCAGCGGAAACAATGGCGGAAGCACATCCGTGGCTGTGCCTGCACCGGACAAGTTTGAAAATGTTGGCACTGGTTCCGAAAGTGAGGGTGGCGGGTCCGGCACTTTGGGTACGCCGATCGCAAGCTTCAGCGGAAGCCAGTATGCAGCTTTTGTTCAGAATGTGAAGAATCATCAGTCCACCGGTCTGTACATGGAATACACCACTGTGGAATATGATGCGAACAAAGCATATAAATCTGGAATAAATTATATTCTTGCAGCGGATAGAAATGACATCTATTTGAAAATGAGGTCTGTCGGCAGCACATCCTCGGTTCCGAGTGTGGTATTCGGAACGGTCGAGAACAATACAGAGTGGTTGTACGCCTTGTATGAAAAGTCGAAGGTTGCAGTGGGCGAGCAGGGAGCCTATAATGAAGGCCAGCTGTGGGATGATATTGGCTTTAGTGCAGATGCTCTGCCCTATCAGATGTACAAGACTGTTGTAAAAGTGAACGGCCAGCCCTATGACGCTGAGACCTTTACGGATTCCTATGGAACCAAGTACACTATCTGCTATCAGGGCAGTATGCCGAAGTATACGATGATTGAATATGCGCATCCGGATTCAGACGGTGTGCAGTATTACGTCACCGAGTATAAGACCATCCAGTACACCACCAACGGCCTGTGCCAGTGGCCGAAAGACGGCTATAAGGTCTATAAGTACGTCAGCACTTCTCAATCCGGCAATACGGCAACGATCGTGCTGGCAGATGAAGCAGGCAAGCAGTATACGATCACTGTCGTGGAAGGCGTCCCCAATGGCCTGACCGTTAAGGATGGAAACGGCAATGTCGTTACAGACCAGTTCAAGTGGCTTATGCAGGGCGAGTAAAACAAGAATATAATTTACAACCAATAATCTTCAGCCCCGGAACGGCATCTGCCGCCCCGGGGCTGTTGTTATATTGCTAAAAAATGGTCATCTGTTCCGGGCAAAATGACAAAATTTTTCAGATTGGTTGACAAGATGCCCGGGGGGGTAAGATGTGGGTGCGAAGCATATTTTTGGGGAGCTTCGGAACAAAAAAACAGGAGGCTTGTATTATGAGATTGTACAAAAAAGCAGCCGCCGTTCTGCTGGCGGCAGCAATGGCTGTTTCCATGATGACCGCTTGCGGCGGTGGCGCAGGCGGCGGCAACGGTGGCAATGGCGGGAATGGCGGTAATGGTGGCGACACTGAAATCGTTGAACCGGTTCCCGGTCCGGATACAACGGATCCGGATCAAGGCGGTGAGACTGGCGGCACTACGACTCAGCCCGAGAAGACAAAAATCCCGGATGTGACAAAGAGTCAGTATGCACAGTCCTCGAAGAAGATCTACAATTCGAACGAGTTCTATGTTCAGGCTGCTATGGCCGATTATGATGCCAATAAAACAAAAACGAGCGAAGGACAGATGATTTTGGCCCGCAAAGGCACCGATGTTTACGCGAAAACTGCCTTTACTCAAAACAGCAAGACCCAAGAGTATGCGGTGTTCGCAGAAAAGACAAACGATGGCAAGTATGCAAGTTACCTGCTGTTTGAGGATGCTAAGACTGCATTGAAAAGTATTCGGAACGATCCGCCCATGGACTTTTCTAAAGAGGAAGAATTGCCGAACGAAATGTACCGCACTACTGTAAAAGTCGGCGGCAAAGAATATTACGCAGAAACCTATACAGATAAAAACGGTTCCGAACAGATCATTTGCTTTGACGAAAATGGCATGCCGAAATATCAATTTTCTCAGCGAAAGGATGGCACCTCTGAGACTACGGTGTTCCAGACCATCCGAATCGGTAACTCTAATAACCTGTGCAAGGTGAACGGCTATAAGGTTTATACGATGGAGAACGATGCGGAACGTAATCCGATTCTGGTCGATGAAAGTGGCAACAAGTATAAAGTTACTTTCAAGCTTGATGAGACTACCGGAGTGTGTACTGATGTGAAAGTCGAAAACAGCAATGGCGAGAATGTAACGGATGACTTTGCATGGTTTGTTAAGTATTTTAAAGGTTAAAGCACTTTTCTCAAAAAAATAACAAGATGTTTTGCCCCGGCTGTCCCACGACAGCCGGGGCTTTTCGTTGTCCCTTTTGGCAAAGTGTGGTATACTGTTGCCAGAGATTTTATTGGGAACGAGGTACATCTATGAAAATTCCTGCAAACGGCTTTACCCATGCCGGCAAGTTCCACGCCGACGATGTGTTTGCCACTGCGCTGCTGCAGATCCTGCGCCCGGATATCAGGATCACCCGCGGCTTTGTGGTGCCGGACGGTTTTGACGGCATCGTGTACGATGTGGGCTTTGGGATGTTCGACCACCATCAGGAGCCCCGGGAGTACCGCGCAAACGGTGTGCCCTACGCGGCCTTCGGCCTGCTGTGGCGGGTGCTCGGCCCCGGCCTTGTGGGCGAGCGTCAGGCCCGGCTCATTGACGAGAACTTCATCCAGCCGCTGGACCTCAACGATAACACCGGCGAGCAGAACAGCCTGTGCGATGCCATTGGCTTTTTTAACCCGGTGTGGGACTCCAAAGAGGATCAGGACACCTGCTTTTTCAAGGCGGTGGCCGTGGCAAAGCAGATCTTGGAAAACCAGATCGCCAGCGCCAACGCCGTGAACCGCGCCGATGAGAAAGTCCAGCAAGCTTACAAAAACTCCCGGGACGGCATCGTGGTGCTGCCCTGCTATCTGCCGTGGAAGAACGGCCTGTACAAGACGGACGCGCTGTTCGTGATCTACCCCAGCCAGCGCGGCGGCTGGAGCGCCCAGTGCGTCACCGACCACAAGACCAAGCGCCCCAAACTCCCCTTCCCCCAGAGCTGGGCCGGTCAGCCGCAGGAGGTCATTGAGCAGAAGAGCGGCATCCCGGGCATCAGCTTCTGCCACGCCAGCCGCTTCCTCATCACCGCCAAGGATAAGGAAACTGCCCTTGCCGCCTGCCGTCAGGTGTTAAAGAACAATGGCCGCATCTGAGCCGTGCGCCCGGCCAAAGCCTGCCTTTGTGTATATGGTGCGGTGTACCGGCGGCCAGCTGTACACCGGCTGGACCAACGCCCCCGCCGCCCGCCTGCAGGCCCACAAAAGCGGCAGAGGGGCCCGCTACACCCGGGCCAGAGGTGCAGCGGCCTTTGCCTACGTGGAGCGCTGTGCGGACAAGCGCAGCGCCCTGCAGCGGGAAGCTGCGCTCAAAAAGCTGCCCAAGGCGCAAAAAGAGCTGCTGTGCCGCGCATGGAGCGCGGCGGGCGGGCCCTTTTCCGGCGCATAAAGACAAAACGAAACCCGGAACTCTTTCAGGGCCAGACGGCTCACAAAAGGGTCCCGGGCGTTTTGTTTTTGCGGTGTGAATTCTTTCCGTGTGCTGTAGTCCGCACATGCCTCCGGACAGGCTGCATGTGCCCCGAATATATACTGCGCAAATGCATAAAATATGAATATATTCTGCAAATAACGCATAAAGATACAAATTGAACCAAAACAGAGGTCAAATCCGTGTAAGGTTTGGCGGTTTTCGGCATTGACGGAAAAGCCGCGCGGCGTATAATAAAAGCATCAACAGAAATGCAGATGCAAGAGGGTGCGGGAGGGATGCCTGCATCAGAAAACAAAAGTGTATTTTTAAAAGGAGCAATCATCATGAAAAAGGAAAACATCAAAAAAGTCGTTCTGGCATACTCCGGCGGTCTGGACACCTCCATCATCATTCCCTGGCTGAAGGAAAACTACAACAACTGCGAGGTCGTCGCTGTCTCCGGTGACGTGGGTCAGGGCACCGAGCTGGACGGTCTGGAAGAAAAGGCCAAGGCTACCGGCGCTTCCAAGCTGTACGTGCTGGACCTGAAGAAGGACTTTGTGGAGAACTACATCTTCCCCACCCTGAAGTTCGGCGCAAAGTACGAGGATTACCTGCTGGGCACCAGCTTTGCACGTCCCTGCATCGCCAAGGCTCTGGCAGATATCGCCATCAAGGAAGGTGCAGATGCCATCTGCCACGGCTGCACTGGTAAGGGCAACGATCAGGTGCGTTTTGAGCTGACCCTCAAGGCCCTGTGCCCGGATATGGCCATCATTGCTCCGTGGCGTGAGTGGGATATCAAGAGCCGTGACGAGGAGATCGATTACGCCGAGGCTCACCACATCCCCCTGAAGATCAACCGCGAGACCAACTATTCCAAGGACAAGAACCTGTGGCACCTGAGCCACGAGGGTCTGGATCTGGAAAGCCCCGCCAACGAGCCGCAGTACAACAAGCCCGGTTTCCTGGAGCTGGGCGTCTCCCCCGAGCAGGCTCCCGATGTTCCCACCTATGTGACCATCCACTTTGAAAAGGGCATCCCCACCGCCGTGGACGGCAAGGAGATGGGCGCTGTGGAGCTGGTGGAATACCTGAACAAGCTGGGCGGCGAGAACGGCATCGGCCTGCTGGATATCGTGGAGAACCGTCTGGTGGGCATGAAGAGCCGCGGTGTGTACGAGACCCCCGGCGGTGCCATCCTGTACAAGGCCATCAATGTGCTGGAGACCATCACTCTGGATAAGGAAAGCTCTCACTTCAAGGCTCAGCTGGCCCAGAAGTATGCTGATATCGTTTACAACGGCCAGTGGTTCACCCCGCTGCGCGAGGCTCTGGATGCCTTTGCCGACAGTCTGGAAAAGACCGTTACCGGCGATGTGAAGCTCAAGCTCTACAAGGGCAACATGATCAACGCCGGTGTCACCTCTCCGTACACCCTGTACGACGAGCAGACTGCTTCCTTCGGCGAGGATGACGACTACAATCAGGCAGATTCCGCCGGCTTCATCAACCTGTTCGGCCTGTCCATCAAGGAGCGCGCAAAGCTGTCCAAGAACTGGCCGGAGGTCAAGTAAGCAGCTGTAACATCTTCCCTTTCGTGTGTTTTCACACTTTCACACGGAAGTTCCATCCAACCGGCATCGTTGCCGGCGGCACCGCCGCAGGAGCGTTTTCCCCTGCGGCGGCTTTGCCGTTTTTAGAAGAAATAAAATGAGCGGCAAAAACTCCTTCCGTCAAACCCTGACGGGTTTGCCAGCTCCCTCAGTGAGGGAGCCTCTGGCGAAGAGGTGAAGCTTTCCGCACTGCCAAGGCCTCCCTCCTTGAGGGAGGTGTCACCGAAGGTGACGGAAGGAGTCTCGGCGAGCCGCCTATCAGTAAAGGATAAAACTATGGCAGAACAACTCTGGAAGGGCCGTTTTTCCAAGGCCGTGGATTCCCGCGTGAACGACTTCAACTCCTCCATCCGGTTCGACCAGCGCATGATCGCGCAGGATATGCGCGGCAGCGGCGTGCACGCCGCCATGCTGGCAAAGCAGGGCATCATCTCGGAAAAGGACTGTGAGGACATCCTCAACGGTCTGGCTTCCATCGCCGATGATCTGGCAGCCGGCAGGCTGGAGATCGACCCGGGTGCCGAGGATGTGCACACCTTTGTGGAGCAGACCCTCACCGCCCGCATCGGGGATGCCGGCAAGCGGCTGCACACCGGCCGCAGCCGCAACGATCAGGTGGCGCTGGATATCCGCCTGACCCTGCGGGACTACAGCCACACCCTGCAGGCCTACATTGTGGAGCTGGTGCGGGTGCTGTGCAAAAAGGCAGCGGAGAACACCACCGCCGTCATGCCCGGCTACACCCATCTGCAGCGCGCCCAGCCCATCACCTTTGGCCACGCTCTGATGGCATATGCATCCATGCTGCTGCGCGACCTGCAGCGCTTTGAGGATGCCACCGCCCGCATGGACGCACAGTGCCCGCTGGGCAGCGGCGCGCTGGCTGGCACCACCTACCCGCTGGACCGCCAGTTCACCGCCGAAAAGCTGGGCTTTGCGGCTCCCTGTGCCAACAGTCTGGATGGCGTGTCCGACCGCGATTTCTGCATCGAGCTGGCAAGCGCTATCTCCATCTGCATGATGCACCTGTCCCGCCTCTCTGAGGAGATCATCCTCTGGTGCAGCTGGGAGTTCAAGTTCATTGAGCTGGACGATGCCTTTACCACCGGCTCTTCCATCATGCCGCAGAAGAAGAACCCGGATGTTACCGAGCTGATCCGCGGCAAGACCGGCCGCGTCTACGGCGACCTGAACACCCTTCTGGTGATGATGAAGGGCATTCCCCTCGCCTACAACAAGGACATGCAGGAAGATAAGGAAGCCATCTTCGACGCAGTGGATACGCTGGAGCTGTGCCTGAAGACGGTCACTCCCATGCTGGATACCATGAAGACCATTCCGGCCAACATGCGCCGCGCCGCCGCCAAGGGCTTTATCAACGCCACCGACTGCGCCGACTACCTCACCAAGAAGGGGATGCCCTTCCGCGATGCCTACAAGCTGACCGGCTGCATGGTGTCCGACTGCATTGCAAAGGACAAGACCCTTGAAGAGCTGACCCTCGACGAGTTCAAGGGCTACAGCGCTCTGTTCGAGAACGATATCTACGATGCCATTGATCTGGTCAAGTGCTGCGAGGGCCGCACCAGCTACGGCGGCCCCAGCGAAGCCAGCGTGAACAACCAGATCGCACTGGCAAACGCACAGCTGGATGCGTGGGAGGAAAAGAACGCATGAGCGTGAAAGTTTTTATTGATGGCTCTTCCGGCACCACCGGCCTGCGCATTGCCGACCGTCTGGCACAACGCCCGGAGATCGAGCTGCTTTCCATTTCCGCAGAGGGCCGCAAGGATGTGAACGAGCGCGCGAAGGTGATCAACTCTGCCGACCTCGCCTTCCTCTGCCTGCCGGATGCCGCTTCCAAAGAGGTCATGCCCCTGCTGCGCCCGGACGTGAAGGTGCTGGACACCTCCACCGCCTTCCGCACCGATGCCGCATGGGACTACGGCTTCCCGGAGCTGGCGGGCCAGAAGGAAAAAATCAAAAATTCCTGCCGCGTGGCAGTGCCCGGCTGCTATGCCAGCGGCTTTATCAGCATTGCCCGCCCGCTGGTGGAGCTGGGCCTTGCACCGGCAGATTATCCCTTCAGCTGCACCGGCATCTCCGGCTACTCCGGCGGCGGCAAAAAGATGATCGCCGAGTACGAGAGCGCTGATCGCCCGGCGCACAGCAAGCTGGATGCACCCAAGAGCTACGGTCTGGGCCTTGCCCATAAGCATCTGCCCGAGATGCAGAAGATCAGCGGCCTTGCCCACACCCCCATGTTCGTGCCCGTGGTGTGCGATTACTACTGCGGCATGCAGGTGCTGGTGCCGCTGGATCTGACGCTGGCGGGCAGCACCGCCGAACAGGTGGCCGAGGGCATTGCGGCATATTACAAGGATGCTGCCACCGTCAAGGTGCACGCTCTGAACGAAGCCCTGCCGGAGAACGGCCTGTACTCCAATGCCATGGCCGGTACCGACCGCATGGAGCTGTACATGACCGTGAACGCTGCAGGCGACCAGATGATGCTGGTCTCCCTGTTCGATAATCTGGGCAAAGGCTCTTCCGGCGCGGCCGTCCAGTGCATGAACCTGATGCTGGGGCTGGAAGAGACCGAAGGGTTGGAATAAACTTGTATCTCATATGGGCAGCGTCCTCGCCCTCTCCGTCTTTGCTGCGCAAATCCACCTCTCCCAAAGGGAGAGGCCTTGGCAAAGAGATGAAGTCTGCGTGGACTGCCAAGGGCTCCCCCTTTGAGGAAAGACTTCCCCCGCGCCGGGGGAAGATGTCGCGTAGCGACAAAAGGGGGAATCTGGCGAACGTATGTGAGCCTGAGAGGGCGAGCCTGTTTGCGTGAGAAGTATTTCTTTGTGGGAAAGGAAGATCATTATGCAGTATCAAGAAGTTGCGGGCGGCATCTGCGCGCCCAAGGGCTTTGCGGCGGCTGGCGTGCACTGCGGCATCCGCGCAAACCATGCAGAAAAATACGATCTGGCACTCATCAAGGCGGACGTGCGCTGCGCCGCCGCCGGTGTGTACACCACCAACAAGGTCTGCGGCGCACCCATCAAGGTGGACCGCGCCCACCTGAAGGACGGCTACGCACAGGCGATCATCGTGAACAGCGGCAACGCCAACACCTGCGCCGCCAACGGCGTGGCTCTGGCCGAAGAATGCTGTGAGCTGGTGGGCAAGGAGCTGGGCATCGACCCGCAGGACGTTCTGCCCGCTTCCACCGGTGTCATCGGTCAGCCCATGGTCATCGACCCCTTTGCCCGGGGCATCCCTGCCGCCGCCGCAAAGCTGGCTGCGGACGAGCAGGGCAGCACCGATGCCGCCACCGCCATCATGACCACCGACACCCACAAAAAGGAATACGCCATCCAGTTCGAGCTGGGCGGCAAGACCTGCACGGTGGGTGCCATTGGCAAGGGCAGCGGCATGATCGCCCCCAACATGGCAACCATGCTGGCCTTCTACACCACCGATGCGGCGGTCTCGCCCATCCTGCTGGAAAAGGCCCTCAAGACCGTGGTGCCCGGCACCTACAACCAGATGAGCGTGGATCTGGACACTTCCACCAACGATACCCTGATCATCATGGCTTCCGGCCTTGCAGGCAACCCGGAGATCTGCGAGGAGAACGCGGACTACCACGCCTTTGTTGCCGCGCTCACCGCCATTGCAGAGCACATGTGTGCCGAGCACGCCGGTGACGGCGAGGGTGCCACCCACCTCATCACCTGCGAAGTGACCCACGCCCCCGACCTGAAGACCGCCCGTGCCGTCAGCCGCAGCGTGGTGTGCTCCAACCTGTTCAAGGCCGCAGTGTTCGGCCGCGATGCCAACTGGGGCCGCATCCTGTGCGCCATCGGCTACACCCCCGGCGATTTCTCCATTGATAAGGTCTGCGTGTGGCTTTCCAGCAAGGCCGGTGAGGTGTATGTGTGCGAAAACGCCGCCTACCACCCCTACAGCGAGGACGAAGCCGCCAAGGTGCTGGCTGAGCACGATGTGCTGGTCAAGGTGGACATGGGCACCGGCGATGCATCCGCAAAGGCATGGGGCTGCGATCTGACCTACGATTACGTCAAGATCAACGGCGACTATAGAACTTAATGGAACTCCCCCAGTCGCCTGCGGCGACAGCCCCCTCAAGGAGGGAGCCTGAAAGCCTCCCTCCTTGAGAAAGACTCCCCCGGCCGGGGGAGGTGGCACGAAAGTGCCAGAAGGGGAATGGGTGGCATCGCGCAGCGATGACGGAAGGAGTTCGTCTGGTGGAAAACGAATGCCGGAGCAAGCGTGCTGGCGGCAAGGAGAGTATATGAAAAACGAAGAAATGGCGCGCCTTTTCTCTGAGGCGACACCCTACATCCAGAAGTATCACGGAAAGACCATGGTGGTAAAGTACGGCGGCAATGCCATGATCAACGAAGAACTGAAAAATGCCGTCATGAACGATCTGGTCACCCTTACCCTGCTGGGTGTGCGCGTGGTGCTGGTGCACGGCGGCGGCCCGGCCATCAACGAGATGCTGAAAAAGGTGGGCGTGGAAAGCCATTTCGCAAACGGTCTGCGCGTGACTGACGATGCCACCATGGAGATCGTGCAGCAGGTGCTGGCCGGTAAGGTGAACAAGGATCTGGTGGCAAAGCTGCGCGGCCGCGGCGTGGGCCTGTGCGGCATGGACGGCCAGATGCTGCGCTGCACCGAGCTGGACCCCCAGCTGGGCCATGTGGGCGAGATCGTGCATGTGGACGCTACCCTGATCGCAAGCCTGCTGGACGGCGGCTTCATCCCCGTGATCGCCACGGTGGGCATGGACGATCTGGGTCAGGCCTACAACGTGAACGCCGACACCGCCGCTGCGCAGATCGCGATTGCGCTGAAAGCGGAGAAGCTGGTATCCATGACCGATATCGCGGGCCTGCTGCGGGACAAGGACGACGAGAGCACCCTCATCCCCGAGGTGGAGGTGTCCGAGATCGAGGGCTATAAGTCCGCCGGCATCATTGCGGGCGGCATGATCCCCAAGATCGGCGGCATGGCCGATGCCATCTATCAGGGCGTGCACGAGGCGGTCATCATCGATGGCCGCGTGCCCCACTCCATCCTGCTGGAGCTGTTCTCCAACCGTGGCTCCGGCACCCGCTTCTACCGCCGCAGCCACCGCGAATAAGCATTGCGCAGGTGCCGTGCAGGCGGTATAATAAGAAAAATGACCCTCTCAAGCCTTTGCCAGCATTTTCTGGCGCGAAAGCGCCTGAGAGGGTTTTCTGTTCACAGTCTCTGTTCACAGGAGGGTACACCTATGGATTCTGAAAAAGTCATCAAGCGGGACAACGAATACGTCCTGCACACCTATAACCGCAACCCTATTGTGCTGGAAAAAGGCCACGGCCTGCGCGCCGCAGGCCCCGAGGGTCAGCAGTATCTGGATTTTACCAGCGGCATTGGCGTGAACAGCCTTGGCTACTGTGATCTGGACTGGGCCGAGGCCGTTTCCGAGCAGGCCCATAAGCTGCAGCATACCTCTAACCTTTACTACACCGCGCCCTGCGGCAAGCTGGCCAAAAAGCTGTGCAAGCGCACCGGCATGAGCAAGGTGTTCTTTGGCAACTCCGGTGCCGAGGCCAACGAGGGTGCCATTAAGGCCGCGCGCAAGTACAGCGTGGACCACTACCGCAAGGACCGCACCACGGTCATCACGCTGGTGAACAGCTTCCACGGCCGCACCATCGCCACCCTGACCGCCACCGGTCAGGAGGTGTTCCACAACTACTTCGGCCCATTCAACGAGGGCTTCCTGTATGCTCCGGCAGGCGATATCGAAGCGCTGGAGGAGCTGGTGGACCGCACCACCTGCGCCGTGATGCTGGAACTCATTCAGGGCGAGGGCGGCGTGATGGCGCTGGACCCGGACTACGTGCAGGCCGTGCGCAAGCTCTGCGACGAAAAAGACCTTGTGCTCATCGTGGACGAGGTGCAGACCGGCGTGGGCCGCACCGGCACCTTCCTGTGCTGCGAGCACTACAACCTCAAGCCGGATGTGGTCACGCTGGCCAAGGGTCTGGGCGGCGGCCTGCCCATCGGCGCAGTGCTGATGAACGAAAAGGTAGCCGAGGGCATGGGCCCCGGCACCCATGGTTCCACCTTCGGCGGCAACCCGGTGGTCTGCGCCGGTGCCAACGTGGTGGTGGACCGCATGGACCAGAGCTTCCTTGCCAATGTCAACGAGCGCGCCGTCCAGCTGCGCGCAGGCATCGCAAAGCTGCCCCATGTCAAGAGCATTTCCGGCATCGGCCTGATGGTGGGCATCGAGTTCTACGACCTCAAGGCCGCAGATGTGCTGGCCGCCTGCCGCGAAGCGGGCCTGCTGGTGCTGACAGCCAAGACCCGCCTGCGCCTGCTGCCGCCGCTGACCCTCAGCGAGCACGATGTGGACATGGCGCTGGAGATCCTGAGCGATGTGCTGGGCAAGATGGAGCCGACGGCTCCGAAGGAGCAGGCATGAAAAATCTGCTGAAAATGAGCGACCTCTCCCCTGCCGAGCTGACCCACATTCTGGATGTGGCCGATCAACTCAAGGCACAGCAGAAGCTGGGCGGCACGGCCCCGCTGCTGGCAGGAAAGACGGTTGCCCTGATGTTCTCCAAGGCATCCACCCGCACCCGCACCAGCTTTGAGGTGGGTGTGTACCAGCTGGGCGGTCTGGGCAACTACATGAACACCGCCGAGCTGCAGGCCGGGCGCGGCGAGCCCCTCAAGGACACCGCCCGGGTGCTGGGCCGCTACTACGACTGCGTGGTGTGGCGCACCTACCGCCAGAGCGATCTGGAAGAGTTTGCCGAGCTGGCCGGTGTGCCGGTGATCAACGGCCTGACGGATTACGCCCATCCCTGCCAGGTTCTGGCCGACCTGATGACCATTCGGGAGCGCCGGGGCAGCCTTGCGGGCCGGAAGCTCTGCTTTGTCGGCGACGGCAGCAGCATGGCAAACAGCCTCATCGTGGGCGGACTGCTGGCTGGGATGCAGGTCACCTGCGTCTGCCCGCAGAGCTACCGCCCGGCGGCGGATGTGCTGATGTTCGCCCACAAGTACGGCAGCGCCTTCCACCTGACCGCAGACCCTGCCGAGGGTATTCAGGATGCCGATGTGGTGGCAACGGCTGTGTGGAACACCGCCAAGCCCGGCACGCCGGAAAGCGAGCAGCGCCTGCGGGATTTCGTGGGCTACCAGCTCACGGGCAAGCTGCTGGAAAGCGCAAAGCCCGATGTCATGGTGCTGCACTGCCTGCCCGCCCACCGGGGCGAGGAGATCTCCTCGGCGGTGTTCGAGCAGCACGCACCGGAGATCTTTGACGAAGCCGAGAACCGCCTGCACGTGCAGAAAGCCGTGCTGGCTATTCTGCTGGCGGGAAAATAAAAACAGAACGCCAACAGGGCCGCCGCACAAACGATGTGCGGCGGCCCTGTTTTTTATCGTGGGAGATTTGAAAAAGCAATCAGCTGCGGTCCATTTTGACCACGAACAGGTAGCTCAGAACAAAGGATAAGCCAAAGGCAATGACCCAGCCGATGGCGGCGTAGATGAAGTAAGGTCCGATATAAGCGGGAATGCTGAAAATGCTGGAGGTGATGTAGCCGTACAGGCGCACACCGAAGGCACCGATGAAGGCGCTGCCCACGCAGCTGCCGATGGTGGCAGCAAGGAAACCCTTCTTGTACTTGGTCAGCACGCCGAACAGAGCAGGCTCGGTGATGCCCAGAATGCCGGACAGAACGGAGGACAGAACGATGGAACGTTCCTTTTGGCTCTTTTCTTTGAAATAGCAGCCTGCGGCGGCACCCACAATGGACAGATTTGCAATGAACATCATGGGCATGAGCATGTCATAGCCCTTGGTGGCAAAGTTCTCCAGAGCAATAGGAGTCATGGCGTGATGCATACCCACAAGAATGGAAGCGGGGCGGATCAGACCCATGACGACACCGGCAAAGATGGGAGAGATACCGAACAGCAGATCCAGCATCCATGCCAGACCCTTGCCGATGTAAATGCCCACGGGACCAATGACCGTCAGGGCAAAGAAGCCGGAAAGGAACAGGGTGATGGTGGGGGTGATAACGGTGCGGGCGGCTTCGGGAACGATATTATCGACCCACTTGTAGATATAGCTCAGGGCAAATACGCCGAAGATGATGGGAATGACCGAACCAGAATAGTTGAATACCGGGATGGGCAGCACACCGGCAAACATAAAGTTGCTGATCTCGCCTGCCTTGGCAGCATCCACCATGGTGGGGTACATCAGAGTGGCGGCAATGGCAATGGCCAGATACTGGTTGGTCTTGAACTTCTTTGCAGCCGATGCGGCAATGAAGAACGGCAGGAAGGTAAATACGCCGCTGGCCAGCATATCAATGATCTTATAGGTGTCGGTGGCGTTGGAAACCACGCCAAGAGCCACCAGACCGCCCATAAGACCCTTGATCATACCGGCACCGGCAATGGCGGGCACGATGGGGCCGAATACGCCGGACACCATATCCATGAACCAGGAAATAAAGTCTTTCTTTTTTTCCGGCTGGGCAGGAGCTGCGATATCCTCCTTCAGATCCAGCATCTGCAGGGCGATGTCATAATATTTATGGACGCTGGTGCCAAGCACGATCTGCAGCTGGCCTTTGGCAAACTGCACGCCAATGACACCATCCAGCGCCTTGATGGCGTCCTCCTGGATCTTGCTGGTATCCTTGAGCTCAAAGCGCAGACGGGTCATGCAATGCCAAGTGTTCACAACATTGTCTTTGCCGCCGACATACTCGATGATTTTTGCGACGACTTCAGTCTTTTCCATAAGGGAGAGCCTCCTTCTTCGGTTTCCTTTTTCCTTGATTGTGTTCCAAAGCGAAAATCCAGCACGTGCGTTGTGACGCTAATATACCACGGAAAAATTTCATTGTAAAACATACCATTTCTCGGAAATGATTTAAAAAAGCAACGATAACATGCTGTTAAATGATTTTATTTTCAAAAATTGGACTGTTTTATTTTGCGGTTTTCGCCAAATAAAAAGCAGGAATTGATTTGCCGCCAAAGGTATGATTGAATAGTTCTGCAAGCAAAAATGCAAACCCTTTTCAATCTGCTATAAAGAGGTGTGCTTCTTATGAAACCTACGATCATTACAGATATCAAATGTTTTGTCACGAACCCGGAACGTCATAATCTGGTGGCTGTCAAGGTGCTCACGAATAAGGGCGTTTATGGTGTGGGCTGCGCAACCTTCCAGCAGCGGCCGCTGGCGGTGAAATGCGCGGTGGAGGATTACCTCAAGCCCATCCTGATCGGACGCGATGCCAACGATATTGAAGACCTGTGGAACCTGATGATGGTCAATTCCTACTGGCGCAACGGCCCGGTGCTGAACAACGCCGTGGCCGGTATTGATATGGCTTTGTGGGACATCAAGGGCAAACTGGCAGATATGCCGCTGTATCAGCTGCTGGGCGGCAAGGCACGAACGGCCATCCCTGCCTATACCCATGCCGTTGCTGATACGATGGAGGAACTGTACCGCGAGGTGGATCGCATTTACAACGAGGGCTACCGCCACATCCGCTGCCAGCTGGGTTTTTACGGCGGCATCCCGGATGAGCTGCATACCCCGGAAGATCCCATTCCCGGCACCTACTTCAATCAGGACGACTATATGCGCAATACAGTGTATATGTTTGGCAAGCTGCGGGAAAAGTACGGCAGCAAATTCCACATCCTGCACGATGTGCATGAGCGGTTGACCCCGAATCAGGCCATCCAGTTTGCAAAGGATCTGGAGCCGTACAAGCCATTCTTCCTGGAGGATCTGCTTTCCCCGGATCAGAACGAGTGGCTGGGACAGCTGCGCAGCCAGTGCGCGACCCCCATTGCCACCGGCGAGCTGTTCAATAACCCCATGGAATGGAAAGAACTGGTCGTGAACCGCCGGGTGGACTACCTGCGCTGCCATGTTTCCCAGCTGGGTGGCATTACCCCGGCGGTAAAGCTGGCGCACTTCTGCGAACCCTTTGGTGTGCGTATCGCATGGCACACCCCATCGGACATTACCCCCATCGGGGTGGCGGTGAATACCCATCTGAATATCCATCTGCACAACGCGGCCATTCAGGAGAACATCGAGCTGAAGGATAAGATCAAAGCCTGCTTCCCCGGCTACAACGAGGCAAAGGGCGGCTACTTCTACCCCATCGAGCGCTCGGGCATCGGTGTGGATATCGACGAGGAAGAAATTGCAAAATATCCGGTTCGGTATCGTCCGCATGAGTGGACGCAGAGCCGCATCCCGGACGGCACGCTGGTGACACCGTAAATCTGAAAAACGATCTTTACCACAGAGCTTTACAAATTTGTACGCTCTGTGGTATTCTTTTTGAGGAAATGAATTTTGGGAGGGCGTTACAATGAGCGCAAAAAAGACGGATTTTATTGTGACCGACCTCATCAGCAAGATCTTCCAGCGCAAGACGATCATGGATAAACTGCCCAGTCAGCGGGAGCTGGCAGGGTTGTATCATGTGTCTCGGTTTACGATCCAGAAGGTGATGTCCCGGCTGCAGTCCATCGGGCTGATCTATATGACGCAGGGCGATGGAACCTATGTCAATAAGCGCGCTCTGGGGCATCCGATGGTGTACAATTCGCTGACCGAAGTGCCTTACGATGAGTTGCGTTCCAAGCTGATCTATCTGAAGCAGGTCGAACCTTCCAGCGAACTGCAGCGCATCTTCAACCTGAAAACCGGTCAGAAACTGTGGGAGTTCCGGCGCATACGTATTGTACGGTATGAGATCAGTCAGGTAGAAACCGGCTGGATGCCGCTGGCGCTGTTTCCGGGGCTGAACAAGGACGTGCTGGAGGATTCCATCCAGAACTACGCCTTGCAGCAGAAATACCGTATTGCCTATTTTATCACCAACTACCATGCCGGTGCACTGGATGCAGAGCACGCGGAACTTCTGGGAAGCAAAAAAGGCGTTCCGGCAATGGAGATCACATCGCGCGGCGTACTGCGGGATGGCAGCATTTTTGTGTATAGCCGCATCAGGGCGCTGCAATATGAATGCACCTATGTTTCACCCTTTAATAAGGATGTGTTCCTCTCCCGTCGGGAAAAGCCGGACGATCCTGCATAAACATCGTGCCTGCCGGGTAAAAACGGCAGGCACGATGTTTAAATCATTATACTTTCATTGCTCCCCTGTCCAGAATTTTATCGAACCGGGCAAAGAAGGTGATGGTGGTGATGGTGGTGGCCAGAATGTCGCTGACCGGCTCGGCCAGAAACACGCCGAACACTGCATCCGGCAGAACGTGCGGCAGAATGAAGATGAGGGGGATCAACAGAATGATCTTGCGCAGGCAGGCCAGCAGCAAGCTGACCTTAGCCTGTCCCAGCGCCATAAAGCTTTGCTGGCAGGCGATCTGGAAGCCCATGGCAAAAATGCCCGCCATGTAAATGCGCATGGCCCACGTGGTGTACTGGATCAGTGCGGTGTCCGAGGTGAAAATGCCCGCCACCGCGCCGGGAAACAGCATCATCAACAGCCAGAACAAGCAGGTGTAGGCCCCGCACAGCGTCAGCTGAAAACGGAAGGCTTCCTTGACGCGGGCCTTCTTGCCTGCGCCGAAGTTGAAGCTCATCACCGGCTGTCCGCCCTGACAGATGCCCTGAATGGGCAGCGTGCACAGCTGGGATGCGCTGGTGATGACGGTCATGGCACCCACAGCCACATCGCCGCCGTACCGCGCCAGACTGGAGCTGAAGCTGATGGAAAGCAGGCTCTCGGTGGAGAGCATCACAAACGAGGAGATGCCCAGCGCCAGCACCGGCAGAATGATCTGCTTTTTCGGGCGCAGGTAGTCTCTGCGCAGGCGCAGGATGGTCTTTTTGCCGGTGAGAAAGCGGATGATCCATGCCGCGCCCACGGCCTGACTGAGCACCGTGGCAATGGCCGCGCCCCGCACGCCCAGCCCGAACCCGAAGATCAGGATGGGGTCGAGGATAATGTTGATCACCGCGCCGATCACGGTGGTAAGCATACTGGTTTTGGCAAAGCCCTGCGTGGTGATAAAGGGGTTCATGCCCAGCACCACCAGCACGAACACCGAGCCTGCAATGTAGATGCGGCTGTAGCTCAGGGCGTACGGCAGGGTGGCATCGCTGGCACCGAACAGCCGCAGCAGCACCGGTGCCCCGGCATAGAAGCCGATGGTCAGCACCACGGCAAAGAACATCAGCACGGTAAAGCTGTTGGAGATGATCTTTTCGGCCCGCTGCCTGTCCCCCTGCCCCAGAGCAATGGCGGTGCGCGGCGCGCCGCCCGCGCCCACCAGCATGGCAAAAGCGTTCAGCAGCATCAGAATGGGTGTGAACAGCCCCACGCCGGTCAGCGCTGCCGCGCCAATGCCCGCAATGTGGCCGATGTAAATGCGGTCCACGATGTTATACAGCAGGTTCACCACCTGCGCCACCACGGCGGGGATCATGAGCTGCAGCATCAGCTTTTTGATGCTGCCGGTGCCCATATCTTGTTTTGCCTGTGCCATTGGAATTCTCTCCTCTGTACTTCAAATTTGAAAAATATCGTTCCTATTATACTCGGCTCCCGCCCAAAAGAACAGCCTTTTTTGCAAAGAAACCGCGCTTTCTGCCCCAAAAACGCAAAACGGCCCGGCTGCGTATGTCTTGCAGCCGGGCCGTGCCGTAACGGAAGAAAAGTGTTGACGGAAAACCGCTTTTTTGCTATACTGTAAAGGCTAATATATGGAGATGTATCGAAGCGGTCGTAACGAGAACGACTCGAAATCTAACTGGCTTTTTGGAAGTGGGTTTCCGATTTTGCTAGGTTTCATGCGGGTTTTCCGGCTTCGAGAGCGAACGATTTTCGGTCGTTCTCTCCTGAAATTCTCTCCAAAGTTTTCCCAGAATGCACGGTGCATTCTAAAAATTTAATATTTGGAGCATTACTCAAGTGGTCGTAAGAGGTCGCACTCGAAATGCGATAGGCCGGGAGACCGGTGCCAGGGTTCGACTCCCTGATGCTCCGCCAAATCGAATGGACAGATGAATTTTATTCGTCTGTCCATTCTTTTTTGCCGGAACATCGCCCGTCCACCCTGTCTTTGGGGCGTATGGCATCATGCTGACGCATTGCCATAGCCCAGCCCCTCCAGCATCGCCTGTGCAGACGAGAGCTTGGAAGCGTAATCGAGGTGGGCGTAAATATTGGCGGTGGTGGAGAAGTCGCTGTGCCCCAGCCATTCCTGAATCTGCTTCATGGGAACGCCATTTGCCAGAAGAAGGCTGGCGCAGCTATGACGCAGGTCGTGGAAGCGGATAGGACGCAGACCGTTTTTTTCCAACAGCTTCGGAAACTGCTCGGAAACGTAGTTGGGGCGGATGATGTTCCCGATCTCGTCCACACACAGATAGCCCAGATAATCCCGGTTGTAGCTTTTACCGCACAGGCGGCGGTAGGTTTCCTGCTGACCTTTCAGCATCAGCAGACAGTCACGGATGGGCGGCACAAGAGGCAGCGTCCGCAGACTGGATTTCGTTTTTGCGCGGTCTGCCTGCACCAGAACCTTTTTGCCGTCGATGGATGCCTGCGTGACGATGTGCTTGATCTCCAACGTGTTGGCTTCAAAGTCGATGGCATCCCATTTCGGACCCAGCACCTCGCTGCGGCGCAGGCCGTAGAAGGATGCCAGCAGAACCGGGATCTCCAGTTTGGTGCCCTCTGCGACCTCCGTCAAAGCATGAATCTCATCGGCACTGTAATAGCTGCCTTTGAACTCGTTCTTCTTCGGACGCTCGACCTTATCTGCCGGATTGGTGGGGATCAGGTCGATCTTTACCGCATACTTCAACGCCTTGTGGATGTTTGCATGATAATGGATCACCGAATTTGCCTTGACCCGTTCAAGCTGTTTGTTGTAGAAATCCTGCAAGTCAGTGGCTTTCAGGTCTACCAGCTTGATGCCGCGCTTTCGGAAATAGGGAACGATCACACGCTCCACCATTCCCTGATAGCTGGCATAGGTCGTGATCTGGACAGTGCTTTTCGTGACTTCCAGCCATTTCAGCATGAAGTCCGAAAAGAGAATGTCATCGTCTAAGCGAATTTCCGCAGGTGCAGTGGGAACCATGAAGTTTCTCCGACGTTCCAGCAAAAGAGCCTCGGCTTTCTTCTTGTTCCTCTTGACGGACAGACCGGTGGCTTCCCACTTGGTCTTTCGCTTTCCGTCTGCGTCCTTGTAACTCAGAACGATGTAGTAGAAGTCATTTTTTTCTTGCAGATAATTGATCCCCATACAGCAAATTGGTAATTTTTGTAAAATTGCAACAATAAAAATCTGGACGATGGATTTCATCCCAATGTCGCTCGAATCCGTTCCAGAATCGTCTGGTCAGCCGGGAGCCACTGTACAGAATCCAGTTCGTCTTTTGTCAGCCAGCGCGCGGCTTCGGCTTCTTTCAGAACAAGGTCACCAGAAAGGACCTCACACCAGAAGCAGTCCATCGAAAGATGAAATGCAGGATAGTCGTATTCGATGGTGCCGATTTTATCATGTACCGCAATTTCGGTGTCCAACTCTTCCTCAATCTCTCGCTTCAGCGCCTGCTGCGGGGTTTCACCCGGCTCGATTTTGCCGCCCGGGAACTCCCATCCGCCCTTGTACTCGCCGTAGCCGCGGGCGGTGGCATAAATTTTATGTTTCGTCTGAATATCGTCGCAGATCACAGCTGCAACAACGCGAACAACCTTCATGATATTCTCCTTTTAACCGACCACCAGCTTGTTGGTCTTTTTGAGAAACTTTGCAGGGATTGGGCGGTTCAGCCGCCATGTGATATTCATGGGGCGGGAGCCCTCGTGTTTCACATAGTTCACCGTGCCCAGATAGGTATACGCTCCTGCACCGCCAAAACGGGCCTCTGCCTTGAACTCGCGCACGAACAGCAGCACCCGGCTTCCTTTTTCCCGGTGATGGATGTAGCGCTGCCCGGTGGCAGAGTTTTCGGCGGTGGTGCTCTGGCTCTGCCAGTGGAAAAGGCTTTCGTTGATGGAATAATCCTTGTACATGGTGGTGGGGGAGTAATCCTTGTCCGCTTTGTTCAGGGTCACAAAGAATACGTCCAGCTGCTTTTCCGGCAGCCACTTCACGCCCTCGCGGACAGTGGCAGGCTTCAAAAAGTCCAGCGCCACCAGCAGCTGGTCACGGGTATAAGTACAGTGCAAATCCAGCGGACAATCAAAGCCCACATCCACCGGCTCGTCAATAAAATCGATGCGGTCATATTGATACTGCAAAAGTGCCTGCAGCTCCCCCAGCAAAACGGGACTGTCCGAGAGAGCATACAGGTTATCGAGAACTTCTTCATCCTCCCAGCTTTCTGCAGTTTTGCCCCAGAGGGTCACATAGAACATCTGCAGCATCCGCTTCTCTACTGGCGATAGAGCCGCAAAGTCGGTGTTGTCCAACTTTGGCAGAAGCTCCAGCAAAAAACGGATCCACCTGCGGGAATCCACGACTGCAAAGCGTGCAAGGGCTTTGGTCATGGTCTCTTCCAAAGGTTCTGCAAAATCGGATGCCGCCCCTGCGCGGACGCACAGCCGGCTGAAGCAGACCTTTTTGCTGTAAATTGCACGCGGGTCAAGATGATAGTAGTCGAGGAAGTTCCTGAGTGTCAGGGGTAGACCGGTATCCTCGGTAAAGGCAGTTGCCCGCGCCACAAGCCCGGAGGTGCGGTCATAGGAGGCGCTGATATTGTCAAGCACATATTTTGCGGCGATCTTTTCCAGCTGGATATAACAGCCCTTGGGCGCAGAGACAAAACCCTCTTTAATCTCTCGGCTGACGCTGTGGGTGGTGTTGGAGAGCAGGGCCGTAAACTTTTCCTCGAAATTGTACTTCTTGTTTGCTTGCCCGATGAAGTCCAGCACGGTCAGGCATTCCTTGTTTTCAGCCAGACGCAGGCCGCGGCCCAGCTGCTGCAAAAACACGGTCAGCGACTCGGTGGGGCGCAGGAACAGCACGGTGTTGACTTCCGGGATGTCCACGCCTTCGTTGTAAATGTCCACCACAAAAATGAAACGAATCCCTCCGGAAATGAGCCGCTGTTTGGCGGTGTTGCGCTCCTCATCGGAAGAATCGCCGGTCATCGCTATGGACGGGATGCCGTGGGTGTTAAAATAGTCCGCCATGAACCGGGCGTGCTCGATGGAAACGCAGAAGCCAAGCCCCTTTACCTCGTCAATATCGGTGACATATTTCAGGATAGAATTCACCACAAGGTCAGCGCGGCGCTGTGCTACCATGCCGCTGAAGGTGTACAGGTTGGACAGTTCGGCCTTATCATAACCGCCGGTGCGCCATTTCAGACTGCTCAGGTCGGCCGCATCGGTCACGCCGAAATATTGGAACGGGCACAGCAGTTTCCGGTCAATGGCTTCCGGCAGGCGAATCTCGGCGGCAACGCGCCCACCGAAATAATCCAGAATGCTCTTGCCGTCCATACGCTCCGGTGTGGCAGTCAGGCCCAACAAAATCTGTGGCTGATAATACTCCAACAGCTTCTGATAGGTGGGCGCGGCGGCATGGTGGAATTCGTCCACCACGATATAATCGTAGAAATCAGCCCCGGTCTTGGCGGTAAAATCCTGCGAGTTGAAGGTTTGGATGGAAATAAACAGGTGTTCAATGCTGTCCACTTTGTAATTGCCGACCAACAGTTCGCCGAAATTGGCATCTTTCAACACGGCACGGAAAGTGTACAGGCTCTGTTTCAGGATTTCTTCCCGATGCGCCACGAACAGCAGGCGGCAAGGCTTTCCGGGATGCTGTTTGCAGAACCGCTTGTAGTCCAGCGCAGAGATGACCGTCTTGCCGGTACCGGTGGCAGCAACCACCAGATTGCGGTTGTGCCCGCGCACGGCGCGCTCCGCTTCCAGCTTGTCCAGAATTTCCTGCTGGTAGGAATACGGCAGAATATCCAGTGTGTAAATGCCACCGTGGTGGGTCTCGCTGTACTTTTCGGCTTTCAGGGCCCGCGCAAGGCGCTCCCGCTGACCTTCGTCGTAGTACTCGAACTCGCCGGCGTTCCAGTAGCTTTCAAAGGTGGCGGCGATCTTATCGATGGTCTCCGGCAGATCTTTCCGGGTCACTTTCACGTTCCATTCCAAGCCGCTGGAAATGGCCGCGTTGGACAGGTTGGAGGAGCCAACATAGGCCGTCGTGAAACCGGTATCCCGGTAGAACACATACGTCTTGGCGTGGAGTCGGGTGCGCTTGGTGTCGTAGCTGACCTTGATTTTCGTGTTGGGCAGCTGGCGCAGTTCTTCGATAGCCTTTACATCGGTGGCACCCATGTAGGAAGTGGTAACGATACGCAGCTCTCCGCCGTTCTGGGTAAACTGTCGTAGCTCGTCCATAAGCAGGCGCAGACCGCTCCACTTGATGAAGGATACCAGCATGTCGATGTGGTCGGCAGACACGATCTCCTTTTTCAGTTCAGTGTACATCTGCGGCTCGTGGATGGCACCGGTGAACAACGAGCTTTGCGCAAGAGACGTTTCCGGCCGTTCGATGTCTTTGGCCGCTTTTCCGGTTGCAAGGCGGGGGTCATTTTCCCGTAAAAGCGCAAGAAGCTGCTCTGCACGCTGGTCAACGCCCAGCGCGGCAAAGTCAGGTTCTTTGGTGGTAGTCTGGATGGTGCTTACGATCTGGTTTGCCAGAGCAATCTGTGCTTCGATGCCACCGCCATTGTCCTGTACGTTGTCGAAGCCTTTCTGTACCACTTCGGTCAGGTACTGCGCCAGCACTTTAGAGGCTTCTGCCGTGTCGATGGGCGCAGTGGATTTACGAGCTTCCGGAACCTCCGAAAGCTCGCGGTTCAGCGCATTGTTAATGACCTGTTCGTACAGTCCGGGGTGAAGCATGATGACACTTCCTTGCAGTTTTTTTCTATTATAGCGCGGACAAAAGCCCTATTCAATGCTCACAATACGGATGAGACATTGCTTAACCACTCAAAAGCACAATAAACAGGCAGGTTGCTGACATATTTCTGTACTAATCTCTGGAAAGAAGTCAGAAAGGTGTAGCTGTGGTCTCTGCTGTGTAGATGGCGGTAAGGACACTACTTGCGGCGTGTCATCAGGACCACCGAAGGCGGAAAATATGAGGACTACTGCGAAGAGCTTTCAGAGTGGGTGGAAGTTCCTGACCCGGACGATGATGACTGAACTCAAATGGATACAACAAGACCCACAGATTGGGATGAGCATCCAATCTGTGGGTCTTGTTGTATCCATTTGCTGATACTTATTGATACCAATTGGTATCAATATACTGACAACCAACAATAAGTCAAGTAAATAGGGCTACTTTATCCCTTACTCAATGCGGATTCCCTTAAAATTGGCCGTATTTTAAGGGAAAGATGGAGCGATTAAGGGATTACTTCAACCGTAGGTACACAGTTGATTTGCCTGCTCCCTCGCGTTTCAACTCGCCGTTTTCAACGAGTTTCCGCAAGGAACCCTCAATGGAACTAAGGCTCAGCGAAGGGCAGAGTTCCCGGATATCCTGCTTGGTAAAGCGCCCGATCTTGTTCTTCGTAGCATTCCGAACAACTTCAATGGCTGGAAGTTTTGTTTCCACGAGGGCAAAGCGTTCTTCAAAATCGCGGTATGCAGAGAGAATGGTTCCCAAAATATATTTGATGAATGGAACAACATCCTCTGTGCCCTCGTACCATCCGCTTTGCGCCTGCGCAAGAGCTGAATAGTAGAGGTCTTTGTTCTTGGCAATCTTGGCTTCAAGTGAGATGTATTTCCCGACATAGAAACCGTTCTGATACAGCATCAGGGTCGTGAGAAGGCGGCTCATCCGGCCATTGCCATCGTTGAACGGATGAATACAGAGAAAATCATGGATGAACACAGGAATTGCGATCAATGGTTCTACTTCAAAGTTCCCGATCACACGGTTATATTCTTCGCAGATTCGATCAAGAGCCGCTGGCGTTTCGTAAGGAGCCAATGGGGTGAAAAGAACTTCGCTATGTCCATCGGGATAGGTTGCGCTGATATAATTCTGTACGTTCTTCGTCCGTCCTGCGACGGGGTTGTTCATGTGGCTGTACAAAACCTTATGCAGCTGCAAAATATAATTCTGCGTAATCGGAATCACATCAAAATTTTCATGAATGAGGTTCAGGACATCACGGTAGCCTGCAATCTCTTGTTCATCACGGTTGCGCGGCGTCGTTTTTTCCTCCACGAGCTGCTTGATTCGGGTGCTGGTGGTCACGATTCCCTCGATGGCATTGGATGCTTCGGTGCTTTGCACCTTTGCAATCTCCACCAGACGTTCCAGCTCTTCAGGACGCTGCTTCAAGTAAAGTTCCTGCTTACCCGCTTCTTTATAGATTGCAGCAATATAGCCGAGAATCTCGGAATCCCATTTTTGCTCTTTGATTTTGGAGTAATTGAATGCTCTCATGCCCTTACCACCCTCTCTTTCCCTTAAAATATACTACATTTTAAGGGAAAAGCAAGACGATTAAGGGATTCTGCTCTAAAAAAGTTGGACATTCGAGAAGAACAAGCATATACGGCAGCAATGCCGCCTTAAAGTGAAAAGGCGGTGGTTTTTGCCCTAACAATGATATAAATGATATTAATTGGTGTCAGCTGACTTCTGATATTCAGCCATGATTTTTCTTGCCCTGCCACGAGTAGTGTCCTCAAAGGTCTCATCTTCGCTGAAGCGCAGCCAGAAAGGGTCTTCCATCAGGCAGGCATTGGTGCGCTTGACAATTTCCCATGCGTTGTAGTCGGGCAGTCTCATCATCTCCAGAATCTCTTTGCAATCCATCCGATTTCGGGGAAAATGCGTTTCTTTGCCCAGACGACTACATCGACCAGCGGCACCTTGCGGCTGTTTCCAATAAAAAGGTTCAAGGGCAGGTCGTACTATAGCACGCCCTCATTAACGCAGAGATACTGCCTATCTTCGCTCAGATGAGCGATTTCCCGTTTATCTAACATCAGTTTCAGGTAAGCCATATTTATACGCTCCTTAATAATTCTTTCCTCATGTGTGGAATCGCCCCATACCGGCCTTGCAGATAGCCTTTGGCGATGTTCTCGCCTTTCCGCGGGGAGAATTCCGTCAAAGCATAAATATCGGTCTGCATGGTCTTTTCGTTCTTCTCTGCAAACCAGATCTGGTCACGGCGCAGCAGGGTCAGGTCGAGAAGGCCATTATCATGGGTGGTGAAGATAAGCTGGGCGTGGTTCGTATTGATGGCAGTATCCTGTACCATCTCGATCAGATGTCGGGTCAAAAGCGGGTGCATACTGGATTCGATCTCGTCTACGACCAGCACGGCTCCGGATTCCAGAGCGGCCAGCCACATTCCGATGCGGGAGAAGAAACGCTGTGTGCCGACCGAATCCAGCCCCAAAGGAAGCCAGAATCCCTTGGAAGTGCCCTCCCTGGAATCCAGCGTGTGCAGGGCAGAGATGACGGGTTCGTCCTTGGAGCCGGTAATGCGGATGTCCTTGATGCCGAGGTCTGCGCACAGCATTTCATGCAGGATACGGCTCTTTTCAGAGCCGCCCTGCCGGATAGCAGACAATGTGGCATCCAGCCGCATTTCTGTTCCCATAAATCCTGTCAGTTTTTCAAAAAACCACAGATATGCCTTCTCGGTCTGCGGACAATTCCACTCGTTGGAACTGGATAGGTACAGACGATTTTCGGCGGTTCGTCCAGAAAGTGTAAGCTGTTCTTGGACGTTTTCACGAAATTGGTAGCTGCTTCCCTCTCTGGAAAAAATCAACGCTTCCCGGCCATTTGGCCAGTGATAGAGATATTCGGTCAGGACTTTGGACTTGTCAAACGAGAACCCATAGGCATACTTGATGCCGCCATAAAAATAGATGGCTTCAAAGCTGGTCGGTTGTGTAGGCTGATTGGTAAAAGCAAACGGTTCCTGCGGAAGCGGTTCACCCTTCAGCAGCTTGGCATATCGGCCGCAGACCATTTCCCGCATGAGCAAAAGAGCATGGAGAACATTGCTCTTTCCGGCCGCATTTGCGCCATACAGTGCCAGCACAGGCACAAGCTGTTTCTTCTCGTCCGGTGAAATCAGGCAGTCAGCCAGACTTTTGTCCGTGGATGCTTTCAGGCTGATAATGGATGTTTCCTTGATGGAACGGTGGTTGGTGACTGAAAATTGAAGCAGCATCGCAATTCCTCCCAGATGATTTTCTGAATCCAGTGTACTCTATTCTAGGCGGAAACTCAAATTTTAATTTTGAAATTTGCAAGCATCATGCAAAAATCAAGAACAAAACTTGAAATATCAGCTTTTGATACCGCTCAGATACTATCAAAGATTATTCTGCGTACACGATCTCCCTCAACATTACCTCCTCGGCCGGTGCTTTCAGCTCGGTCTAATTTAAAAACATTCTTGAGCTCCGTTCGACAAAAACACATTTCCTAGTTCGAGAGATAGTTATTTACTATTTTAATGTTCGATAGTTGCACTATATGTTGAAAATACGCAAAAGAGAGAGTATACTTCTGTAAAGTAAAATTGAGATGCAATGGAGGAATCAGAATATGAATAATCATCATGTGGAAGATGATGGATTCGCGGTATGGGTTGTTCCTATTGATAAACGAGACGGATCATGTGATGTTGACCTTCATATAAATCAGTGGATTATGCCAAGCCGAAAAACGTCTTCAGTGAAAGTATTCTCTGATTTTGGTATAAGAGTTAGTCACGCGCACAATATAAGTAACATTTGCTTTTTTGTGCCTTTTGATATGAAAGAGAGTTATACGGATTTATCTAAAAAATTGAAAAATCCAGATATCTCACGCGGAATTTTTAACACGAATTGCACAATAAATGCGAATGATGGAAAAAATATTTTTGAATTGAGCTATAATTCTCATCAATCAAACGTTTTAGAAATGATCCCCCGTATGAAGGGGGTAAATAATGGGGTACTTGTGACCTTTGATTTGAAATCGATCATTGACAGTTTAACAAAAGATGAAGTGTATGTGCGCTTCAGAATCAAAAATAGTAAATTAGGTGTTTTTTTAGAAAAAGAATCTAAAATGATTGAGTCATTTGCAACCCTTTTGTCGAGTCCGATTATTAAAGAGGGTTATTCTTATACTATACGGGTTAATGAAATGCGCTGTCTGCCGGATGAGATCAGACGTGATATTTTTTTGCAAGAACAAAAAGTAAAGAAAATAATTTTGACGGTTTGTATGAATGGTCAACTTCTTATAGACAACAATACGTGTTATAAAACTCGTACACTTGAGAAAGCACTATACAAAGATTATATACCATCCAATTTTATCTCAGAAAATTGTATGGTATACCAATGGTTGCAAGAAAAGCCTAATGGAAGTCATTATAATTTAACTACTACATTTTATAAAGAATATATCAATAAAAAGAGCTTCCTTATATATGCAATATTTGTCGTTCTGTTCTCAGCGTTAGGTGGAGGAGTTGTAGAAATAATAAAACTTATTATTTCACATACCTTAAAATCGTTTTTATAACTTCATCCATCACAATCGGCTTTGACAAATGTGCGTTCATTCCTGCATCCAGTGATGCCTGAACATCTTCTGCAAATGAATTAGCTGTCATTGCTATAATAGGAATGTTTTTTCCATCCGGTCTGTCATTCATTGCCCTGATTGCTTTTGTCGCTTCATAACCATTCATTTCAGGCATCATGACATCCATCAGGATTACATCAAATGTGCCTTTCGGATGATTTCTGAACATCTCAACAGCATTCTTTCCATCCACAGCTCTTTCAACATTCATCCCGAATTCTTCCAACTGCACGGCAGCAATCTCTGCATTCAGTTCATTATCCTCTGCAAGAAGGACCTTCACACCTGTAAGATCTACCTTTTCAGAAAAACCTGTGTCTGACTTATTACATTCCTTATCTGTAATTTCCAAAGGAATATCCACAGTAAATGTGGTTCCCTCATGCTTTTTACTCTGCACAGAAATGGTTCCGCCCATCATATCCACATACTTCTTTACGATAGCCATCCCCAGTCCAACTCCGTGGTACTGCGTTCTCACATCGGAATCTTCCTGTGCAAATTCCTCAAAAACCTCTTTTGTAAATTCCTCACTCATGCCAATACCAGTATCCGAAATGCGGTAACGTATATTTATATATCCATCCCTGCCCTTTTCCTGACACTGGGCTTCAAATGTAATCGTCCCTCCATCCGGAGTGAATTTTACGGCATTGCTCAGAATATTGACCAGCACATCGCGCAGGCGTGCAGGATCCGCAAGTACATTTGGAATCTTTGCGTCTTCACGCTGAATCTTAAAGTTGATATCCCTGTTCGTAAGAAAGCCTTTTATAATATCCAATGCAGAATCTGTAATGTTTTTCACATCCGCCGGTACCGGATCGTATTTCACTTTTCCACTTTCGATATGGGTCAGATCTAATACATCATTGATCAGCGACAGTAAATACTCTGAGCTTTCGTCAATCTTTTCCAGACAATTTTTCACTTCGTCTGACGGATTGTTTTTCATTGCAATACCGGTAAATCCTATGATTGCATTCATCGGTGTCCTCATATCATGGGACATATGTGACAAAAATGCTGTTTTTGCCTTGTTTGCAGCCTGTGCATGCTCTGCCAGTTCCGCCATTTCCTCAGCTTTCTCCTGAGCCGCCTTCTGAGCTTTTTTTCTTGCACTGAGACGCACCATTATCACAGCCATAGCAGTCAGCAGCCATCCAAAAATAAGTAGAGCCCAAACAGTAACAACAGGATACAGACGGATCCAGTCAACAAATGTCAGCTCTGTTGCTTTGTATGTGGTATACTGTGCTGCAAGATCTTCAACAAGATTTTGGGGCATGGCATACATTGCTTTCGTCAGAATACCAGCCAGCGCATGGTTCTCAGTTGATGAAATCACCATGCGGTAGGTGAATGTAGGCTGTTCCAGCAGAGTATATGTCATTGTGCCCGTAGTGTCACTGTTCACAAACGCCTGTGCCATGTAATAGTAGACGAAGGCAGCATCTGCTTTACCCTTACGGACAGCTTCCATCATTTCCTGTCGGGTACTGCACATCAGTTTTTCTGCACCGGGTGCCATTGCATCTTCAATTGAATTAGATGCTGTCTGGTCAACAGTAGTAACAACATTGATTTTTCCATCAAAGTCACGCCGTGTCACCCTTGCCAGCTGCATCGTAATGAAAGGTGCAGTAATCCCCCATTTTTTCGTCTCAGCATAGTTATCTGTTTCCAGGCGCGCATCGATGCTAATATCTGTAGTTTCCTTATTTTTCTGATAAGCAATATACTCATCTCTGGTGGCAGGTGTAAGAAACTCATAGGAAATCCCGACATAGTCTGCAATTTTCCGGAAGTAATCCGGGATAATACCCTTCATCTCACCATTTTCATTATAAGAATATGGATAACGGGTCGGATCACACAGAACATGAAGCGGGTTTTCCTTGGAATACTGTGAAATTATACTTTTTTCTTTCTCCGTATATTCCAGATTCTTAGTTTGTATGCTTTCATAATTTTTATTACGAAGCGTCGTTTTCCAGTCACCCTCAACTGCATTCATCTGGTCGATTGCATAATTGATCTCATTCAGCAATTCTGTATTACCTTTTTTAACAATGACATAGAAATCGCTGCTGTCAAATTTATCCACGATACGCTCATTGTTTGTTTTTCTCATAGAAGTGGCAGCAATCGCATCAACATTTCCGCTCTGAAGAGCTTCCTCCATCTCTGCTGTCGTATCAAAATAAAATGGATCATATGTAAATCCTTTATTGTCTGCAAAATCCGCAAACTCTTTATCTCGTGAGCTTCCGTTCAAAAATGCCACACGCATACCGTTGTAAGTACTGTAATTGCCATCCACAATCGTGCTGTTGTCACTGCGGACGGTCAGAATCCCATTATTGGTTCCGATCGGACGTGAAAAATCAAACGTTTCTTCTCTTTCCGGTGTTTTGCGGGGAGATGTTACCATATCAATCTCGCCATCTTCAAGCATCTGCTGCATATCATCCCAGCTCTTATCATATCCGACATATTCGTAATCTACATCCCAATAACGGGCCATCAGCCGAAGAAAATCATAGCCATACCCACTGCGGTTGCCTTCTTCATCCATCACATGATAACCATCCATGGCAAAGAAACCGACTTTGACAGTTTCATGCTGCGAACTGTCCTCGGCTGCATATGCAGTCAGGGGAAAAAACATCATACACACGCATACAAAAACCAGTAACACTGCCACATATTTCTTTGCTCTCAAAATCATATTAAATCTCCTGTCTGGCAAATATATTTCTCTATGTGTCCTTTTCCTGCTTCGCGCATGTACGGCAGGACCGCCTTGTTCCCATTGACTGTGCCGAAGAAGTTCACATCGAACTGTGCCTTTGCCTGATCAAGCGGTGTAATGATACAGTGGAACAATTAAAACAAAACGGTTCGTCCGTTTTGTTGCGGTGCATTCATAGCAAATCGCACGGCATCACGGTCGGTCATGGGATCTACAATGCCAATCGTCAGGTGCTCCTTGTGAAGCAATAAGAGCGCCCATAGATCAACTTCCTTCAGAACAACCTCTACGGTCTGCGTTTCGCCGGGCATCAATTTCGGAAGAGAAAGAGGAAGCTGCACCGTGCTTAGCGTGGTACCGTCTGTGCTCTCCAGATAAAGATTCGCTGCCCAATCCCAATAAAATGGGGCGGCACCCTCATTTGCCACAGTCAAGGTGACCACAGCTTCTCCGTCATGCGGCATCAGCTTCAGTGTTGTCACACGGAGCCGGTAGCCCAAACGCTTTAAGACCGCCTGATATCCCTGTGAATATGCGGGCTGTGCTGCTTTCGGACCAAGAAAGCTCATGTGAGAAGCATCCAATAGCTGCAGTGTGCGGGAAAGCTCTGTGTCCAGCAGCTCCTCCATCGGCAGGCTGCTGGTAAACTCGCCGCCTACGGGCGCATCCTGCCAGAAATTCTGCATAGCAGAAAGTCCATTCGCTTCTTTGCCGTACCAGCCGCCGTTTTTGATCCAGTTCAGCCACTCATTGGTGTCCTTTTCGTGGCCGGTCATATCGTTGTAAAGACCAAGCCGGTTACTTACAGCGATGTTGAACGGTCGCCGCATCAGGAGCTTTGCATTGGAAAATGCATTCAGATAGTCTGTTGCATATTGATCCCGAATGGTTTCGTCCGGCATAGGTACAAGACCATCGCTGCTTTTGATATGCCATTCGCCCCAGTGGCCGAGACTGCCCAGTTCTACATAAGTCACAAAGCCATCTGCGTCAAAATGCTCGGCCAAGGCTGAAACAACTTTATGGTGTGCGGCACGAAGGATATCGTTTGCATAATCCGGGGAATAACCTTTGCCATACGAGGTACTGTACCAGCTGCCATCGGCAGTCTGAGCATATAACCACTCCGGAATATCAAGGTGCTTCTTCTGGCCGGGTACGTCACAAACGAACCGCAGTACCAGATGGATGCCCTGCTCGCGCAGGGCGGCAAGTCCGTACCGCTGTTCGATAGCATCCCACGCATACTGGCCTTCCGTTGGTTCCACCTCTCGCCATGTCAGCTCCAGATAGCGCAATGTGGCATTCGGATGGTCCGTACTGCCTGCCATTGGAGCGTAGCCGACCTGTGCGTTGGCAAAGGCAGACGGATCTTCCTGATAGGTACGCGTGCAGATCATATTCCGAACCATACCAAACCCCACCCCAAGCAGACAAACCGCAGATACGAAACCTTTTGAAAGCTTATCCATGGTATTCGCCATTATATTGGATCAGTGTAACATCCTGTACGCCATTTACGGCGCGCAGGCGATCTGTAAATTCCAGATTCGGGTCTTTGCTGAATACCTCTACCGCCATTTCGGTGCTATCCTTGCGCATGGTCTTGGACTTTACCACAAATTTGCAGCGGCCAAAGGCACGAACGATATCGTCTTCTGCGTCTGTACCAAGATAGTGAATGACAGCAATGTACACTCTGCCTTTGGCCTGCCAGTGGTAGAAAAAGAGGATCATCCCGATCATGACAACGGCTGTTACAAGGCCCAATGCGTACATACCGGCACCGGCTGTAATGCCGGTAGTGATCGACCAGAACAGGTATAACAGATCCAGAGGGTCTTTGACGGCAGTACGGAAGCGGACGATAGACAACGCACCGACCATACCAAGGGAGATGACAACGTTGGTACTGATGGCCAGTGTTACCATGCAGGTCAGCACACACATGCCAACCAACGTGACAGCAAAGCTGCGGGAATATACAACGCCGGTATAAAACTGCCGATAGACAAGATAGATGAGGATTCCCAATGCCAGTGCAGTCAGCAGGGCAAGCGCCAGTTTGGGAGCATCGTATTGGGTAAAGGTGTTCAGGACGGATTTTTTGATAAAGTCTTTTGTGCTCATGGGCGAAAGGTTCCTTTCTATAGGGCTCAGGTCTCCTGCCAGTAAGCAAATCCGTTCATATAGGCGGTTTTGTCACAACAGAGGACATATTTTGATACAGCCGTAAGCTCCTGCGCACGGGGCGGCAGAAGATTCCGGACGATTTGGGGCAGATATTCTGTAAATTTTACTTCCATTACCAGCTTACCCGGTTCCAGCACCGGAAGCGCAGGAAGCGTGGAGTCGAAGATATCCCGGCTTCCAACCGCGGCGCGTACATCCGTATCAAAGGTGATGCGTACCGTACCGGCATCCATGATCCATGGCTCGCGGTCGTAGTCTACAATAACACGGGGACGCAGCATGTTACAGATACACTCGGTATAGAACTCCTGACACAGGCGGTAACGGCTATGCAGGAGAAAATCATAGTCCCCGGCGAGAATGGAATCAAACTCTGCGTGGGTCAGAGGCGCGGCTTCTTTATAGATATAACTGCCAAATTTTTTCTTTCGCTCCAGCTTGATGCTGCGGTCGCTGCAGTTATAAATGCGGATGCGGTATTTCTTGCGCAGCAGCACGCCGGCATCCTTTTCTTCATAAGCGGTGTTCCAGTAATCGTCAAAATATAAGCTGCGAATGAAGTAGCCGCCGTTCGTTGCATGGGGGTCCAGTTTGAGGATAGGGGACATCCGCGCGGTCAGCTCGGCCTTGTCAGCCCACGAGATAAGATACTTTAGTTCATGACGATAGTGCTCTGTGCCTGTGCATCGTGGAGGAGCCAACAACTGATGATACAGCATCGATATCTGAGGCTTAGACATCTTCATAGGTGTCCTCCGCAATGCTGCCGTCCGGCTGGACGTAAAAGCAGAGCATGCCATAATGCTTGCCTGCTTCGGTAACATAGTAGTCAAAGGCATCCTGCGTATAACCAGAGGCATTGGTCGCTCTTACGCGCAAAAAATACTGCCCGGCCGGGAGCGTATCCATGGTAAGCTCTGGCAGGATCAGATTCTCCTGCCGAAAGAACGTAGTCGTAAACAGATAATCCTTTGCAAGCTCAACAGTATAGTAAATGTTTTCAATCTCGAAGTTATAAGAGGGGTCCCAGGTCAGCAGAAGGGAGCCGTTTACCACCTGCGGCTCGCCAATATAAAATGGCATGGGTTTGCGGTAGCTCTCCCAATAGTAATTATAATTTTCATCAATTTCCGGCCAGATACTTTTCAGGACCTCTTCGTATTCGTCATGTGTGATGGGAACGTTCATTCGGTCCGGCATCTGCCAGACATATTTTTCCGTTACGCTTCGGTAATGCTCCATCATGGACTGAATGCGTTCCTCATTCATGTAAGCATAAAGCTCCTTCATGGCGGTATCCAGCATATCGCGGTAACTTTGCGTTTGCAGACAGCGCCGGAACAGGACATTGCCCCAGTAATTGCTTACACCACGTTCCCAACTTTCGGAGTCGGAGAAGTTAATGATCTCACGTTCCCGGCGGCGGAGCATACCGTCATTGTCCCAGTCCCACAAGTACCATTTGCTGGAGTTTTGAGGGCTGTACAAGTAGACGTTGCGATTTTGGGTGTCCGTATTGCCGGTTAACAACTGAAATGCCATCCAATATGCAATGTTTTCTTTATCAAAGTACGTTACAAATAGCTCATCGTCCATAGAAGAGGATTCATCATTGAGAACATCCAGCATTTTGATCAGTTTGGAATGGTCGCTGTTTCCTTTTATCTCCAAGTGCTTTTCGAACGCAGTTTGGTCATATGCTGGGTCTGTTGTAAGACGAATGACATCTTCATATCGGTAGAACTCAAAAGAATTGATTTTATACAGCTGTCCGTTTGGATCCACACCGTGCGCCTTAAGGGCTGTTTTATTCAGCTGTTCTACCTGCGTGTACAAACCATAATCCTCAAAAACACCGCTGGCGCTATCGGTCAGATCCTTCACATAAAGATGAACGAACTGGGTGCGCAAGCCCATCATCTGGTCGATGCCTTTAATAAGGTCATAGGCCATTTTGTTACGGAAGCGCAGTCCCTCACCCTGATGCTTATTCAGTGCGATCGTGCGCTGGCCTCGCCAGCTGCCTTTGTTTTTCTTTAATTTGACCTTGTAGTTTTTCTGAGTATAACGGCTGGAAGTCTGACCGCGTATTTGTACCGTGGCATTTGGGGCAAGTGTATCGTAACCAACTTCGCCGGCAAGGGGGCCGTTTTCATCGCCCACCTGCAAAAGACCATTCACCTGATAGCGTGCTACGCCCATCGCCGTGTAGTCGTAAGCGGAATAATGGTTGATCTCTGCCCAGCTGTGGTTTGTATTTTCGCTGTCATTGCCGCGGCTCACGGTAAGATACATCGTCACAATGCCGCTGTCATCGTAGACGTTGTACAGCTCTGCGTTGTCGCGCAGGTGGACACTGTTGATTTCAGATGCGGGAGCCTTTTCAATGGACTGGTTGCTTTCTGCACTGGCGGCAGCGGATCCGGCGCTGTCACTTTCCACAGGTAAAACTGCGCAGCCTGCGCACAGACCAGCCAGCGCAACGCTCAACCCCAGCATCCTGCGGCGCGAAATCAGAAACTCCTCATTCATGTGATCGATTTTCCCTCCTGATGGTCTGCCTTGCTGTTTTTGGCATCCTGTTTTTCAAGAAAAATGCCAAGGCGTGTAAAAAGATGTTCTTTGGTTTCGGCTACGATAGGCTGCTGACCCAATACCCGATAGGGCAGGTTGGCGGTAAAGGCATCCAGACGAAACAGAGCAACCAGATAAAAAAGCGCTGCACCTGCCAGAAATCCGAAACCATAAAATGCTGTGTTGAAGAGCAGTGAGAGCAGGGTAAAGGCAGTGGTGCTGGCTGCAAACACAGCTGCCGCCAGAACAGCACCCAGATAATCTGTAAAGTAAAGCAGGATCAGCAGCACCGTATTGCCAACGGCGTATAAGCCGTATCCCACGCACAATGTCCGGAAATAGCCATGCATCAGATCATTGAAGCCAAGCGGTAAAAGATTCAGCAGCGTGCCCGCCAGTGAAATGACCCCTGCCGTACAGAACAGCTGCTTGAGGGCAGTGAAGCGAAGCTCCCGGTTGAGCACTGCCAGCATTTCTTCTTCAGCGGTAACGATATCGCCCACAACACCGCCATCGTTGAACAGGCTGTAATAATCCCGGTATTTCGGATAGAAGTTTACCTCTACAGACACCACAAAGTTGATGCTGGTGATCAGGATGCTTAAAAAGGCGATCAGAGCCGGAACGTCGTAGTAAGGTGCGCCGTAAAACAGGCCCTTTACCTGCACGCCAATCGGCCCGGACCAATACAGGACCAGATGGGAGAACAGGCCGAGGTTTGTGCACAGGCCGGTAAACGCCAGAGGCAGAAACCGATCGACCCAGCGCAGAAAGGTCCATGGGCTGTCATCACTTTGCGGGAAATAGCGGTAGAGCAGCACCACATCCCACACCATCATCAGGCCATACCCCATCGTAATGGAAAACAGCATGCCTTCCAGTACAGGAGCACCCAGAATAAAGACGAGCAGATATCCCAGCCCGAAAGACAGCGCGATCGCCGCCAGAAAAGAGCACAGGATGCCCCGGTAATCTTTGATAGCGGTCAGGTAGCTCATGCCGTTCCAGTTCAGGATCATCTCGGCAAACAGCCATAAACATAACAGCCCCTGCAGGAGCGTTGCTCCGGAGAACAACAGAAAGATGCCGTACAGGGTGCAGCCAATCAGCAGCATCAGGACGCTGGATCCCCAGAAAGAGGGGAGAATTGCATCCTCGCGTTCTTCGTACAGCATATCGGCCAGATAACGGGTCACAGGCATGGAGAAAAAGCTGGTGACAGTCAGCGAGGACAGCAGCGTATAGGTGACCATACACACCAGCAAGTCCTGCTGGGTACGCTCGGCCCCGGCCCAGCTGCACAGCAACAGAATACCAAGCTGCAGCGCAATACCCAGCAGCATCGGTCCGGTGCAGATGATGCCGGCATAGCCGTAGGCGCGCAGCCATGCAAACAAACCCTTGCGCCGAAATAACTTTTTTAATTCAAATCCGATTCCTGCCATTTGTTACTCCAAATGAAAATGCTCTGCAGTTGCCTGGTACATCTTCCGATAGTTGTCTAACATTTGTTCGTGATGAAAATATCGGTCTACGCGCTGCTGACCGATGCGCCCCATTTCTTCCCGACGGGCACGGCTGGCACACATCCGTTCCATGGCATCCGCCAGACCCTGCCGGTACATGGGCGGCACACAGTACCCTGCTACCCCCAGATCATCGCCGGGCGCGCCTTCCAGCAGTTCCCGACAGCAGCCCACTTCAGTCGTCACGCAGGGGCGGCGTGCAGCCATGGATTCCAGTACGGAAAGTGGCTGACCTTCCGAGATACTGGTCAGGATAGTAAAGTCCAGCTTTTGCATGTACTGCACCACGTCCACACGTCCGGTAAAGATCAGATTGTCCAGCCGGAGCTGCTTCACCAGGGCATAACACTCCTGCGCATAGTCCTCATCGTCCACGCCGCCCATGATGTGCAGGCGAACCTGCGGAACCCGGGAGGAAAGCTCAAAGAAGGCGTAGATCATGGTTTTGATATCCTTGATAGGGGCCAGACGCACTACAGCGCCAATATCGACCCAACCGTCCTCAGGCTTGAGCGGGATGTCGCAAAAGCGCTGATACTGCACGCCATTGGGGATAACGATGCATTTGCTGCCATCACAGCCCATTTCGATCTGAGTACGGCGGGCGTTATAGAACAGACTGCTTACCCGGAACGCTCTGCGGTAGATATCCTCGGACAACATATAAAAGAAGCGGATCCAACGGCTTTTGAAAGAGGGAACGACCCAGTCGGCACGGATGATCTCTTCTTCGCGCTCGCGCGTATAGATGCCGTGCTCTGTCAGAAGCACCGGCGCATGGTTCATGCTGCCGCCCAGACAGGCCAACAGGCCGCCATATCCGGTGGAGATCGCATGATAGATCTGCGCTTTTGGCACGCGTCCGGTCAGCAGGTACAACACCGGCAGCAGCATGGAGCGCATGGTGTGAAAAGCGTCAGCATAGGGGACATAGGGATATTCCTCCAAGCAGATATCGGTAAACAGTTTCATAAACTCCCGGCTCTGCAAAAAGGAGAGAGGATGCACCTTTTTCTGCTGAAACAGCCGGAACAGCACGTCCCAGTCCGGCGTTCCGAGCCGCAGTAATTCCCGCAAGGCAGTACGCTCTTCTTCGGTAAACAAAACGGGCACATGTTCTCCGTGCAGGCGTAAGGCATCGTCCAGAAATACCTCTTCCACCTCAACAACATTGGATGGAAGGTCGTAGACGAATTTGCCGCGTCCTTCCGCTTTTGCGCCAATGACCCACAGCACAAACTCGTGCTCCTGCATGGCCTGAATATAGGCGTGCATCCAGGTGGAAACACCTCCATGCACATAAGGGTAGGAACCTTCCAGAATCAGACAGATCCGCATTCAGCTCATGCTCCTTTCCGCTCAATGTGCACCGTTCCGGCGGTGGCCTTCAGCAAGTAGAGATCTCCGGTCAGGTGGGTCAGCTCGCCATTTGTTACCCGGCCGGGCGTTCCTTCATTGGCACGGAAGAAAAGCCATGCTTCATCGATAAAATTGCCGAGATGCAGGGTCCACGCGGTGTCGGTGCTGTCCAGCGCAACGGTCAGCTGCGCGTACCGTTGGATGGCACCGGAACACTCGGTCCCGGTCTGACGGCGAAGATCCGGTGCAGAGGTGCTGAGCCATTTCAGATAGTCCTCCAGACCGCCTTTGTACACTTCCCAGCCTTCCGCTGCACCGCGGTCTTCATCCAACAAGTCATCCGGGTGCATAAAATGCGTGCTGACATAGTGCATATTCAGCTCACTCATAGCCGCTAGGCGCATATAAGTATCACCAACCATACCACCGGACACGATACGAGGCTGCTCCACGATACCATCCGTTGCCACACCGAACTCCTGTACATAGGGCAGATCTGTGCCGTCTTTAAAATAGGTGCTGGCAATGGTACGGATCTGCGGAACTTTTGTGCCAAGCACCCGTCGGCCTTCGGCAGAGAGAATGTTGGAGGGCGGAACATATACCGTGCCATTCGTGTAAGGGAGAACGGTTTGCTGAAATTCAATCAGCTCTTCCATGGCGGCTGTAATGGCTTCTTCGCTGGGCCACTGCCGATAGGCGTACAGACCCTTGTAATCGGTATTTGGCAGCACCAGAGGCTGGTGGTTGTAACCGTGAAACCCTATCTCGCCGCCCTGCCGCAGCAGAAGGCTTCCAAAATAACGAAACTGCTGTGTATCTTTTTGACGCGTCGGTTCATCCACGGTGTCATCCTCGTAGTTTTCAATCATGACACCGGTAAAACGAACTCCGTATTTCTGCGCCAGCTGCACCAGATCCGGCCACCAGACTTTGCTGTAAAAGTCGCTGATGCTCATGCTGTAATCTCTGCGGATATAGGTACCATCACCGCCGGGAACAGGAGAAGGAAAATCGTCCAGATAGAACACGGAACCGTTAATGACAGGGTAAGCAGTGGCATCGCATAGCAAGCTGAAGGATGCTGCATAGATACCGCGCATGATTTTGTCGTAAATGCCGATATTGTCTACCACGATTCTTCCGCTGCCCAGTGAAACACTCCACACCAGCGGCGTGCCCTCGTCTCCGGTACGGGCATGCACTGTGGCTTCTTCCCGGAGGCTGACACTCAGAGCGGATTCAAACGGGTCGCTGAATTCATAGCGCTGTCCACCGCCAAGCATAAATTCCTCCGCAGGAACGATGCTCTCTGCAAGTTTATAGTTCCAGGAAGAGGAAAGCACACCCAGTTTCAGAGAAATCACGTCAAAATAGGAGGTTTTGCTCGGCGTCATAGCAAACAGGATGCTGCCGCCCTGTTGTGCCCAGTTCATCAAAGTGATCAGATCCTGTCCCAGTACATCCAGATCAGGCACTAACACCACAACCGTCTTGTAATTGGAAAAGTCCGGAAGGAGAGTGGACGATTTGGAAATATCCACTGTCTGTGTACTGACTTTCATGTCCAGAAGGATCTGATCAAACTGCTTTTTTGCCTCGGACACATTGTCTTGGGTACTGTCATACAACAGGAGATTGGTGACTGGCTGGCCAAATAACGCATTTTGAGCCGGCAGCACAGAGGTCCGGCTCAGGTAATCGATCTTGAAATTGGTTGATGCATACTTTATGCCGCAGCGCTCTGCAAAAAGCACGCCGGCAATCAGCAGAAATACCAGCCAGATCAGCAGCAGTTTGCTCCAGCGAAATTGTTTTAGTTTTGATAGAAAGCGGAGTTTCATTTGGAATCCTCTTTGCCATACCAGAAATTTACGATTTCCTGTCCTTTGGAGGTAAGATAGACATTCTGCTCCTTGATTTTGTGCAGAATGTCCTGGATCGCAGTGCCATTGTGCAGTATGGCGGCCATTCGCAGCTGGAGCAGCCAAGGCTCTTCTCTCTGCGGCCAGCGTTCGGAAAGTGTGTCAATGGTCTGGCGGGCGGTATCATATTCCGCTAAGTCTAACTGGACAGAAGCCAGCTTGCACCCCAAGGTAAAATCCCGACGCGTGCCGATGCGTTTTTTCAGCAGCCGCTCCAACTGGCGCTGCTGGATCTCGGCCGCACGGCCCTGCACATACCCGGATTCGATGTAGCTTTCCAGATAATCGCAGTAACTGCACAGGATATCAGGGTCGTCCGGGTCAGAAGCATATTGCTGTTCATGCTGTTGCAGTGTGAGATCAGCTTCCTTGGAAATTTGCGCCAGAGCAGTGGAAGCATAGTGCACAACCTCACTGTCGTTATTCAGCCGGGCCTGCTGCAAAAGGTGATAATAACTGGTAGGAGCTTCTGTCAGAACTGAGAGGATCAGCTGCCGCTTTTGAAGGGGGTTGTTTACCAGAAGAGCTTCTTCCAGCGGAATGACCTGCTCCTCGTCTGCGTTTCCGGGAACAAGAATGCTTCGGTGGATCTCTTCGTTGATGTGCATTTTTTCCAACGTCTTTTCCAGCAGGTCATCGCCAAATAATGCCCGGTTGGTGTGCAGGATCAGAACACACAAAGGTCCCCAGATGGGGATCAACAGAATCACCGGAAAAAAGTATCCCTTTATATCCAGAATGCCGCAGCGTATAAGCAGCCATAGCACAAGACAGACCAAAAGATGAAGAAGTAACAATACCAATGTTGAAATACTAGCATTCATTAGCAGGATCCTTTTTTGCAGCAGCGATCAGGCGGTGCTGTCCATCCAACGATACAGATGTGACCTGAAATCCTTTTTCGGCCATGCGCTGGGTAAGGAGCGGCAGGTTTTCCTCTGTGGCCTGATTCAGCAGCAGGTAAACGTTCTCGTCTGTGCCAAGTCCGGCAATATCGCTGCTGCGGATGCTGCGCTCCAACTGCGCATAAAATTCCTCTGAAGTTGCAAACTTACCGGAGACGCGCAGCAGCAGATGCTGCGCCATCTTGTCCTCCTGTAAGGTGCAGGCGTTTGCGAGCTGCTCCGCGAATGGCACGGGCCGCATCAGACAGGTGCCCGGAAGATACCATGTTTCCTGAATGGCGCTTTCATATTCAAAAGCGCGGATCAGTGCGGTTTCTACCAGACCACACAGGATGCGGAACAGGTTCTGATAATAGAGTGTCATCTGGTTTTCCCCGGCTGTCCGCAGGCTGATGAGCACTACGATCGAACCGTTCTGGCGTACACCGGCTGCATACATGGGAAGATCCGGAGCAAACGTCCGATTGACCCACACACCATCCTGTTCAATGGCACGAAACACATCGATGTATTTATCAACGGCAAGTGAACGGGCAGGAGCAGGCTGCAATCCGGAGCTTGCTGCGGTCAGCCGCGCAAAGGCATACCCCTTTTCCAAGTGATAGATCGTGAGGCTGTGGTTTTCCAAAATATCTTCCATGACCTGTATGGTCTTGCGGTAAATCTCCTGCGGCTGCAGGGTGTTCAGCTGCTGCGTTACAGTATAGATCTTTCCAAAACTGTCTCTGCGGCCAAGGATCTGATGCCGGAAAAGCTGCTTATCCTCCAAGGTGTCCTCATAGAGCTCCTGCGTAAATTGAAGCCGCTGCCGCAGCAGGTTGTTTTCATTCTGTACAAAGCGCGAGGTTTCCGTATTGCGCAGCTGCACATATCCGCAGGAAGCACCTATTATGAAATAAATAAGGAACGGCAGCCAGTAGGACGGCTCGTAAAACAGCAGTACAAGCGTCATTCCCTGCCGAAAGTATCCGAAAATCAAAGAAAGAGACGCGAGAAAAGCTGCAAACACACCGGCGTTCAGGCCGTATACAGTGCCGATAAGCATTACGAAAGCCAACCGGAAATCAACCATCTGGAATTGCGCGTCTGTGTGGGTAAGCTGTACCAGAAGTTCCGTGACCCCCGATGCCAACAAGATCTCGAGAAAGCGCAGCAGCCGGATCTGATTGCGCAGAGTATCGACTATCCGGTGGAGCAGCGGCTTTTTCGGCGTTTGGCTTTTCTGCCATGCATGATAGATCTGTGGCAGGTCGTCCAGCAGACAATAGCGTTGAAACCACCCATATCGGTTGCGTACCACCTTGTCGTCTGCAGGATACGTCTGGAGCGTATCGGTACCGTAGGTCACTTCCAGTGTCGGGCGTAGTTTTTGCAGCGCGGTGCCCAGCATCCGGTAGTCGATGTGAAATACCCCCGGAAGCGTGAAAAGCTCCGGCTGAGGCGTCCATGTATCAAACACGCGATTTACAAGGCTGGCCAGTTCGTCAAAACAGAGTGCGCAAACAGGCTGCGCGGCTTGCTCGTCAAACGAAACCTTTTCGGTGGGGATCTGCTGGAAAAGCCGATCAAAGCATTTCGGCCCAGCTGCCGAAATGCTGTAGATGTAGGGAAGCCGGAAAACCTTGACCTGGATCTTGCTTGTTTTTGCATAGTGCAGACAAAGCTCTTCTGCCGTTCGCGTCAGTATGGATTGACTTGTGGGCGGTGTCAGGACGCTCTCCGGGCCGGAAAAGTAGATCAGCTCCACTTCCTTCTCCCGGAACTCCTGCAAAACGCGGCGAAGCCGATCCAGCTCGCCTTCCGGGTTGTTGTGAGGCAACAGATATTCTGAAAAGTAGACGATCCGGTCAAAATCGTAGGTAGTGTAAAGCCGATCCAACAGCTGCCTGCTATCCAGAATAACTGATTTTATGCGAGTGTCCGAAAGCATATCGTCTTTGCGATGTGTCGTCAGAACGTGATCATCGGGAAAGGCTTCCTCGATCCATTCCTTTGTCAGAAACATCGTGTTTCCTGTAAGCAAAACTTCCATGTCATTTTACCGTTATTGTTTAAGCTTCTGAGAAGAATAAGAGATTTTATAGAATAGTATCATATTGGGTAGAAAGTTGCAAGGACGGGTGCTGAATACAGGGAGATACAGCGAAAATCTTCTAAAAAAGACCATCCGCGGTGATATGTATGAAAATCAATCAATGTTTGCAATTCAAAATCTTTTTCAGTGTGTCCGTAAATTTCACATCCTGCTCCTTCGTCCGTTTCGCACTCCCCTTCGGGTGCTTGCCGGCACGAAGGAGCTTTTTGTTTTCGTACCGCCGCAGCATGAGGGCATCCATGTTGTCAGCAGTGTACTCCAAGCCGTTCTGATTCAGCACTCTGGCACACCGGGCAAGGCACATACTCGCCAGCCCATAGTCCTGTGTTACGACAATATCACCCGGCTTTACCCGGTTGACGAGGGCAAAGTCTACGCTGTCAGCCCCTTTATCGAACACCAGCGTCTGCGCACCTTCCCGCTCGATTTGGTGGGCGGTGTCGCACAGGATGATGACAGAAACGCCGAACTGTTTTGCAATCTGCAATGTCAAATCGACAACCGGACAGCCGTCTGCATCAATCAAAATATTCATCGGCTTTCCTCCATCGCCCACCGAAACGCCCTTGCCGTGCGCAGGTCGGTATCCTTGAAATGCCCGCCGCTGTTCCATTCAAGCGTGCAGTCTGTGCCACGCTCTATAAGCCGGCTGTGCAGGGTGCGGATGTTATCACCTACCGCAGCCATGACAGCGTTTTTCGTATGCTCTTCCTTGTCGCCAAGGCTCAGGTAAATGCACTGTGCCTGCATCGGGTGCTGCTGTTCAAACTCCATCCATCCCGGAAACCATACGGAAGGCGAAGCAGCCGCAACACCGGAAAACAACGCTGTCTGGGTGGATGCCCACAATGCAAACAGCCCGGCCAGCGAGTAGCCGCCCAGAATGATTTTGACGTTTTCCGGGAGAGGATACTGTTGCTTCAGTGTGGGAATGACCTGTTCTGTCAGGAAGCGCAGGGTTTCCGCTGCATTGCCGCCGAAACTTTCTTTGCCCCACACCGCAGGGGCTTCCCACGGGGAAAGTGCATCGTTCCAGCTTTTCACTGGAATGGCTGCAAACAAAAAGTGGTGCGCACTCTGTGCAATAGCGGCAACCTCGCTTTCCATGCTTTGCAGCTCGTGTTCGCCGGTCATTTGGAGCAGCAGGTATTTTGCATGGGCTTCGCCGTAAATGCGGCAAGGTCGGTTCCCGAGTTGCATTGTCTGTGCGGTCATTGCAGCATCCTCCCGAAAATTTTCGATAAGCCCAGTATAGCAACTGAAAAATCATTTTGCAATTCAAAAGGCGTTCGCATTCGCAAGCAGTGTCTTCGTAAAAAAGCTGGCACCTGATTTGAAGTTGTGCGAGGCTTCCAGAGTGATGTATCAGCAGTTTTTGAACGATCATGCCGTAGCCCATAAGCGGCAGACGAACCGGGCACGTGGGATCTGAACATGGCAGCGTTATTCAATACCGCTAAGCTCGCGGTACAGCGTGCGGGCATAGGAATCTGTCATGCCGCTGATATAGTCGGTGACCATCAGCAGCCGGAGGTACAAGTCAAAAGGTTCCGTGCCGGTTCGGGTGTTTTGGTAATCCTGCTTGTAATTGCCGGAGAAGATGGCGAGAAGCTTTTTGTCGGCCTTGGAAGGTGCCTGTCCGTCGGTGCAGTATGCAGAGTCATAGTACAGCACGGCGGGAACAAAATGATCCAGCAGAAAATCGAGAATGACCTGTCCGGACAGCTCCAGTTTCAGGATACCGGGCGTATCGAAGGCAAATTTCCGCATGGCCCCTTTCAGAATGTCAATGGTGATGGCGTGATTGGTTCCTTCAAACAGATCACCGCAGTAGGTCCCGGCCATGATCTCTTTATATTTGCAGGAAAAACGGTAGATGGCTACATACATCAGCCACTGACGCGTTTGGGTGAGCCATTTTTTAAATGCAGCGCTGTCGTTTTCTGGGGTGTGGTCTGCACCGCGCTGCTTGGAAAGCTCTTGGATCTGCTCATCGGAGAAGTACTCAGGGCTTCTGTGGGAAACGATCTTTGAATGGTCATAAGAATTTGTGTAATATTCAATGAACTGGTCAAGGGTGAACAGGCCCTTTTTAAAGGCATCTTCCAGATCGGCAGTAGAGTATGCAATGTCGTCGGCTGCTTCCAGCAGGTAGGTCAGCGGATGGCGCACGATGCCTTTGTCGGGAGTGGCGGTCCCAACCGCTTCCGAGATCTGCTCAAAAGTCTTCTGTTCTGCAGCGAAGAAGCCGAGTTTGTGCTTTCGGATATCCGCACTGCCTTTATCAACGGAGCAGGAGTCGGTGGGATATTTTACCAGCGTGCTGATGATCGCTTTGGACAGATTGAGGCTGGAACCGTGTTTTGCTTTCAGCAGGATCCGCAGCGCCTGTGCATTGCCCTCAAAATTTTCCAGATCAGCGATCATCTGCTCGGATAACCAGCTGCGAAGGGGCTGTCCTTTGTATTTTACATGGTCGAGGTTCTCTTTGAACCAGTCACCGATCACGGTCTCGCCGAAATGCCCGAAGGGCGGATTGCCGAGGTCGTGCAAAAGGCCGGCGCAGAGCAGGACTGATGCGATGGCTTCGGCATCCTCCGGAACGGCAATATCAGTTGGCTTGTACTGTGTTGTGTTTTTGGAGATCATGATGCCAAGCTGCCGGGCGATCGTGGAGACTTCGATCGAGTGCGTCAGGCGGGTTCGGATGAAATCACTCTTATCCAGAGGAAACACCTGCGTTTTATCCTGCAGCCTGCGGAATGCAGCGCTGGAAACGATCCGGCTGTAGTCCTTTTCAAATGCATTGATGGGATACTCCTTGAACGAATCGGGCTCAGGAGGTTCAGAAGAAAGTTTTTCAGTTGACAGCAATTTTGCCCATTCCATAATCAGTACACCTCGCTTTTGAAACGTCGTGATCAAAAATCTGCAAAAGGCATCGGCCTTCCATCACTGCCATTATACAAAAGAAACGCTGCTCCGGCAACAAAAAACGGATTCTCTGAAAAAAACACAAAAACTGCAGCTTGAACAGGTGCAGAGTTCCAATTTATTTCGGGATCCGAAAAAAGGAAAGCGGAGTGTTATGCTGCGGTGTACTACTTCCGTCAGATGCACCCGAAATTGAATCAGACAAAAGCTTCCCTTTCCGTGGGCTGTGTGCCTGCGGCGGGGAAGCTTTTTGTATGCCTGCGGGGCAGAAACGGCGGGATATCAGCCAGATTGCACAAAACGCATTGCACAAAATTGAACAGCTTTTCAGGAAAAAATCTTGCTATTCCGCTTGCGCTCATGTATAATGGACTTAACTTGAAAGGTAGGATGTTTAAAAACACTCTGCCGTATGCTGCTGCAGATGACTTGAAAGGTGGAACATGGGATGTTGTATAAGAAAGCTTCTGAGATGAAACCCACTCCGATCCCCCATTGCATGGGCGGCGAGGGCACCGTGATGATGGAACGCCTGCTGGATGCGCCTGCCGAAATGCTGGGCAAGGGCCGCGCGTACGTGCGCCACACGCTGGCACCGGGCGTGACCATTGGCAGGCACACGCATGAGCACGAGATGGAAAGCATGGTCATCGTCTCCGGCCGCGCTGTCCACATCATCAACGGCGAGGAGCAGATCTTGGAGAAGGGCGACATCATTGCCGCCATGCCCGGCGACACCCACCAGATCGCCTGCCTGGGCGACGAGCCGCTGGTGCTGATCGCACAGGTGCTGTACGAATAAAGGAGGAGCTTCAGATGGAACAGATCCGCAGTGCCGATGTTCTGGCCAATTTTCCGCAGGTGGATGAGGAAAAACTGAACGCCGCCCTTGCCGCCGAAGCTGCCGCCAGCAACCGCAAGATCATTGTGCTGGACGACGACCCTACTGGCGTACAGACGGTACATGATATCTATGTTTATACAGATTGGACGGTAGAAAGCCTGCGCAAGGGCTTTGCTGCGCCGGAAAAGCTCTTCTTTATTCTGACCAACAGCCGCGGCTTTACCGTGGCCGAGACCACCAAGGCCCACCGCGAGATCGCGGAGAACACCGCCAAGGTGGCCCACGAGTTCGGCATGGACTACCTTATCATCAGCCGCGGCGACTCCACCCTGCGCGGCCACTACCCGCTGGAGACCGACCTGCTGCGCGAGGTGACGGAGGCTGAGAACGGTTACAAAATGGATGGCGACATCCTGTGCCCCTACTTCCGCGAGGGCGGACGCTTTACACTGGACAACGTGCATTATGTGCGCTACGGCGCAGAGCTTGTGCCCTGCGGCCAGACCGAATTTGCCAAGGACGAGACCTTTGGCTACCACGCCAGCAACCTGTGCGAATACATTGAGGAAAAAACCGGCGGCAAAGTCCGTGCAGGAGACGTGACCTGCATCTCGCTGGAAAGCCTGCGCGCCATGGACTTTGACGGCATCGAGGCCCAGCTGCTGGCGGTGCACGATTACGGCCATGTGATCGTGAACGCAGTGGCGGACTGCGACGTGAAGGTGTTTGCAGTGGCACTGTACCGCGCCATGGCAAAGGGCCGTCACTTCACCATCCGCAGTGCGGCCGCACTGGTCAAGGCCATCGGCAATATTTCCGACCAGCCGCTGCTCACCCGGGAAAAGATGGTCACGCAGGAAAGCAAGGCAGGCGGCATCATCGTGGTGGGCAGCCACACCAAAAAGACCACTGCCCAGCTGGAAGAACTGAAAAAAGTACAGGGCATCGAGTTTATTGAGATGGACAGCGACAAGGTGCTGGTGCCGGGCGAGCTGGAAAAGGAAGCAGCCGCCATCGTGGCCCACTGCTCACAGCAGATCGCAAAGGGCATCACCTGCTGCGTGTCCACAAAGCGCGTGGTGCTCACCCTGCCGGACGACACCCCGGAAGCAGCCCTCGTGCGCAGCGTTGCCATCAGCGATGCACTGCAAAGCTGCGTGGGCAGGCTGACCGCTTCCCCGACTTTTGTGGTGGCAAAGGGCGGCATCACCAGCAGCGACGTGGGCGTGAAGGCCCTGCGCGTAAAATGCGCCAAGGTGCTGGGCCAGATCCGGCCGGGCATCCCGGTATGGCAGACCGGTGCCGAAAGCCTGTTCCCCGGCACGCCGTACATCATCTTCCCGGGCAATGTGGGCGAAGTGCCCACTCTGCGGGAAGCGGTGGAAATTTTACTGGGCTGACACTCTGATGATTTAGAATGTCCTCCGCTTCGCTCTGGACATATTCAGCGGAAAAATTATTTTTAATGATTGCAAAACAGCCAGACCGCGGTTGCGCAGCAATGAAAGCCCCAGTGGGGCTTTCAAGCGGCAGAACGTTCTTGCGGGAGCAAGATGGAGGGGCCTTGCCCCGACAAGTTCCGCGGGTCTGGCTGTTTTGCTTTTTCACGAAGATAAGATGCTTCTTGTGCAGTGGGTATTCGTGTGGGGCAGGTTTGTATGGCTTTTATAGAATGCATTGCCGCCGGATACGTTCTCTTTTGCGCGCCAAAAGAGAACCAGAAAGGACGGCGGTGCCCGCAGGGCATGAAAGCCCCAGTGGGACTTTTGAGCCGCAGACCGGGTTGCGAAGCAAATGCCACTACCTGTTACGACCCTTTCCCGTGAAAAAGCAAAGCCGGAATGACCGCAGTCATTCCGGCTTTACAATATACAAAAATAATAATTCCGCTGTTTATGGCGCAGCGCACGCGGAGCCATTTTAAAGGAACGATCACTCTTTTTTGGCTTTCTTTTTCTTCTTTGCTGCCTTTTCCTCCGGCTTGTTCTTCATCAGCCTGCCGAGGGATGCGGCAGTGTATACGCAGAAGCAGCCCACCACCACGATCAGCACGACGGCGCTTGCGTCCAGCGCCACGGTGCCGGCACGGACAGCGGCCAGATACAGTGCCAGCAGCACCACGCCGCCGCCCAGCCACAGGCTGCTGCTGTTCACCTGCTTTTGCCACTCCTGCTGTGGCGTGAGCGGATGCTGCTGCGCCTTGCCCTGCCGGGCCTTCTTTTTCCAGATGTTATCACTTTGAAACGGATTCATGTTCCGGTGGCTCCTTCCCTGTCTTTTTCTTTAAGGGTATTATACGCCGTAAGATGGGATGATGTCCAGAAAGAAGCGAATTTTTCACCACTTGCATCCCACATTTGTGCAGAACGACCAAAACCGGCCCGAAATATCGGCTATTCGCCAATTTACTTTTTGCGGGCCGAAGAGTAATCTAATGGTAGGATGTAAAGACGGACAAGCTGTTAAGATTGAACTAAAGGTAGGATGTAGCAAAGAACCTTTGCTGCGGGCTTGTCCGGCACGAGAACGCGAAAAACAAAAGGAGGCTTTTCCGTTATGAAGGTAGGTCTGATTTATACCAGCACCACCCCGGAACTGATCGAACTGGTGGAGCAGGAAGTCAAAAAGCAGCTGGGCGATGATGTGGAGCTGTACAGCCTGCAGGACCCCAGCATTCTGGCAGATGTCCGCGCGGCAGGCTATGTGACCACTGCACCGGCAGCACGCCTGATCGGCATGTACATGAAGGCCGCTGAGGAAGGCGTGGATGCCATGCTGAACCTGTGCAGCAGCGTGGGCGAAGTTGCCGACAGTGCACAGGATGTGGCAAAGTACATTGGTGTGCCCATCGTCCGCGTGGACGAGGAGATGTGCCGCGAGGCCGTCCGCAAGGGCCAGCGCATCGGCGTTATGGCCACCCTGCCCACCACTCTGGAACCCACCAAGGGCACCATCCTGCGCATGGCCCGCGAGTGCAACCGACACGTGGAGCTGGTGGACTGTCTGGTGGATGGCGCATTCGGTCTGGATCAGGACCAGTTCAAGGCCCGCATGACCGAGATGGCCGGTACCATTGCCGACAAGGTGGATGTAATTGTGTTTGCACAGGGCAGCATGGCCTACTGCGAACAGTATATCGCCGATAAGTTTAGCAAGGTGGTTCTCAGCAGCCCCCGCTTTGGTGCAGCCGAGCTGAAAAAGGCGCTGGAAAAGAAGGGCACCATTTAAAAAAGGAACAAGAGCCGGAGCACGAGACCGGCTCAGGAGAAGATATTTTTTGAAGGAGAATTCTTATGAAAAAGATGATTTCCCGTCGTGACTTTCTGAAGGTGGCCGGTATTTCCGCTGCTGCTCTGGGTCTGGCTGCCTGCGGCGGCTCCGGCACCAGCACTGCTGCTTCCACTGCCTCTACTGCAGCTTCCACCGGTTCTTCCGCTGCCGCTTCCGGTTCGGCTATCACCCTGAAGCTGGGCTTCTCCACCAACGAAGAAGACCCCCGTGCAAAGGGCGCAAAGCAGTTTGCAGAAGAAGTTGCCGAAAAGACCGGCGGCGCTGTGGAAGTTCAGCTGTACCCCTCCGGCCAGCTGGGCGGCGATGCTGACCTGATCAACTCCATCGCTCTGGATTCCGGCACGGTGGATATCATCATCACCGACGCTTCCAACTTTGCCACCTACGATGCAAAGATGGGCATTTCCGCACTGCCGTTCCAGTTCGAGACCTTCGATGATGCATGGGCATTCATGGACAGCGACATCGAGGCTGCCGCCGAGGAAGGTCTGCTGAGCCAGAATATGCGTGTGCTGGCCCACTACTGCAACGGTTTCCGCTGCGTGACCAACTCCAAGGGCCCCATCAACAGCCCTGCCGACATGAACGGTCTGCTGATCCGCACCCCCGAGAACCCTGTCATCATGGCTACCATGACCGCTCTGGGTGCCAACCCCCAGCCGCTGAGCTTCTCTGAGCTGTATCAGGCTCTGCAGCAGAAGACCTACGATGCACAGGAGAACCCCATCCCCGTTATCTACAACAATAACCTCTACGAAGTTCAGGAGTACCTGAGCATCACCAACCACATCTACTCCGGCATGTGCTTTACCATTGCCGAGAGCAGCTGGAACAAGCTGAGCGCTGACCAGCAGCAGATCGTTTCCGACGCTGCAAAGGCATCTGCCGATTACGACCGTGAGCTGAACGAGCAGCAGACCAACGACCTGGTCTCCGCTCTGGAAGAGAAGGGCATGAAGATCAACAGCCCGGAACTGGCTCCGTTTGCAGCTGCGACCGAAAAGGTCCTGACCGACAACGCTGATACCTACGGCGACCTGCTGGATCAGCTGAAGGCATGGAAAGAAGCCCGCTGAGATCACTGACCAGAAAACCTTGAAATAAAACCGAAGCAAAGGGACGAGGGGGCGTGCCCTTCGTCCCTTTGCATTTTATCTGAATCGCACTTGGAAAGGAGTTTGTACTGTGAAAAAACTGCAAACCACTCTGGACAAGATCACCACCCTCATTTCCGCCATTCTCTGCGCAGCTATGATGGTAATTCTGTTCGCAAACGTTGTGCTGCGCCTGATCCCCGGCATCGGCGGCTTCAAGTGGTACATGGAGAGCAGCCAGTATCTGAACGTCTGGTCCATGCTCATTGCCTGCATCGGCATCAACGCCATGGGCACCAACCTCCGCGTGGAAGTGGTGGATTCCATCCTCGGTAAGACCCCGCTGGGCAAAAAGATCGTTGTCATCATCCGTGATGTGTTCATCATCCTGTTCTACGTCATGGTCACCTACGGCGGCTACCAGCTGTGCACCCGCGCAAAGCAGGCCGTTTCCACCATGCCGCAGTTCACCATGGGTCAGGTGTACACCATCTTCCCCATTGCCGGTGTGCTGTGCATCCTGTCCGCCGTTCTCAACCTGATCGTTGAACTGACCGCAAAACCGGAAGGGGGCAAATCCAAATGATCGCATGGCTGCTGATCTCATTCTTCGTTCTGCTGTTTCTGGGCGTGCCCATCGCCATGAGTCTGGGCCTGTCCGCCATCGGCGGCATCCTGTTCCTGGGCGGCGGCAGCACCGTCACCATTGCCCAGCGCATGTTTGAGGGCATGAACAGCTTTGCACTGCTGGCCATCCCTCTGTACACCTTTGCCGGTTTCACCATGTCCAAGGGCGGTATTTCCAAGCGCCTGATGGACTTCTGTTACTCCATCGTCGGCCACATCTACGGCGGTCTGGCTCACGTGAACGTGCTTTCCAGCATGATCTTTGCGGGCATCTCGGGTTCCGCTGTTGCCGATACCGCAGGCGTTTCCGGTATGTTCATGCCGGAAATGGTGCGCAAGGGCTACTCCAAGAACTTTACCGTTGCCGTTACCGCCATTTCCTCCACCATCGGCATCATCATTCCTCCGTCCATCCCCATGGTGGTCATTGCCGGTATCTGCGGCATTTCCACCGGTAAGCTGTTCCTCGGCGGCATCATCCCCGGTGTCCTGTGCGGTCTGGCACAGATGATCGTCAGCTATTTCATGGCCAAGAAGGAAGGCGTGCCCAAGGAGCCGGGCCACTTCACCATCGGCCCCGTGCTGCATGGCCTGTGGGAGAGCTGGCCCGCCCTGCTCATGCCCATCATCATCGTGGGCACCATCACCATGGGCATCGTCAGCCCCACCGAGGCAGGCGTGATCGCTGTTGTTTACGGTCTGTTTGCCGGCGGCATCATCTACCGCGAACTCAAGTGGGAGGACATCAAGTTTGCCTTTGCAGAGACCGTCCGCACCAGCGGCCGTATCTTCATCGTTATCGGCGCTGCAAAGCTGTACACCGTCATGCTGACCACTGCGGGCTTTGATAAGTGGGTGGCCAAGACCATGCTGGGCTTCTCCACCAACCCCACTGTCATTCTCATCATGATCCTGCTGATCTTCTTCATCGTCACCATGTTCATGGAGTCCATCGCAACGCTGACCCTGTTCATGCCCATCCTGTATCCCATTGCTCTGGGTGTGGGCATCGACCCCATCGTGCTCAGCGTCCTGATCACCGTGGTCATCGGTGTTGGTCTGGTCACTCCTCCGGTGGGCATGTGTATTTACGTTGCCTGCGATCTGATGGATGTTACGGTCGGCGAGGTGTTCCCCACATTGGTGCCGTTTATTGCAGCTACCTTCGTCTGCATTGCGCTGATGGTCGCCTTCCCCCAGCTGATCCTGCTGCCCACCTATTTGATGGCGTAACCGTTGCGTCCGCTTTTCAGATATGGTAAAATAGTGGCGGAAATTCAACGTGTGATGTTTGGAGGCTTTCTGCCCCGGAACGTTCCACGCTGAACGACCCCGAATATCCACAAAACCGGATTTGGAGGCGGAACTATGTCAATGGAACATCCTGAAAAACAGAAGAATGCGGTAAAGTCTGTAGTCGATCAGGTCATGGATGGGATCATCTCCCAGATCATCGACGGCACCCTGCATCCGGGCGACAAGCTGCCTACCGAAATGGAACTGTGCAAGCAGTTCGGCGCGGGCCGCAACTCGGTGCGGGAAGCTGTGAAAAAGCTGCAGGCCTACGGCATCCTGTACATCAAGCGTGCCGACGGCACCTTTGTGAGCGAAAACTACAACCAGAAAATGCTGGACCCGATGCTGTACAGCATCATCCTGCAGAAGAACAGCTGGCAGGAATTTGTGGAGCTGCGCTCCGTAATTGATATCGGTACGCTGAATATTATCATTCAGCGCAAGGATATCGCATCCTTTCTGCCGGACCTGTACCGCACCTTCGGCGAGCTTTCTGCCGAAATGCACTCGCCGGAGCCTTCGGTGGATAAGGCGCTGGAGCTGGACAGCCGGTTCCACACCCAGATCGCCAATGCGGCCCAGAACCCCATGCTGGCCACCATCACCGAGTATATCACCCGGCTGACGCTGCCCAGCCGTCTGGAGACCACCCGCAAGGTGCTTGCCAAGGGCGAAGCGGAAATCGAGCGGTTCGTAGAGCTGCACCGCCAGCTGCTCAGCGTGATCGAGCGCAGGCAGGTGGACGAGATCGCCGCTACAGTGCAGGATCACTACATCTTCTGGAAGAAGTAAGCATACAGGCCTCCTGCCTGCCGTAAAAGGCGGGCTGGGGACTGTGAGTTTACAAGATAGGATGTTTGTGCTAAAATGACGTTAGCATCCTTTGTTAAGCTTCTCCAATGCGACATGCAAGGAGTGTTCATCCAATGAAAAAAATCATGATCTCCGTGGCCCCCGTTGCGGCCACAGACATTCTCATCAATCCGCGGGCCATTGCCCGGGATGTGTATGAGTGCTACAAAAACGGCGCGTCCATGGTGCATCTGCACTGCCGCGACCTGAACGGAAACCTCACCCCGGATCTGAGCCTGCTGGAAGAAACGGTGGCCTACATCCGCGAGATGTGCGACATCGTGGTGGAGATCTCCACCGGCGGCGTGTCCAACCTGACCATTGAGGAGCGTGTGCAGCCCTGTTACCCCTCTTGGGTGGAAGCCAACAGCCTGAATGTCGGCTCGGTGAATCTGGGCACCTCGGTGTACCAGAACCCCATCAAGGATGTGGAGTACTGCGTCAAGACCATCATGGACAACAAGAAGATCCCGGAGACCGAGGTCTTTGAGCTGGGCATGATCAACACCGTGCGGGAACTGAACGACAAGTTCCACTTTGTAAAACCCATCCTGTTTGCACTGGTGTTCGGCCATGGCGGCGAGATGCCTGCCACGGTGCCGGCCCTGCGCCACATGATCCAGGCGCTGGAAGAGAACTTCCCCAATGGCGACTACCTGTGGGGCTACACGCAGGCCCACCGCGAGGACTGGGAAATGGTCAAGACTGCGCTGGATATGGGCGCTTCCACCGTGCGCATCGGCTTTGAGGATTCGGACATGATCGCGCCGGGTGTCCATGTGGACAACAACGCAGCGCTGATCGCAAAGGTGTCGGACATCGTAAAGTCCAAGGGCATGATGCCCATGACACCCGACGAAGTGCGCGCCATGCTCAAGATCCCGCCGCTGCGCCGTTAAAAAGGAGGAAAGAAACGTATGGTGATTCAAGGCGTTGCTTACCTCTCAGACTTTGAGGCAAAAAAAGCCATCATCGAGATGGCCCGTCGGCTGGAAGCCAAGGGCTGGCTGGTGGCCGGTGACGGCAGCATGAGCGTCCGCGTCGGCCCGCAGGCCGTGTGGGTGACCGTTGCCGGTGCCGACAAGGCCGCGCTCACGCAGGATATGCTGGTGCGCGTGGATATGAATGGCAAGGCGATGCTCAGCGCAAAGCCCAAGCCCCTGCCCGAAGACCTGCCCATCCATCTGAAGATCTATCAGGAAAACGAGAACGCCCAGTGCGTGATGCACACCTATCCGGCCTGCGCGGCTGTGATGGGGATGCAGGGCCAGACCGTGCAGCCTGCAGCGTTCAGCCCCGCCGTGCGGGCGCTGGGGCGGGTGCAGCTGCTGCCTGCCCAGAACGTGGACGCACAGGCACAGGCTGTCAGCCTGTTGTGCCGCACCGATAAGGCTGTTCTGCTGGAAGATGACGGCTGCCTGACCTGGGGCAAGACCCCGGCAGATGCGGCCCATCTGGTGGAAGCACTGGATTACTACGCAGCCGTCACCGCAAAGCTGGGCTGCGCAGGCTGCTCCAAATGCGGCAGCTGCGGCGGTCACTGCACCGGCTGCAGCAAGTGCGGCGCACCTGCCGTGCAGCCCATGGCTCAGCCCGCTGCACAGCCTGTGGCAATGGCAGTACCCTCCGCACAGCCTGCCCAGCCGGTGAGCCTGCCGGGCGTTACCGGGCTGATCCAGCCGGGCATGGCGCTGCCCACCCTGCCCAAACAGCAGGCGGCTCCTGCCCCTGCCCCGGTGCCCGCCGCACAGCCTGCGGCAGTCCCTGCAACGGCAGCGGCCCCGGCCGCACCGAAGTCCGCAAATGCCCGCGATGCCGCAATGGCCGAGGTCATCCGCCGGACGCTGAAGAGTTTTCAATAACAAAAAGTTTCGTTTGATCCAACGGATATGACCTTTACGGAAAGGAACGAAAACCATGGATATCAGTTCGCAGGAAATTGAAGCGATCGTCAAGCAGGTGCTTGCCGGTATGGGCGGTGCACAGACAAGCGCCGCCCCTGCAGCCTATACCGCTGCACCCGGCGGTGCAGCAGGCGACCGCGGCGTGTTCGAGAACGTAGACGACGCAGTGGAGGCTGCATGGAAGGCCCAGCGCGACTGGGCGGCCAACTACAAGATCGAGGACCGCCAGCGCATCATTGAAGCCATCCGCCGCTGTGCCCGCGCACATGTGGAGGAGTGGTGCCACAAGATCGTGGAAGAGACCGGCATGGGCCGCTATGAGGACAAGGTGGAAAAACATCTGGCCGTCATCAACAAGACCCCCGGCCCCGAATGCCTGACCACCGAAGCCAAGAGCGGTGACGCGGGCCTGATGCTGGAAGAGTACGCACCCTTTGGTGTAATCTGCTCCATCACCCCCACCACCAACCCTACCGAGACCATCATCAACAACACCATCAGCATGATCGCAGGCGGCAACACCGTGGTGTTCAACGTGCACCCCCGCGCAAAGCGGGTGTCTGCCGACTGCCTGCAGGCGCTGAATACCGCCATCATCGAGGCGGGCGGCCCTGCAAACCTCATTACCATGACCCGTGAGCCGACCATGGAGAATGTGGACAAGATGGCCGCAAACCCCAAGATCCGCCTGATGGCAGGCACCGGCGGCATGGGCATGGTGAACGCCCTGCTGCGCAGCGGCAAAAAGTGCATCGGTGCCGGTGCAGGCAACCCGCCCGTCATCGTGGACGAGACCGCAGACATCGAGCTGGCAGGCCGCAAGATCTACGAGGGCGCTTCGTTCGATAACAACATCCTCTGCTTTGCAGAGAAGGAAGTGTTCGCCGTGAACACCGCCTACGACGGCCTGCTGCACGAGCTGCAGAAGCAGGGTGCCTACCTGCTGAACAAGGCCCAGACCGAACAGCTGGTGAACATCGTGCTGCAGCCCAAGAAGGGCGGCGGCCACGAGGTGAACAAAAAGTGGGTGGGCAAGGATGCCGCCCGCATTCTGGAGACCATCGGCGTGCATGTGCCGGATACTTGCCGCCTTGCCATCTGCGAGGTGCCTGCCGACCATCCGTTCGTTCTGGTGGAGCAGATGATGCCGGTGCTGCCCATCGTGCGCTGCCAGAGCTTTGAACAGGCTGTGGAAGATGCCGTGGTGGCCGAGCACGGCAACCGCCACACTGCTTCCATCTTCTCCAAGGATGTGGACCACATGACCCGCTTTGCCCGGGTCATTGAGACCACCATCTACGTAAAGAACAGCGCCACCAAGGCCGGTGTTGGCATTGGCGGCGAGGGCCACTGCACCATGACCATTGCCGGCCCCACCGGCGAGGGCATCACCTGCGCAAAGAGCTTCTGCCGCCGCCGCCGCTGCATGCTGGCCGAGGGCGGGCTGCGCATCATCTGAGTTTTTGAAGGACGAAACCATCACATACAATTTTTTCAGTGTTCTGACAGGAGGAACAACTTATGAAAGCTCTGGGTTTTATCGAGACGAAGGGTCTGGTTGGCAACATCGACGCTACCGATGCAATGCTGAAGGCTGCTGACGTTGAGTTCATTGGTTCCGACACCATCGGTGCCGGTCTGACCACCGTGATCGTTACCGGCGAGGTGGGCGCTGTCAAGGCTGCTACCGAGGCTGGCGAAGAGGCTGCTTCCCGCGTGGGTGAGCTGTTCTGCGTCAACGTCATTGCACGTCCCCACGCAGATCTGGCCCGCATCATGCCCGCCAAGGGCCCCGCGACCGGCAAGTCCGGCCTGCCCGCAGGCGAGCAGGTGCCGCTGGATGCCGCTCTGGGCATGATCGAGACCAACGGCCTGACCGCTTCCATCGAGGCAGCCGATGCCATGCTGAAGAGCGCAGATGTCTCTCTGGTGGGTCAGGAGAAGATCGGCGCAGGCCTTGTTACCGTGTTCGTGCAGGGCGACGTTGGCGCTGTGAAGGCTGCTGTTGAGGCAGGCCAGACCGCTGCTTCCCGCATTGGCGAAGTGGTCAGCGCACTGGTCATTCCCCGCCCGCACGCAAGCGTGTCCGAGTGCATGCCTGAGCTGCGCTGAGAACTGCGCTGACGCTGCATAAGAAAGGAGCGCTGTGCCTTGGTTTACCATGACATCAGTCAGGAACAGCTGCTGCTCCTGATCACGCAGGCCGTGCAGGCAGAGCTGCAAAAGCGCAGCCGTCAGGTGCCGGTAGGCATCTCGATGCGGCACATCCACCTTACCCGCGATGATGTGGACAAGCTGTTCGGCTATGGCTACCAGCTCACCCCCAAAAAGGCGCTGAGCCAGCCCGGCCAGTTTGCCTGCGAGGAATGTCTGGACATCATCGGCCCCAAGGGCGAACTGAAGCATGTCCGCATCCTTGGCCCGGAGCGCAGTGCCACCCAGATCGAGCTGGCGCAGACTGACTGCCGCAACATCGGCATCAAAGCGCCGGTGCGTTCCAGCGGGGATACGAAGGGTACGCCGGGCGTGACCCTGCGCGGCCCCAATGGCACCCTGACTGTGCCGGAGGGCGTGATGATCGCCGACCGCCACATCCATATGACCCCTGCACAGGCAGCTGCCTTCGGCCTTGCCGACGGCGACCGCGTGCAGGTAAAGATCGACGGCCCCAAGCCGGGCGTGATGGGCGGGGTGCTGATCCGCGCAAACGACAAATGTGCACTGGATTTTCACATCGACACGGACGATGGCAATGCCTTCCTGCTCAAGCAGGGGCAGCTGGTCACCGTGCTGGGCAAAGAGGAGTAAGCTATGATTTTAGGGATCGTCAAGGGGACCGTTGTCGCCACCCGCAAAATGCCGGAGCTTGTAGGCTATAAGTTCCTGCTGGTGGAGCCGGTGTTCGGCTCCAAAAAGGATACCATCGTGGCGGGCGACAACATCGGCGCGGGTGTAGGCGAGATGGTTCTGGTCACCACCGACGAGACCACCCAGCATGGTCTGGACCATCCGTCGCCCATTGATGCTTTCATCGTGGGCATCGTGGACAATCCTCCCACCCTGAGTAAGTAACACCCTGCAAGTTTTGCCGCAGAGAGGGGCTTCCTCCCGGCGGGATCGTGAGGCTTAAACAATGAAAATTATTATCATCGGCAGCATTGCCGCCGGGGTTTCGGCCGCCGCCAGACTTGCCGCCGCCCAGCGCGGAGCGCAGATCACCGTCTACGAAAAAGGCGGCTTCTACTCCTGCGGCACCGGCGGCCTGCCCCATTACCTGTGCGAGGACCTGGACAGCCTGAACAAGGCCATTCAGGCCAAGGAGACTGAGCTGAACGCGCAGGGCATCACCGCACATCTGCGCCATGAGGTGCGCGGCATCGACGCAGCCGCCCGCAAGGTGACGGTATGTGATCTTGCCACCGGACGCGTGTTTGAAGACCACTACGACAAGCTGGTGCTGGCCACCGGTTCTTCCAACCGTGTGCCGCAGGTGCCCGGCAGTGACCGCGTGGGCGTGCAGACCCTCAAGACCGTGGAAGATCTGATCTTCCTCAAGGAGTTCGTCCGCACCCCCTATGTGCGGGACATCGTGATCCTGGGCGGCAGCTGGGCCGGTTTGGAGATCGCAAAGTCCTTCCTCAAGCTGGGCCGCAATGTGCGTATCATTGAAAAAGAGCAGCAGCTTTTGCCCCAGTTTGACCCTGAGGTGAGCAAGCTGATCCAGAAGGAGCTGGAAGCGCAGGGCGTGCAGTTCAATCTGGGCGAGCAGGTGCGCTCCTTCCCGGGCCGCACCTTCGTGGAGCAGGTGCAGACCAACCGCGGCACCTACCCCTGTGACCTTTGCGTGGTAGCCATCGGCGTTACCCCCAACACCGGCCTGCTGGCCAGTACCGGGGCGCAGCTGGCACCCAATGGCGCTGTGCTCATTGGTGCCGACCTTGCCACCAGTGTGCCCAATCTCTATGCCGTGGGCGACTGCGCAGCCTGCCGCGACGGCTCTCTGCGCACCAGCAGCCTGAAGGTGGCGGATCTGGAGATCGCCCGCACCGGCCTGACCGAGACCGAGGCCCGCAAGGCCGGTCTGCGGGTCAAGAGTGCAATGGCCACCGGCACCGACCGTCCGGGCATCTGCCCGAACCCCCACCGCATCACCATCAAGCTGGTGTATGAGGCCAATACCCGTCAGGTGCTGGGTGCGCAGGCATGGGGAGAAAAGAATGTTTCGGCCCGCATCAACGCCATTGCCGTTGCCATCCGCGCCGGCATGACCGTGGAAGCACTGGGTCAGGTGGATTTCGTCTATTCCTCCTCGTCCTGTTCCATTTGGGACCCGGTGCAGATCGTCTGCGGTCAGGCACAGTAAGCGGAGGGTGAACACATGGCAGAACGCATCAACGCCGTCAAGACCAGCTTTTTTGGCAAGGGTGCCATCCGTCTTCTGGGACCGGAGCTTCAGAAGATGGGCATCCGCCGTGCTTTGCTGGTGACGGACCGCTTTCTCTATGATTCCGGTGCCGCTGCCCGGGTCGGTCAGGTACTGTCCGATGCCGGTGTGGAGTACGCCGTGTACTACAATGTGCAGCCCAACCCCACCGTACAGGTGGTGAACGACTGCATTGCCGCAGCCCGTACCCTGCAGGTGCAGCTGCTGGTGGCTCTGGGCGGCGGCAGCGCCATCGATACCGCTAAGGCAGCCAGCATCGTGGTGGCCTGCGGCGGTACCGTGGAACAGTACGAGGGCGAGAACAAGTCCTCCAAGCCCGGCCTGCCCATCGTGGCGGTGAACACCACCGCCGGTACCGGCAGCGAGTGCACCTCCTTCTACATCGTCACTGACCCTGTCCGCCACAGTAAAATGGCCATGGTGGACCCCAACTGCATGGTCAGCATTGCGGTGAACGACACCGACTTCATGTCCTCCATGCCGCCCAAGCTCACCGCAGCCACCGGCATGGACGCGCTGACCCACGCCATCGAGGCGGCGCTTTCCAAAAACGCCAACCCGCTCACGGACAAGGATGCCTACTGGGCCATGCAGGCGATCGTGCAGAACCTGCCCCGGGCCGTTGCCAACGGTCAGGATGAAGCCGCCCGCACCATGATGGCCTACGCCGAAAATGTGGCAGGCATGGCTTTCTCCAACGCGGGCCTTGGCATGGTGCATGCGATGGCACACGCGCTGGGCGGACACTACAACCTGCCCCACGGTGTGTGCAATGCGGTGCTGCTGCCCTACGTGCTGGCCTTCAACAGCCGCAGCCCGGTGTGCCGGGAGCGGTTCATGACCATTGCCGCTGCCATGGGCCTGCAGGGCACTTTTACCCCGGACACTGCCGCACCGGCAGTGATCCAGTTTGTCCGTCAGCTCAGTGCAGGCGTGGGCATCCCCGCCAATCTTGCGCAGCTGAACAAGGTGGACCCCACCGATTTTGCCGCGCTGGCAGAGCTTGCGCTGCACGACACCTGCATGTCTACCAACCAGATCACCCCCACCCGCGACGAGGTGGTGGCGGTGTATACCGCCGCATTCCGCGGATGAACTTTGAGACCTCCTCCATTTTCTCCATACCCAAACAAAGCCGCCGCTCTCCCTCTGCAAGGGAAAGCAGCGGCTTTGTGCTGTAAAAAAGGGGTGGTAGGATTGTTTTCAAAGAGGATTCTGTTATAATAAAATGAAAATGCGGTGCAGAAGTAAGAGGAGAAAACGATGGAAACAAGTGAAAAACAGGCGTACATGCTTATGGCACATCAGTGCAATGAGATGTTTTGGACTTTGCTTCGGATGCTGGATGCACCGTGGAATGATATTTTCATCCATATGGACAGCAAGAATGAAAACTACCAGCCAGAAACCGTTGAACGATATGTAAAATATGCCAAGGTTTTCCACGCACAGAGAACGAGCGCTGTTTGGGGTGGTATTACTTTAGTAAAGGCAGAGTTTGTATTGCTCAAGGCAGCGGTAGATCATGGCCCATACCAGCATTACCACCTGATCTCCGGTGCAGATCTGCCGATTCAGCCACCGGAAGATATCCGCGCATTCTTTGAGGCAAACCCGGACATGGAATTTGTTCATTTCGACCCGCACCCATTCAGCCCGTTCAATGATGAGCGCGTTTATTACCGGCACTTTTTTCAGAATATCGATCTGCGCCGCCATCCGGTGCTCGGCGTGATCAATGGAATCCTGCTGTCGGGCCAGAAGCTGCTGAGAATAAAGCGCAATCAGGACGTTCACTTCACAAAGGGCAGTCAATGGTTCAGCTGCACGGATGGCTTTGCACGGTATCTGCTGACAAAAGAAGAGTGGATCCTGCAGGTGCTGGACAAGACCTTTTGCTCGGACGAGTTCTTTGTGCAGACACTGATCGTGCAGTCGCCGTATCAGGATAAGATCTATCAGGGGCCGGGTGATACCAGTGCCCGTGCCATCGATTGGGACAGAGGCAATCCGTGGGTCTGGAAATACGCTGATCTGGAACAGCTGAAAGCATCGCCCTGCATGTTTGCCAGAAAATTTGATATCGAAAAAGAACCGGAGCTTGTGCATGAAATAGAACGCCTGTATGCACCTCATATATAAAAACAGTGCCGGACAGTTTTCAGGCTGTCCGGCACTGTTTTTTACGGTTCATTCTTTTTCGCCAGATCCTTGGTGTACAGGGCACGGGTGGCGTTGAGCACAGCCAGCACCATCACGCCCACATCGGCAAAGATGGCGGTCCACATGCTGGCCATGCCGATCGCACCCAGCACAAGGCAGGCAAACTTGATGGCCAGTGCAAACACGATGTTCTGGTACACGATGCGTAACGTGCGGCGGGCAATGCGCATGGCCAGTGCGATCTTGGCGGGGTCGTCGTCCATCAGCACCACGTCAGCGGCCTCAATGGCAGCGTCAGATCCAAGAGCGCCCATTGCAATGCCCACATCGGCACGGGACAGCACCGGGGCATCGTTGATGCCGTCGCCCACAAAGGCAAGGTTCTCTTTGGGCCGCTTTGCAGCGAGCAGCGTTTCGATCTGGTCTACCTTGTCGCCCGGCAGCAGGCCCGCATGGTATTCATCCAGCCCAAGCTCTGCGGAAACGGCCTTTGCAACCGGCTCGGCATCGCCGGTCAGCATCACGGTCTTGCGCACACCGGCGTCCTTCAGGCCCCGGATGGCCTGTGCACTGTGGGGCTTCACCACATCGGCGATCAGAAGATAACCGGCGTACATGCCCTCGATGGCCACATGCACGATGGTGCCGGTCTCGCTGACGGCGGGAGCCTTCAGGCCCAGCTTTTCCATCAGGCGGGCGTTGCCGGCAGCAATGGTCCTGCCGTCCACCTTGGCGGTCACGCCGTGGCCGCCCAGCTCCTGCACATCGGTGACACGGTTCGGATCGATCTCCCTGCCGTAAGCGGCCTTGATGCTGAGGGAGATGGGGTGCTTGGACCAGCTCTCGGCCAGCGCGGCAGCTTCCACCAGCTGCTCCTCGCTGGTGCCCTCTGCGGGGCGGATGCCGGTCACTTTAAAGGTGCCCTGGGTCAGGGTGCCGGTCTTGTCGAACACGACGATGCCGGTGCGGGCCAGCTCTTCCAGATAGGTGGAACCCTTGACCAGAATGCCGCAGGCAGATGCACCGCCGATGCCGCCGAAGAAGCTCAGGGGAATGCTGATGACCAGTGCGCAGGGGCAGCTGATAACAAGGAAGGTCAGGGCACGGTAGACCCAGTCACCAAAGCGGGCGGGCTGGCCCATGAGCAGCAGCACGATGGGCGGGATAAAGGCCAGAGCCAGTGCGCCATAGCACACGGCGGGGGTGTACACGCGGGCAAAACGGGTGATGAAGTTCTCGGCGCGGGCCTTCTTCATGCTGGAATTTTCCACAAGATCCAGAATTTTGGAAACGGTGGATTCGCCGAATTCCTTGGTGGTCTTTACCTTCAGCAGGCCGGTCATGTTCACGCAGCCGCTGATGACCTCATCGCCGGTCTGCACATCGCGGGGCAGGCTCTCGCCGGTCAGGGCGGCGGTGTTCAGGGCAGAAGCGCCCTCCACGATCACGCCGTCGATGGGCACGCGCTCACCGGGCTGGACCACGATCACGGTGCCGATCTCCACATCGTCCGGGTCCACCTGCTCCAGCCTGCCGTCCTCACCCTCAATGTTGGCGTAGTCCGGGCGGATGTCCATCAGGCTGGAAATGCTCTGCCGGCTCTTGCCCACGGCCACGCTCTGGAACAGCTCGCCGATCTGGTAGAAGATGATAACGGCACAGCCCTCCACGTAGTCGCCCAGTGCAAATGCACCCACAGTGGCAACGGCCATCAGAAAGCACTCGTCAAAGGGCTGACGGTTCTTGATGCCAAGCAGTGCCTTGCGCAGCACGTCCCAGCCGACCACCAGATACGGGATGCAGTACAGTACCAGCTCCACCGGCGTGGGGAACTGGGGCAAAAGCTTGAGGATGAGCACCAAAATCAGCGCAATGATGATGCGCTGCAGGTTCTTTTTCTGCTTTTTGTTCATACAAAACTCTCCTTTTGTGGGATCCATGGGCCGCATCACGCTGCGGCGGGCGGGGATTTCAACAACTTTTCCCCATAAAAATGGATATTCCACGGTTTTACCCGTGTTTTCCACACAGTTTTTCAGGCGTAAAAGCGCTTTTCCACGTTTATTTTACGCCTTTTCCGCAAATGGTGTTGAAAACTGAGTGGAAACTGTTGAAAACTGTCTGATTTTTCAACACGAAAAACATTCCCTATAAAAAACTCCCCCGAAGGGGAGCGGGGCATTTTGAAGGGAGAAAATGCACTTAGATGTCAAAGATCTCGCAGTCGTCCTCCACCTTCTTGCAGGCGGCAAGAACGTTCACCATGGTGTCGTGGGGGTCTGCACCTTCAGAGAACTCCACCTTCATCTTCTGGGTCATAAAGCTGACGGTAGCACTTGCCACGCCTGCAACGGTGTTGGCAGCGTCTTCCATCTTCTGAGCGCAGTTTGCGCAGTCCACTTCGATCTTGTAGCTCTTCTTCATAAGTAATACCAGCCTTTCGTTATTCTTCGATATGATCCATCCCCATGGAGAGGATGCTGCGCACATGGTCATCGTCCAGTGCGTAGTAAACGGTTTTGCCCTCGCGCCGGAACCGCACGAGCTTGGAATCCTTGAGCACCCGCAGCTGATGGCTCACCGCCGACTGGCTCAGCTGCACGGCGTTTGCAATGTCCTGCACGCACAGCTCGTTGTCGTGCAGTGCATACAGGATCTTGATGCGGGTGGAGTCGCCGAACACCCGGAACAGGTCGGCCAGCTCGTACAGCACCTCGTCGTCCGGCATATCCAAGGCTTCCGGCTGCGGCGCGGGCATTGCTTCCTTTATTTCCGCCATGTTGACATCTCCCTTCGCTGTGGATTCACATGAACGCTTGTTCATGTGTTCATAGTAGCACGCGGAATGCTCCTTGTCAAGGCTTTTTTAAAGATTTTCAGCGTCTGCTCTAAATTGATGAAATTTGCCTTAAAACGCAGAAAATTTGCGTTTTTGAATCGCAATAAGGATGCGGATTGGAGGAAAGGCGAAAACAAAAAAGAGGTCGCCGCATGGTCAGTGTCCTCGCCTTCTCCGTCACCTTCGGTGTCACCTCTCCCAAAGAGAGAGGACTTGGCAGCCCGTTTGCGCAAAAAGAAAAAGAGAAATTCACAAAAAAGTGCAAAATAGGGTGCGTTCTGGTGCAAAATGTGGTATCTTATAAAGGTGTTCAAAAATAAAATGCGCCATACGGCGCGCAAAAGGAGAGGAAAGTATATGACATTGGAAACCGGTATCCGCGGGGAACAGAGCGTGCTCGTCACCGCAGCCAATACCGCAAAGACCATGGGCAGCGGCACGCTGGAGGTGTTTGCCACCCCGGCCCTTGTGGCTCTGGCGGAAAAGACCTGCTGGATGAGCGTGGCCGACGCGCTGGGCGAAGGCAATGGCTCGGTGGGCACAAAGCTTGAGCTGGAGCACACTGCCCCCACCCCTGTGGGCATGACCGTTACCTGCGAGAGCGAGCTGGTGGCTGTGGAAGGCCGCAAGCTCACCTTCAAGGTGGCCCTGCGCGATGAAAAAGGCCCTGTAGGCGGCGGCACCCACGAGCGCTTTGTGGTGAACGACGCAAAGTTCGCCGCCAAGGCGGAGGCAAAGAAGGGCTAAAAGGCAAACGGGCTCGCCCTCTCAGTCACCTTCGGTGCCAGCTCTCCCAAGGGGAGAGCCCTTGGCAAAACTGGGAACTTTACCGTACTGCCAAAGGCTCCCACTTTGAGGAAAGACTTCCCCCCGGCCGGGACAGATTCTCCCCGGCCGGGGAGAAATGTCACCGTAGGTGACAAAGAGGGGAACGGATGCCGCATAAGCGGCAAAAGGGGGAATCTGTCGAGCGTATGCGAGACTGAGAGGGCGAGGACGCTGACCGAAGAAAACTATTCTTCATCCGTTTGCTCTGTTTGCTCCAATCGTATCGGCGGCGGGTCAGCTTCCAGCAGGTGCTGCTCGGCACGCTTCTGCGCGTCCTGCAAGAGCTGGGTGGCCTGCACGCTGGCCCGGAACAGCTCAAAATACATCGCTTTATAGTCCGGCGCGGCGCACACCTCCCTTTGCATTCGATGGGGATAGTTTTTCCTGCGCAAAGAGGGGTATGCATCCCCGGAAATTTGAAAAAAGAGGAATCCGTTATGAAAAATAAGAACCTTTCATGGTTCGCAGCTCTGCTGGTGTTTGCCCTGCTGCTGTGGTGCACAGCGGCAACGCCCGGCAAGATCGCGGACCCGTCCACCTATACCTGTGCGGTGTACAGCACCATCTTTTCGCTGCTGCCGCCGGTGATCGCCATTGTGCTGGCGCTGAACACCAAGGAGGTGTACACCTCCCTGCTGGTGGGCATCGCATCCGGTGCACTGCTGTATGCCAACGGCAATCTGGAGCTGGCCATCAACACCCTGTTCTTCAACGAAGACGGCGGCATGGTCGCCAAGCTCTCGGACAGCAGCAACGTGGGCATTTTGGTGTTCCTTGTCATGCTGGGCATCCTTGTGGCCCTGATGAACAAGGCCGGCGGCTCTGCCGCCTTTGGCCGCTGGGCCTCCACCCACATCCACTCCCGGGCCGGTGCGCAGTTTGCCACCCTGCTGCTGGGCGTGATGATCTTTGTGGACGACTACTTCAACTGCCTGACCGTGGGCTCTGTCATGCGCCCCGTCACCGACCGGCAGAAGGTGTCCCGCGCAAAGCTGGCCTACCTGATCGACGCCACTGCGGCCCCGGTGTGCATCATTGCACCCGTGTCCAGCTGGGCAGCTGCGGTCACTTCCAGCGTGCCCGAAGGCTCCGGCATCAATGGCTTTACCATGTTCCTGCGCACCATTCCTTATAACTACTATGCCCTGCTCACCATCGTGATGAGCCTGTTCCTCATCTTCACCGGCACGGACTTTGGCTCCATGAAGCTCAACGAGGACAACGCCAGAAACGGCGACCTGTTTACCACCGCCGACCGTCCCTACGGCAACGATGTGGACGATGGCACCGATACCTGCGGCCATGTGGCGGACCTGATCGCCCCGGTGCTGGTGCTGATCGCGGCCTGCATCTTCGGCATGATCTACACCGGCGGCTTCTTTGAGGGCGTGGACTTCGTTACCGCCTTTGCGGACTGCAACGCTTCTGCAGGTCTGGTGCTGGGCAGCAGCATTGCCCTGCTGTTCACCTTTGTGTTCTACCGCGTGCGCAATGTGATGACCTTTCAAGACTTTGCCGCCTGCATTCCCGAGGGCTTCAAGGCCATGGTCAGCCCCATGCTGATCCTCTCCCTCGCATGGACCCTGTCCGGCATGACCGGCCTGCTGGGCGCAAAATATTACGTTGCCAACCTGCTGAGTGGCTCTGCTGCAGCGCTGCAGTACATGCTGCCGGTCATCATCTTCCTTGTGGCGGTGTTCCTTGCCTTTGCCACCGGCACGAGCTGGGGCACCTTCTCCATCCTCATCCCCATCGTGTGCCATGCCTTCCCGGAGGGCGAGATGCTGGTCATTTCCATTGCGGCCTGCTTGTCCGGTGCCGTCTGCGGCGACCACTGCTCCCCCATCTCGGACACCACCATCATGGCATCCGCCGGTGCCCACTGCAGCCATGTGAACCATGTGTCCACCCAGCTGCCCTACGCCATTACGGCGGCTTCCTGCGCGGCAGTGTGCTATGTCATCACAGGCATTGCACAGGCTTTTCTGGGTGCCAACGGCAGCCTGTTCACCTCGCTGATCCTGCTGGCCGTTGCCATTGCCGTAGAGCTGGTGGTGCTCAGCGTGATCCGTGTGCGCACGAACAAAAAGGCAGCAGAATAAATTCCTGCCAAAATTTCAGCTGTTTCGCTTTGCGCCGCGGCCAAAACGTGGTATTTTTAAATAAAATGAACTATCGGAGGCACACGACCTATGCTGGAACAGGCATTTCAGGACGTATACACCAAATTCAAGCTGCATTTCTACCAGAATGTTTTTCAGCGTTTTGCCACCCGCGAAGCCACGCTGACCACGGTGGAGTCCTTCTGCATGGAGGGCATCATGGCTATGGGCGAACCCACCATTGCGGAGTTTTCCCGCATGATGCAGATTTCCACCCCCAACGCGGCGTATAAGATCGGCAGTCTGGTGAAGAAGGGCTATGTGGAAAAGATCCAGTCCACCACCGACCGGCGCGAGTACCACCTGCGTCCCACCCAGAAGTATATCGATTACTACAACATCAGCTATTCCTATCTGAGCACCGTGATCGAGCGGGTGCGCAGGCGATTCCCGGAAGAGGACGTGGACAAGCTGGAGCAGATGCTCACCATCATCAGCGATGAGCTGATGCCGGAGCTGGACCTGATGAACAAGACCCGGCAGCGGCTGTCGGAATAAAAAATGCGCCCGGGAGTATCCCGGGCGCATTTTTTGTAGGGCGGCTTTACAGCACCATAAACAGGGTGCCGACGGTGATCAGGGCACAGCCCACCAGGTTTTTGGCGGTAAAGGGTTCCTTCAGGATCACAAAGGCCAAAGCCAGGGTGATCACCACGCTGAGCTTGTCCACCGGAACCACCTTGGAGGCGGCCCCGATCTGCAAAGCGTGGTAATAGCACAGCCAGCTGGCCCCGGTGGCCAGGCCGGAAAGGATCAAAAACAGCCAGCTGTGGCGAGAGATATCCCCCACGCCGCCCTGGGTCCCGGTGAGGAACACCATGCCCCAGCTCATGACCAGCACCACCACCGTGCGGATGGCGGTGGCCAGGGTGGAGTTGACCCCCTGGATGCCGATCTTGGCCAGGATGGAGGTAAGGGCCGCAAACACGGCACTGCCCAGTGCAAACACGAACCACACAGTAAGATGCGCCTCCCTTTTTGTCTAGTGTAACACCGCAGCCCTCCCGGCGCAAGGGTGCACAGGCAAAACCGCCGGGCAAGCACTGGCCTGCCCGGCGGCTTTATCCTCAGTGATAGAAGGTGTCAAAGTTCACCTGACGGTAGAACCGCTGCTGCAGTTGGTCAAAGCTTTCGCAGTTCTGCGCCAGCAGCCACATGCTTTTGGTCACTACGGCCTCGATGGTCATATCGTGGGCTTCCAGAAAACGGAAGCGGTTCTTCACCCGCTTGCCCACCTCGTAAACGCCCACGTCGCTGCCCTCGTAGGTGACCTGCGTGGTCATGATGAGCACCTTATGGGTGGTCTCGTAGTCGCCCAGGCCTTCGGAAAAGGCATCCATCAGCTGCTGCGGAATGCCGCCCACGCCGAAGCTTTCCACGATGACGCAGTCGTACAGGCGGAAGATCTCCGGGATGAGCGCCGGGGACATGCCCGGGGTCAGCTTGAGCAGGAACACCTTCGGGTCCAGCACACGGCTGAACTCCACCGGGCCGGTGGGCCACGGCGAGGAAATGTACCGCACCAGCCGGTCACCCTGCACCAGCGCCAGCTCCGGGAAGTTGACTGAGGCAAAGGCATCGTAGCTGATGGTCTTGTTCTTCTTGGCACGAGTGCCCGCAATGACGTGCCCGCCAAACACCACCATTACGCCCCGGCTGCCCGGGTCGATGGCGCAGACCACGCTGTCCCGCAGATTTTTCTTGGCATCCGTGATCTCGTTGGAGATGGGCTGCTGTGCGCCGGTGAGGATGATGGGCTTATCCGCGTTCTGAATCAGGTAGGAGAGCGCCGCCGCAGAGTAGGCCAGCGTATCCGTGCCGTGGCAGATGATAAAACCATCGTATAAAGCGTAGTTTTCCTGGATAGCGCGTGCCATCATGAGCCAGTGCTCCTGCCCGAGGTCGGTGCTGTCAATGCTGCACAGCGCCAGCGTTTCCGGGCAGCACAGTTCTTTCAATTCCGGCAGATGGGCAAGCAGCTCCTCGCTGGTAAGCACGGGTTTTAACCCCTGCTGAGTGCGTACGCTGGCAATGGTGCCGCCGGTGGTGATGAAAAGGATACGTTGCTTGGTCATAAAATAAGCCTCCGTGGCAGAAAATTCAGATAACTGAAACAGTATAACATACTCTTTTCCGCTTGAAAAGCGGCCAGCCGCCGCAAAGCGCAATTTTTGCGACCCGGTCATAGAAGTTTGGGGGAATTTGGTGTATACTAAAGAAAATGATAAAAGGAGAATGTTATGCCCAATATTGTCATCATCGGTTCCGGCCCGGCGGGCGTATCCGCCGCGCTGTACGCTGTCCGCGCCGGTGTGGATACCACGGTGCTCACCAAAGGCCCCGGTGCGCTGGACCGCGCCGAAAAAATTGAAAACTACTACGGCTTTGCCCAGCCCGTTTCCGGGGCGGAGCTGGAACGCCGCAGCATCGAGAATGCAAAGCGCCTTGGTGTGAGATTCGTCACAGCCGAAGCCGTGGGCCTGACCTATACGGATAAACTCACCGTAGAAACAGTGGATAAAAATTACCCGGCGGACGCTGTGATCCTTGCCACGGGCGCATCCCGGGCGGTGCCGCGCATTCCGGGCCTTGCCGGGCTGGAGGGGCACGGCGTGAGCTATTGTGCCGCCTGCGATGCCTTTTTCTACCGTGGAAAGGACGTGGCGGTGCTGGGCAGCGGCGAGTACGCCCTGCACGAGGTGCAGGCTCTGCTGCCGGTGGTGCACAGCGTCACCCTGCTGACCAACGGCACGCCGCTGACGGCGGACTTCCCGCCGGAGGTCACAGTCTATCCGCAGGCCGTGGAGGCTGTTCTGGGCGAAACCGTTGTCACCGGCGTGCAGCTGTCTGGCGGTGTGCAGCTGCCTGTCAGCGGTGTATTTGTGGCACTGGGCGTGGCGGGCAGCACCGCACTGGCCAGGAAAATCGGCGCAGAGGTGGACGGGAACCGCATCGTGGTGGACGAAAAAATGCAGACCACCGTGCCCGGCCTGTATGCGGCGGGCGACTGCACCGGGGGCCTTCTGCAGGTGGCAAAGGCCGTGTATGAGGGCGCGCAGGCGGGCACTGAAGCCGCTAAGGCCCTGCGGAAAGGATGAAAAGCAATGTCGGAAACAACAAAGGAACACCGCGATTGTCTGGCCAAAGGTTTTCCCTTCTGGAACGACCTGACACCCGACGAACAGGACATGCTCTGCCGCTATACCCGTCCGGTGCACTACGCAAAGGGGGCAAGGGTGCACAGCCCGCTGGAAAGTTGTGTGGGCATCCTGCTGCTGCGCTCGGGCCAGCTGCGGGCCTACCTGCTCTCGGAGGACGGGCGGGACGTGACGCTCTACCGCCTGTTCGGCGGGGAGGTGTGCATCCTGTCGGCATCCTGCGTGATGGACTCGGTGAACATCGACCTGTATATTGATGCCGAAGAGGACACCGAGGCCTACTGCATCAGCGCGGGCGTTTTCCGCAGGCTGATGCAGCAGAACGTGCATGTGCGCTGCTACGCCTACCAGATGACGGCGGAGCGCTTTTCCGACAGCATGTGGACCATGCAGCAGGTGCTGTTCATGAGCGCAGACCGCAGGCTTGCCATTTTTCTTACCGATGAGCTGGCCAAGACCGGCGGTGATGAGGTACGCATGACCCACGACCAGATGGCAAAATACATGGGGTCTGCCCGCGAGGTGGTGAGCCGGATGCTGAAATACTTTGCGCAGGAGGGCTGGGTGCGGCTGTTCCGGGGCGGCGTGCAGGTGCTGGACAGGAAAAAGCTGCAGCAGCTGGCAAGAGGAGAATAACAAAAAAGGGGCGATGTGAACATCACATCGTCCCTTTTTGGGTCATAGGTTATCCTTTGCAGCCCTGTTCTTCCCAGTCGCCAAAGTCACTGGCTTCGGCGATCTTGGTGGGATCGAATTTTCCGCTCTCGTCTTTGGGAGCAACAGCGGGGCCTGCTTCCACAGGGTTCGGGTTGGGAGCTTCCGGGTCGAACACCGGCTTCTCACCGCCCTCTGCGGGTGCTGCCGGGGCAGCGGCTTCTTCGGCGGGCTGGGCAGCAGCTGCCGCTTCTTCGGCAGGAGCTTCCGGCGCAGCTTCTTCTGCAGCCTTTTCGTTGGCAGCATCGGAGGCTTTGGTTTCCGCTTCGGCGTAGGCTTCGGCAGTCTTGGCGGCTTCCTCAGCGTTCTGCTCGGCGTCCTCCGGGAATTCTACCTCCTCCACATGGAGCGGGTCTTTCTGGTTCAGGATCTTGTCCAGTGCCACAATGGCAGCACCGGTAACGGCTACCGCAGCGGCCGTGCCAAGGATACGAAACAGTGTTTTCATGCCAGGACCTCCTTGAAAGATCAGATCAAGAGAATGTTACCACATCGTTCAGCGGCTTTTCGGCAGGCTCCACCGAAATGGCGGTGAGCACCGGGCCTTTGCCGCGGTAGATGTTGTGGAACTTGTAGCCTACCTTTGCGGTCACCCGCACCCATGCGCGCTGCTCCAGCGCCTTGTAGCCATCGTAGCTGCAGGGAAAGCCCACGAACTGGATGTCCTGCACGCAGCAGGTCATGGCGAAACGGCCCGGCACGAAGCTGTTCTTGCCGGCACGGTTGGTCTGACACACCTGTGCAAGGAATTTGACCGTTTTTCCGGTATACTTCTGGGGCTCGTCCTGACAGTCCATGTACCAGATGCCGAAATCGTCATCCGGAATGTCGATGATGTCCGCGTTGATGTCAAAGGGCAGCGGATCAGGGATATCGTCGTAGGCCACGCTGCCGTCGGCAAACTCGTAGGCGATATCGCATTTGCGGGAAGCCTGACGCACTAGCTTGTGCAGCTCCTGACGGGCGGCATCGTTGTTCACGGCCTCAGCGCGGTTGAACACGATCAGCTCACTGCGGGCGATCTTGTCCAGCAGCAGGCTGCGCATGGAGTTGTCGCGGGCGTAGGTCAGGGCGGTGGTGCCGTCGGCGGTGGCGATGCACTGGTACACGATCCAGCTCTCGGGCAGAGCTTCGGCCAGATCCTGCAGAAGCCACATGCCGTTGTACTCAATGACCACGCGGCCTGCACCGGATTCCTTTTCCAGCTTGAGCAGATTCTGCGGGTTCAGCTCGGCCTTGTCCTCCAGCACCTTGACGGTCACACCGGGAAAGGCGAACTTCTTCTCGTTGTACTCCTCTTCGCCCTCCTCGCAGATCAGCAGCAAGGTCTTGTCGCCGGAGTCGAAGTTGGGGTCTTCAAAGGTCTCCTGAATGAATTTGGTCTTGCCGCTTTCCAGAAAGCCCACAAACAGGTAGACCGGAATTTCTTTTGCCATAGGAATGGTTTCTCCTTTTTACTTTAAGCTCAGCAGCCGAACAGCTCTGCAATGGCCTTTTCGTTCAGCTTGGAGCCGATCACGACCAGCTTGCCGCCCACATCTGCACCGCGGGCACGCACTTCCCATTCGCCGGGCACATAGTCGAACTCCAGCCAGCCGTCTGCACCGCCGTTCACGATGCCCTTGCTGCGCAGGATCATGCCGTAATTGCCGGTATCCAGCTCGGTGAGGGCGTGCTCCACTTCTGCCTTGGTGAACTTGCGGGCCGTCTCAACGCCCCAGCTGGTGAATACCTCGTCGGCATCGTGGTCATGATGATGGTGGTGATGGCCGCAGCAGCAGTGGCCGTCATGGTCGTGATGATGCTCGTGCTCGTCGTCATCATCGTCATCATCGTGGTCGTGATGGTGGCCGCAGCAGCAATGGTCGTGGTCGTCATGATCGTGGTGATGATGGTGCTCATGCTCATGCTCATGCTCATCGTGGTCATCATCTTCATCGTGATCGTGGTGATGTTCGTGCTCGTCCTCGTCGTCATCATCATCGTGATCGTGATGATGGCCGCAGCTGCACACACCGTTCTCGTGATCGTGGTGATGATGGTGGTGATGCTCTTCATCCTCGTCCTCGTGGGCGTGCTCCTCATTGGCCTTTGCAGCCATGGCGATCAGCTCTGCCTTGAAGTCGTCCTTGGTGGACATGGCCTTCAGGATCTGCTCACCGGTCAGCTCGTCCCATGCGGTGGTCACGATGGTAGCGGTGGGGTTCTTCTCGCGCAGCATGGCGACCGCAGCGGCGATCTTCTCTTCGCTGGCGGTCTGGGTGCGGCTGAGCAGGATGCAGCTTGCGTGGCTGATCTGGTCGTCGTAGAACTCGCCGAAGTTCTTCATATACATCTTCACCTTGTTCACATCGGCTACGGTGACAAAGCTGTTCAGCTGCACATCCAGATGCTCGGCCACGCCTTCCACAGCGCGGGTCACATCGGAGAGCTTGCCCACGCCGGAGGGCTCGATCACGATGCGGTCAGGATGGTACTGCTCCACCACCTGCTGCAGGGCGGTGCGGAAGTCGCCCACCAGAGAGCAGCAGATGCAGCCGGCGTTCAGCTCGTTGATCTGGATGCCGCTTTCCTTCAGAAAGCCGCCGTCAATGCCGATCTCGCCGAACTCGTTCTCGATCAGCACCACCTGCTGGCCGGCAAAGGCCTCTTTGATGAGCTTTTTGATCAGGGTAGTTTTACCGGCACCAAGGAAGCCGGAGAAAATATCGATTTTGGTCATGATTCAATTGCCTCTTTCTTCGAATAGCACACAGAGCCGCAGAGTGCTGGCTCAAAAAACTTACACTCCTATTATAACAAGGCTGTCAATGGGAAAACCGCCTTTTTCAAGAAAAAATTGTAACATTTTTTGCAAGAAAGTTGCGTTTTCAAGAAAAAAGAAGAAAACAACTCCTTCCGTCACGGCTGTTGCCGTGCCAGTGCTCCCCTTTTTGTCACTTGCGTGACATCTTCCCCCAACTGGGGGAAGTCCTTCTCAGAGAGGGAGCCTTTGGCAGTACGGAAAAGCTTCCGGTTTCGCCAGTGGCCCCATCTCCGAGGGGGCTGGCATCGCGCAGCGATGACTGGGGGAGTTCCCCCTGCATTGCAATCTTTTTCCCGGAATGATACAATAAGGCCAAACAGAAATGCACCGCTGCCGGGCTTTCCGGTGAGAGAAAAGGAAGCAAATCATATGAGCATGAATACCGTACCCGAGCGCCTTGCCGCGCTGCGTGCCGCCATGGCCGCAAACGGCGTGGCTGTTTATCTGATCCCGGTGGGGGATCCCCACGCCAGCGAATACCTGCCCTGCCATTACACCAGCCTGACCTGGTTCTCCGGGTTCCACGGCGAGAATTCCAACTTCGTGGTCACCCGCACCGAGAGCGCCCTGTGGGCCGACGGCCGTTATTTTGTGCAGGCCGAGAAGGAAATTGCGGGTACTGAGATCAAGCTGCAGCGCATGGGGGAACCCGGCGTGCCCACCGTGGAGGAATACTGCGCAAATGCCCTGAATGAGGGCGAAGCACTGGGCCTGTGTGGCCTGACCGCCAGCACGGCCCTTGTGAACGACCTGAAAAAGGCACTGGAAAAGAAGGGCGTTTCCATCAAGACCCTGAACCTTGAGGACGAGCTGTGGACAGAGGGCCGCCCTGCCCTGCCGGATACCCCAGCGTGGATCCTGCCGAAGGAATATGCGGGCTTCTCCCCGGCGGAAAAGCTGGATCAGCTGCGCAGCAAGCTCAAGGAGCTGGGCTGCACCGCTCAGTTTGTGGGCAAGCTGGATCATCTGGCATGGCTTTTGAACCTGCGCGCCATGGACATTGAGTGCACTCCCTATGCCATGGCCTACTGCTATGTGACCCCAAGCCGCGCGGTACTCTTCATCAACACGGCCCGCGTCACCCCGGAGGCAAAGGCAGAGCTGGAAGCCAACGGCATCACGCTGGCGGAGTACGACGATGTTCTGAAGTTCCTCGCTGCTGAGACGGAACCCCAGACCGTGCTGGCCGAGACGGCCACGGTGAACTACGCCGTGTATCAGGTGCTGGAGCAGAACCCTGCCCTCACCGTGAAGGACGGCACCGACCCGCTGCTGATGATGAAGGGCGTGAAGAACGAAACAGAGCTTGCCCACACAAAGCAGGCCCATATCCGGGACGCTGTGGCCATGGTGCGGTTCCAGATCGAGCTGGAAAGCCGCCTTGCTGCCGGTGAGACCCTGACCGAGCTGACGGTGGATGAAATTCTGCACAAGTACCGCAGCAACACCGATAAATTCATCGTGGAAAGCTTTGGCACCATTGCGGCCTACGGCGGCAACGCAGCCATGATGCACTACCACGCCACCCCGGAAGATCACGCTGTGCTGGAAAAGAAGGGCTTTCTGCTGGTGGACAGCGGTGCCACCTACATGGACGGCACCACCGACATCACCCGCACCTACCCGCTTGGCCCGCTGACCGAGGACGAAAAGCGCTTCTACACATGGACTCTGCAGAGCCACATCGACCTTGCCAAGGCCGTCTGGCTGGATTACTGCGAGTGTAAGATGATCGACACCATTGCCCGGGAACCGCTGTGGCGGAACCTTATCAACTACCGCTGCGGCACCGGCCACAGCGTCAGCTTTGTGGGCAATGTGCACGAGGGCCCCCATGCCCTGAACAGCCGCAACACCACCCGGATGCGCCCCGGCATGGTGGTCACCGATGAGCCGGGCGTTTACGAGACCGACCTCGTGGGCATCCGCATCGAGAACGAGCTGGTGTGCATCCACAAGGCAGATAACCAGTACGGTACCTTCCTTGGTTTTGAACCGCTGATGTTCGTGCCCATTGCCACCTCTCCCATCCTGCCCGGTGTGCTGGATAAGGACGAGATCGCATGGCTGAACGATTACCACCGTCAGGTGTTTGCAAAGCTGGCACCGCACCTGAACGACGAAGAGCGCAGCTGGCTGGCGGAGAAGTGTGCCGCCATCGGCTGCTGAGAAAGCGCAAAAAACACCCGGAGCCGTGCAGGAGCCAGAGCGGCTCTCGGCGGCAGCCGGGTGCTTTTTATAGGGTCACAGCTTGCAGCAGTGCGTCTGTGGGGTGTCCAGCGGCGGAAGAGTGAACTCGTTTTCGCCAAAGGGCGAACGCAGGATGGCGGCCCGGGTCTCCGGGTAGATGCCCAGTTCGGTATAGATGCTCTTGTACAGGCCCATCACCCGCCGCCGCAGCCGAAGGATATCGGCGGTGGTCACTCTGGAGTGGGAGACGCTCTGGCCGTTCTGCAGGTAGTAATAGCCGATGTCCGGGATGGAAACGGCAGTGTGCACGAAACGCAGATATTCGGTGTTGAACAGCTGATCCTCCGCAAACAATTCTTTGCGGAAATGGAGGCTGTACTTCCGCAGGAGGTCACGGCGGTAGAGCTTGTTGCAGGGACTGCCATAGTAGAAGGTGTTCGGCTTCTGGATCAGATGCTTTGCGTACTCCTGTCCGGTGTACACCCCGGCAGGCAGATAGCCATAGGCCCGGGTGCGGGGCGGATTGCGCTGGAGCACATGCTGCAGCGCCTTTTCCCATGGGCGGATGTGCTCCACATAGTTTTCCGGGTACACCATCCAGAAGGGCGCGATCACAAGATCGGCGGTGTGGGCCTCGGCGGCGGAGACCAGCTTTTCCGTAAAATCGGGGGCCAGCCAGTCGTCGCTGTCCACAAACTGGATGTATTTGCCGTGGGCCAGCGCAATGCCCTGATTGCGGGTATCCGCTGCGCCGGTGTTGGTTTTATCCACCAGTGCAATGCGGTGGTCGCTGGCGGCAAGGGCGCGGCAGACGGCAAGGGTGTCGTCGGTGGAGCCATCGTTCAGCAGCAGGATCTCAATGCTTTTATAAGTCTGGGCGCAGATGCTTTTGACACAGCGGGCAATGCACCCGGCAGTGTTGTACATGGGCACGATGATGCTTACAAGGGGAAATTCCATAGGTTCTCCTTTTCTCAGATGCGGCTGTGGGTGCGGGCAAATGCGTCGGAAAGTTTCTGCACCGGGCCGTTGGGCAGAGGGCTTTCAAACAGGCTCAGATAGATGCCGTGCAGCCGCAGGCGGAATTTATCGTACACGCCCAGCTGGATGCACAGTTCCTTGTAGGTGTGGTACATCCGGCTGCGGTGGCGCAGCATGTCCGCCGCGCTCACCTGCGTATGGCATACGCTCTGCGGGTTCTGGATGTAGCAGTAGGCGGCTTCGTCGATGGCGGCAAACCGCTGTGCCACCTGCAGATACCGGGTGTTGAACAGCTGGTCCTCGGCGTATACCACATGCTCGAACCGGATGTGCGCCATCTGGATGAGATCCCGGCGGTAGAGCTTGTTCCAGAGCACGCCGTAGTAAAAGGCAGCGGCATTGCCGGTGAGCTGCCACAGGTAATCCACCTTGTTGTACACCCCGGCGGGCAGCAGGCTGTACTCCCGGGTGTCATAGCCGCCATCCTTGCGGGGCACCATCATCCGATAGGGAGCCAGCACAAGGTCGGCATGGCTGCGCTGCATAGCAGCCACCAGGTTTGCGGTGCAGCCCGGCAGCAGGTGATCGTCGCTGTCCGCAAACTGGATGTATTCGCCGTGGGCAAGGGCAAGGCCGCAGCTGCGGGTGTCTGCTGCGCCGGTGTTGGGCTTGTCCACCACACGGATGCGGCTGTCGGCGGCAGCAAGCTTCCGGCAGACAGCAAGGGTGTCGTCGGTGGAGCCGTCGTTCAGCAGAAGGATCTCAAGCTCCGGGTAGCTCTGGGATGTGATGCTCTCCACACAGCGGGAGATGAAGCCCGCCGCGTTATAGGCGGGCACAATAACGCTGACAAGCGGCTGCGGCATGGCGGGTCCCTCCGTTTTTTCTTTTTTCGATGCAGCAAAGTTTTATTTATCATACTCCAGCCCTGCGCAAAAATCAAGGCGGGCGGCTGGCGGAAAGGAGAATGTGAGATGGTATTTCACATTGCGGTATGCAGCCCGGACGCGGCCTTGCGCAGCGGGCTGGAACGCCAGTGCATGGAATATTTTGCCCGGCGGCAGGATGCGTGCATCGTGCAGCAGCTGCCGGATGCAGATGCGCTGCTGCGCCGGGACACCGAGGGAGAACGGTTTGACCTGTATCTCATCGAGCTGGGCGCTGTAGCGGCCCCGGCAGGGCTTTCGGCGGCTGCGGAGCTGCGCCGCCGGGGCCGCAGGGCTCCGCTGGCCTTTGCGGCCCGCACACCGGCCCACGCCTACAGCGCTTTCCGGGTGGATGCCATGCAGTATCTGCTTCTGCCGGTACACCAGCAGGAGCTTTCGGCCCTGCTTGCCCGCGCCACCGAGCCGGAGTACGGCCCGGCAATGACCGTTGCCACCGCCGAAGGCATGCGGGCGCTGGCCTATGCACAGATCGAATATCTGGAGTGCACCCACCATGTGGTGCACTTCCATCTGCTCAGCGGCGAGGATGTGGTGTCCCTTTCGCTGCGGGTGTCCTTTGCCGAGGTAGCAAAGCCGCTGCTGGAAGACGGGCGTTTTTTGCAGCCGCACCGCTCCTATGTGGTCAATCTGGCGGCGGCACAGCTGCTGACGGCGGGCGAGCTGCAGATGTGCAGCGGTGCGCGCATCCCCATCCCGCGCGGACGGGAGGGTGCAGTGCGCGAAGCCTTCCGCAGCTGGATCGACCGGTAAAATGGTAAACAAAAAAAGAGCCGCTTTCACGGCTCTTTTTTTCGTGCCCGGAGATCAGGCATCGGGTTCGGTTTTGTGTTTCTTTTCCTTGTCGGAAGCATCCAGAACACCAAAGCCCCAGCGGTTGGCCATGTCCATGATGATCTTCTGGGGAGAACCGGAGGGATAGGCGTTCTCGGAGAACGCGGTCAGGAATTTATACAGCTGCGGCTGCACCTGATCGTACAGGCCCAGCTTTGTGTACAGCTCCTTGTAATAGCGGAACACCTGCAGTTTGTTCTGCACGATGGAAGCCAGATTGATCTGGGTGTGGCAGATGCTCTGGGGGTTCTGCACATAGTGGTAGCCCGCTTTGGAAATGGATACGAAAACATTGGCGTACAAAATGTATTCCAGATTGAAAACCAGATCTTCGGCCCAGCGCACCTCGCTGGTGAACTGCAGATGATGGTCTGCCAGAATATCCCGGCGGTAGAGCTTGTTCCACAGCACGCTGTAGAAGAAGGATGCGGGCTTCTCCATCAGGCGCAGGGCAAAGGTATCGCGGTCATAGATGCCCTCGGGCAGAAAGCCGTATTCACGGATATCATCAGGCTTTTTCTCGGCATCGATGCCAAGGTTCTCCTGCAGGTTTTCCAGTGCCTGCGTGGCCTTGGAAGAGTTGGCGGGAATCACCATCCAGTAAGGTGCAATGACCAGATCGGCGTTGTTCGCTTCGGCAGCAGTCACCAGCCGCTCGGTAAAATCAGGGTCGAGATAATCGTCGCTGTCCACAAACTGCACATACTTGCCCTTTGCAAGGGACATGCCGCAGTTGCGGGTCTCCGACACACCGGAATTGGATTTGTCCACCAGAACGATGCGGGGGTCCTTTTCACGGAATTGCTCACAGATGGAAAAGCTTTCGTCCCGGGACCCGTCGTTGACCAGAATGACCTCGATATCCTTCCATGTCTGGGCACAAATGCTCTCCAGACAGCGGGCAACACTATTCTGCACGTTGTACACAGGCACGATAATGCTGACGAGTGGGTTGTTCATGACGGAAGGTCTCCTCTTTACGGATATTATACCTTTATATTGAAAATCACAGAGTGTATTCTCACAAATAAGGACACTTCCCCCTTGGGGCAGTCCTATTTATAATATCATACTCTTCTTGCGCACAAAATGCAAGAGCAAAGAAGGATCAGATAAAGAAAAGAACCGCACGCTGCGGCCCTTTTTTATTACACACGTGTCCAGTCCAGCACATCCCACCGGGGCACGAACTGGCTGCAGATGCGGCGCATCTCCGGCTCGTCAGCGGCAGAGGTGCGGTCTGCGATGCCAATGACGTAATACCCGGCCTTGTGGGCGGTGGCGGCGGCGTATACGGCATCCTCGCACACGGCGCAGGCGGCGGGGTCTGCACCGCCCAGACGGCTCATGCACTCAAAGAACACCTCCGGGTGGCTTTTGTGCAGCACGCCCTGCGCTTCCACGATGAAGGAGAAATACTGCGCGATGCCCAGCCGGGTAAGCACGGTGCGGCACTGTTCGGCCCAGGTGTTGGAGCAGATGCACATGCGTGCGCCCTCGGCCTGCAGCTTTGCCAGCATCGTGCGCACGCCGGGCTTCAGCTCCACGGTCTCGTACAATTCGGCGATCACCTCGCGCATCACGGAAAAATAGCTTTCCTCGGTCAGCGGCAGGCCGTACTCCCGGATAAGATACTGTGCGCCCTCCTGCATTCCCATGTTCAGCAGTGTGGCGCGCAGATCCCCCCGCGGGGTGCGGCCATAGCGGCGCAGCAGTGCGTCGGGGGCACCCTCCCACACCACGGTCATGCTGTCGGTCAGGGTGCCGTCCATATCAAAGATCCATTGCTTGCAGTGCATGAGAATGCCTCCTTTTGAAATCCTGACAAGTATACCATGTTTCTTTGCCGGGAGAAAGGCATCAATTTACAAAAAACGGAAGAAATTTCTCTGGAAATATGCTATAATCTGAACAAAACCGGAAACGATCAAAGGAGGCGGATGCAATGGATGAACGCAGTGCTCCGTGCAAAGCTCTGGTGCTGGCGGGCGGCGGAGCCAGGGGCAGCTATCAGGTGGGTGTGTGGCGCGCGCTGATGGAGCTGGACTGGCACCCGCAGATCATTACCGGCACCAGCGTTGGCAGCCTGAACGGTGCCATGTTCGTGCTGGACCAGTACGAGACGGCCCGCGATATGTGGCTGGCCATCCGCAGCAAGGATGTGATGGAGCTGCCGGAGGAGGATGCCGACCTTTCGGTCCTGCACCAGTTCCTGCGCAGCGTGGTGAAAGCCGGCGGCATGGATGTGACCCCGCTGGAAGAGATCGTGGAGCGGGTGCTGGACGAGGATGCCCTGCGCGCGGCTCCCATCCGCTTTGGCCTTGTCACGGTGGAGCAGCGGGGCTTAAAGCCCCGGGAGCTGACGCTGGACGAGATCCCGGCAGGAAAGGTCAAGGACTACCTGATGGCCTCCGCTGCCTGCTTCCCGGCGCTGCGTGCGCGGGAGATCGACGGGGTCAAGTTTCTGGATGGCGGCTACAGCGACAACATGCCCACCGGCCTTGCCAAACGCATGGGCGCGGATGAACTGGTGTGCGTCGATCTGGAAGGCGTGGGCATCACCCGCCCCAACCTCACCGGCCTGCCCACCGTGATGGTGCGCAGCTACTGGGAGCTGGGCGATATCCTGCACTTTGACCCCGACACCGCCCGCCGCAACATCGAGCTGGGCTACTATGATACCCGCCGCGCTATGGGATATCTGCGGGGGTGTGCCTATGCTGTCTCCTGTGATGCCCAGAGCTGCGCGGACGCTGCTGCGTTCCACGCAAAATTTGAGCGGGTGCAAAAGGCCGTGCGGGAGAAATACCCGGTCACCCTGACGGCGGATGCGGCCCTGCTGCTGGCCAAGATGAAGGATGCCGACCTTGCCCCGCTGGAAGCCGCCGCGGAAGATGCCGGTGTGGACCCGGCCCATTACTACACCACCCATACTTTGTGCGATGCATTCCTTGCAAAGTGCGATCAGGCACGGATGCAAAGCTTTGCACCGCTGTTTGAGGGCAGTGCCGATGCGGCGCGGGCCGCACTGGCCGCGCTGCTGCCCAATACCTTTTTGCAGGCGCTGGTCTGGCGCACCCTGACCACGCCGGAAGCCGAGCTTTTGCCGGAGGTGACCGAACATGAAAGTGTATAAAGGTTCCTGCGCTTCTCCCGGCCTTGTGCTGGGGCAGGTGAGCCGTCTGGAGCACCATGTGGAGACCACGACCGTGGGCCCCTTTAAACCGTCCCGGGAGCTGCAGCTGCTCACCGATGCCATCCGCACGGCGCAGGACGAGCTGGAATCCATGGCAGACCGTGCCGCACCCAGCGAGCAGGCCATCTTCCAGTTCCAGAGCATGATGCTGGACGACGAGGGCATGATGAACGAGGTGCGCTTCTGCATCAATGCAGGCATTGGCGCGGCAGCGGCCATGAATCAGGTGGGCCAGCGCTACGCCGACCAGCTGGCCAACATGAAGGACAACCCTTACATGCAGCTGCGCAGTGTGGATATCCTCGACGCAAGCCGCCGGGTCATCAACATCATCACCAACCGCCCCCGCATGTGGCTGGCGCTGGATCACCCGGTGATCCTTGCCGCAGAGCGGCTGATGCCCACCGACCTGTTCAGCGTGCCCTCCGGCATGATTTTAGGCATCATCACGGCAGAGGGCAGCGGCCAGAGCCACGCGGCCATCATTGCCCGGGCAATGAATATCCCGGGCATCGTGCAGGTGGGCCGGGATTTTCTGGACGACTGCGACGGCCGCACCGTGATTCTGGATGCCACCGGGGGCCAGTGCACGCTGGACCCGGACGCTGCCGCCCGCCAGCAGGCCGAGACCCGCATCTGCGAGCTGCAGCGGGAGAACGAAGAGATGGGGCAGCTGCATGCTCTGCCCAGCAGGACAAAGGACGGCAAGCCCTTTGAGCTGCTGGCCAACTGCTTTGGGCCGGAGGACATCGACACGGCCATGCAGTCCGGCGCACAGGGCGTGGGCCTACTGCGCACCGGCTACATGATGCTGCCGGGCCGCATCCTCGATGAGCAGGAACAGTATTTCTTCTACTGCTCCTGTCTTGCTGCCGCCAAGGGCTGCCCGGTAACGGTGCGCACCTTCGACTTTGGCTCAGACCGTACCATTTCCGACGCCTATCAGGGCCTGCAGTCTTCCAAGCTTGGCCTGCGGGGCATCCGCAACAGTCTGCGCCAGCCCCACCAGTTCGAGACGCAGCTCTGTGCGCTGCTGCGCGCCGCCGCCCGCGGCCCGCTGCGGGTGATGTTCCCCATGGTGACGAATGTGGAGGACTGGGACGCAGCCATGCGTGTGGTGGAGCGCTGCCGCGAGCACCTGCGGGAGCGCGGCGTGGCGTTCAACGAAGATACAAAGTTCGGCGTGATGCTCAGCGTACCCGCTGCCTGCCTGACCGCTGAGGAATTTGTAGAGCACGGGGTCGATTTTCTTGTGGTCGGCACCAACGACCTGACCCAGTATACCCACGCCGCCGACCGGGAGCTTGCCAGCGCGGAGCACTACTACCGCCCGGCCAGCAAGGCCATGAAAAAGCTTATCACTATGGTGCTGGATGCCGCAAAGGTGCGCAATGTGCCGGTGACCATCTGCGGCCTTGCCGTAGGCAACCCGGCCAACACGGTGCAGTATTTGCAGCTGGGCCTGCGCAGCTTCTCGGTCAGCCCGCAGAACCTGCTCAACGTTAAAAAGGCTCTGCTGGAAAGCTGATAGAAAAACAAAGGGGACTGCATCGCAGTCCCCTTTGTTTTTGTAAATGTTATTCCAGATTCCCCGTCAGGGTCATCACGGCGGAAAGCACCGCCAGCGGGGCGGTCTCGCACCGCAGGATGCGGGGGCCAAGGCCCACCGTTCTGGCTCCGGCCTTTGCGGCCATCTCGGCTTCCTCGGCGGCAAAGCCGCCCTCGGCACCAGTCACGATGGCGATTTTCAGCTTCTGGCCGTCGGCAGGTGCTGCAGCCGCCAGCAGGTCCCGCAGGGGAGCACCGCCGCACTCGTAGCAAAACAGCACAAGGTCATACTGGTCAAAGGTGCGGCACACGGCCCCGAAGTTCGGCAGCGGCAGGGCCACATCCGGCAGAATGCCCCGGCCGCACTGCTTGGCGGCTTCCACCGCAATGCGGTTGTAGCGCTCGTTCTTCTGCTCCTCTTTTTTGGGGGCCGCCACGCAATACCGGCTGAAGAAGGGCACGATGTGGGCTGCGCCCAGCTCCACGCCGTGCTTGATGATCTGCTCCAGCTTGTCCTGCTTGGGGTAGCCGGCCAGCAGAGTGACCTCCACGCTGGGTTCGGCGGCGCTGGGATAGCCCGGCTCCACCCGGAACTCCACACACTCATCGCCAAAGCCGGTGATGGTGGCGGTGTATTCCACGGCATTGCCGTCGCATAGAATGACAGTATCGCCCAGCCTTGCGCGCATCACGCGGGCAAGATGGTGGGCATCGGCCCCGCGCAGGGTGGCGGTGCCGTCAGAGATCTCGGTGGTAAAATAACGGTGCGGCATAAAATCTCCTTACGCTTTCTTGCAGACGATGCACTCCCAGCCGCGCTTCTCCTTGACTTCCACAACGGCAAGGCCGGCTTTTTCCAGCCCGGCGATCACTTCGTCCTTGCGGCTGTCGATGATACCGCTGGCAATAAAGGTGGCACCCTCCGCCATCAGGCCCGGCACGGCAGGAGCCAGAGACAGGATGGCGTTGGCCACGATGTTGGCGGTGATGATATCGTATTTGCCGCTGGCCTTATCGGAAAGGTCGCCCACCAGCACGGTCAGCTTGTCCTGCACGCCGTTCAACGCGGCGTTCTCGCCTGCGGTGCGTACGGCCACAGGGTCGATGTCCACGCCCTCGGCCACAGCAGCGCCCAGCTTCAGCGCCGCAATGGCAAGGATGCCGCTGCCGGTGCCGATGTCCAGCACCCGCTCGCCGCCGGTCACCCGCTCGTCCAGCGCTTCCATGCACAGGCTGGTGGTCTCGTGGCCGCCGGTGCCGAAGGCAAGGCCCGGGTCAAGGATCAGCTTCACCCGGTCAGTGTCGTACTGCTGCCACGAGGGCACCACCGCCAGCCGTTTGCCGATCTCCATAGGGTGGTAATACTTGCGCCAGCCGTTCTGCCAGTCCTCCTGCTCCACGCCCTCGGTCTCCACGGTGTAGGCGATGTTTGCAGCTTCCATGCGGGCAGCAATGAGGGCCAGCGTCTCCACGGGGGAAGCGCCCGGCTCCAGATACATATGGATGATAACGGTATCGCGGGGCTTGTCCAGCAGCTCCTGCTCGATCAGATCCACATGGGCGATCTCGGCCACCTGCTGCTCGATGTCGCTGTAGTCTTCGATATAGATGCCGCCCTCGGCGATCATGGTGGCAACGGCTTCGGCGTTGTCAGCGTCGGCCTTGGCCACGGTCAGGCGGATATCAGTCCATTCCATAAAATAAACCTCCTTCGGGTTCCCGCTTTTCTTATAATAGTATAGTACCCGATTCGGCTGTGGGATGCAAGCCTTTGGGCAAAATGTACGTAAAAAGAAAAGAATTTTCAACACAAAGACGACTCTTGTGCGGAAAAACTAAAAATTATCGACTGAAAAACTGCCAAATGAGGACTTTTGATGCATTTTGATAGAAAAAAGACGAAAGGGACTTTCTTTTTTTGCGGAAATATGTTACTATTCTATTACGGAATTATGGACGGCCTGCAACCAGAGGCGTCTGTAAACACAAACATTTCTTAAGGAGGAATGTGCTTTATGATGAAGTATCTCCAGAAACTGGGCAAAGCTTTGATGCTTCCCGTCGCGGTCCTGCCGATCTGCGGCATCCTGATGGGTCTTGGTTATGCCCTTGCTCCGGGCGTTATGGGCGTTCCCGGTGCAGCAACTTCCGGCGCAGCATATACCGTTGGCTTCCTGCTGGTCAAGGCAGGCGGCGCTCTGATCGATAACATGGCATGGCTGTTTGCCATTGGTGCCGCTGTCGGCCTTGCAGACAACGACGGCACCGCAGGTCTGGCCGGTCTGGTCAGCTTCCTGATGATGCAGCAGCTGCTGAACCCCGGTGTGGTCGGCATGGTCCGTCACCTGGAAGAAGGCACTGCTACCTACATCGCCTTCCAGAAGGTCGCCGGCAACTCCTTCATCGGCATTCTGGCCGCTGTTGTGGGCGCTGCCTGCTACAACAAGTTCAAGGATATCCAGCTGCCTGACTGGCTGGCATTCTTCTCCGGCAAGCGCTTCGTTGCAATCGCTACCGGTCTGATCTCCATTCTGGTGTCCGTTGTTCTGCTGTTCGTCTGGCCCGTCATCTTCGACGCTCTGGTCGCAATCGGCAACGGCATCGCTGGCATGGGCGGCATCGGCGCCGGCATCTACGCCTTCCTGAACCGTCTGCTCATCCCCACCGGCCTGCACCACGCTCTGAACAACGTGTTCTGGTTCGATACCATCGGTCTGGGCGACCTGAGCCACTTCTGGGCTGGCGAGACCTCTGCTGATGTGGGCTGGAGCCTTGGCATGTATATGTCCGGCTTCTTCCCCTGCATGATGTTCGGTATTGCCGGTGCTGCTCTGGCTATGGTCAAGACCGCTAAGAACAAGAAGGCCGCCATCGGTCTGGTTCTGTCTGCTGCCATCTGCGCATTCGTCTGCGGCGTTACCGAGCCCTTCGAGTTCGGCTTCATGTTCCTGTGCTTCCCGCTGTACGTTGTGTACGCTGCTCTGTACGGCATCTTCACCATCATCACCTACTACTCCGGTTTCCGTGCCGGCTTCTGCTTCTCCGCAGGCGCTACCGACCTGGTGTTCTCCGCTTCCCTGCCCGCAGCTGCCAAGACCTGGATGATCATTCCTCTGGGCATCGCAGCCTTCGTGGTGTTCTACGCAGTGTTCTACTTTGCCATCACCAAGTTCGACCTGAAGACCCCCGGCCGTGAGGACGAGGACGAAGAGGCCGAGAAGAAGGTCGTTCTGGCAAACAACAACTATACCGAAGTCGCTTCCGCTGTTCTGGCTGCTGTCGGCGGCAAGGAGAACGTGAAGGAAGTTGGTTACTGCGCAACCCGTCTGCGCTTTGAGGTCAAGGATAACGCCAAGGTGGACGAGAAGGCTGTCAAGGCCGCTGGTGCTGCCGGTGTCATCCGCCCCAGCAAGAACGCTTGCCAGGTGATCATCGGCACCAAGGTCCAGTTCGTGTACGACGAGCTGAAGAAGATGCTGTAACGCACACAGCATTCTGAACGGAGTTTGTGCGGGAGACTGGTTGCTCCTGCATTCCCATAAAAGCCGCCGGGAGAAGGGCAGAGCCTGCCGCTCCCGGCGGCTTTTTGCGTTCCCGCGCGGAGTGTGCTATACTGGTTCAAAAGGCAGATACGGGAGGAAAAACCATGAGCAAAGTGTACAGCTGGCGGAAACTGAACGAAAAAGAACTGACGCAGGTCTATCTGGACGAAATGCGGCGGGACTTTCCGCCCACGGAGCTAAAGCCCCTGAGCATGATCCTGAACAGCGAAGCGGACGGCACAGCCCACACATGGGGCGTGTTCGACGGCGAAACATTGGCGGCGTACCTGCTCATGGTGCGCCCGGCAGGCAGCAGGGTGAGCCAGCTGGATTACTTTGCCGTGCTGCCGGAATACCGTGCTGCAGGGCTGGGCGCGCAGCTGCTGGCCGACCTGCCGCAGCACGAGCGCGGTGCGCAGGCCATCCTTATTGAGGCCGAATGCCCGGATAAGGCGGAGGACGAAGCTATGGCTGTGCGGCGGCTGGGCTTTTATGCCCGGTGCGGCGCGCGGGACACCGGCTTCACCGAGCACCTGTTTGATGCATGGTTCCGCATTCTGGTGCTGGACTGCCCGGGTGCCGGTACCTTTGCGGACCGGCAGGCCGTGGATGCCCTGGTGGACTGCTACCGCCGCACCATCAGCGAGACCGAGTGGCAGAAGTACGTGCAGTTCTACTGCCCGGACGGAACAAAATACTGCTGAGCAGAAGGCGCTCTGTGCAAATTATGTGTACAGAGCGCCTTTTTGTCATATTTTTGTTGACAGACTCCCAAAAAGTGGTACGCTAAAAGCACAGAAAAACGCTTTTAGAGGAGGGCAATATTATGGCAGAAAAAATGACCCGGCGTACCTTTATGAAGAGCGCAGCAGCTGCGGCTGCAGCAATCTCTTTGTCTGGCATTCTTGCAGGCTGCGGCGGCGGTCTGGCACAGGATGAGGTGAAGCTGGGCGCATATACGGTGAAACTGTACAGTGCGAATACACATGCAGAAGTACAGGGCACCGGCGGCTCTTCGTATAAGATCACGGCAAAGGCAGATATTACATTTGATAAGAATGCGGGAGGCACGTTCCAGGAACTGCCCTGTACAGGAATGTTTACGGGTAAGATCGGCGCGGTTTCTCTGAATACAACCAAACCGACCGGCAGCCTTACGATGTCGAATTTCGCAGGTCTGAACTGGTTCATGAGCAAGGCGACCGTCGATGTCGAAATGACGATCCCGACAGAGGAAGCCTATGAGAAGATCGCCGCCGGAACCCCGGTGGAGGTAACGGTCAGGCTCAACAATGTAGAGGGAAAGCTGTATATCGTACAAAAGGGTAAAACATTCCTTGTGCTGAATACAGACCCGACGCCCGCAGGGTGATTTTAAACGCAGATCACGTTAGACAGCGATCAAAAAAGAAGGCGCTCCATAGAGAGCGCCTTCTTTTTTTGTCACTTTGCCCAGCCAGAAAATGGTATTTTCGGCATATTTATCCTGTTTGTAAAATTTGAGTATAGGCTTTTCATGCCGGCTTTACGCAGGCTTGACACAGCCGCCGGAGCCTGTGCAAAAGCTTTACCTCCATTTTGCGCGTACATGGTCGCAGCGCACACGGCGGTGCGGTACAATAAGGCCGTTCCCAAGGAAAACACAAGAAAACATCGGCCGGAACGACGTTCCGGCATTTATTGGAGGAAAAGGGTTATGAAAAAGATCACTCGTCGTTCGTTTATCACTGTCTGCGGCGCTGCTGCTGCAGCGATGGCTCTGACCGCCTGCGGCGGCGCAGCCTCTTCCACTGTGGCATCCTCTGCTGCAGAGTCTGCCTCTTCTTCTGCCGCTGCTGAGACCGCTGCAGGCACCCTGTCCGGCAATGTGGCGACCGGCGGTTCTACTTCCATGAAGAACGTCATCGCTGCCCTGACCGAGGGCTTTGCCGAGGTGGAGCCGGGTGTCACCGTCAGCTACGACCCCACCGGTTCCGGCGCAGGCATCACCGGTGCTACCGATAAGACGCTGGACATCGGCCTGTCCTCCCGCGCCCTGAAGGACGACGAGAAGAACGACGTGGACGGCACCACCGTGGCGCTGGACGGCATCGCCATCGTTGTCAATAAGGACAGCAAGGTGGCAGACCTGACCGTGGACCAGCTGAAGCAGATGTTCACCGGCGAGATCACCAACTGGAAGGATGTGGGCGGCGACGACGGCGAGATCGTTCTGGTGGGCCGCGAGGCCGGTTCCGGCACCCGCGATGGCTTTGAGAGCATCGTGGACGTGAAGGACAGCTGCAAGTACGCACAGGAGCTGACCGCTACCGGCGCAGTCATCAGCGCTGTGGAGGCCAACCCTCTGGCTGTCGGCTACGCTTCCCTGTCCGCTGTGGGCGACACCGTTGCCATGGTCACCGTGGAGGGTGTGGAGTGCAGCGAGGACACCGTGAAGGACGGCAGCTACAAGATCCAGCGTCCCTTCGTGTTCGTCACCAACAAGAGCGTGACCCTGTCGGAGCAGGCACAGGCCTTTGTGGACTTTGCCACCAGCAAGGACGCTGCCGACCTCATCCGCACCGCAGGCGCTGTGCCGGTGAACGAGTAATTACCGGGTGGTTTGCCGGGGAAAGCTCTCCGGTGAACCGCCTGCCCCGCATCTGAACAAGAAAACTGCCGCGTCGGGCTGCCGTTTCTGCGGGCCGACGCGGCTTTTATAAAGGATTTCAGCTATGAACAAAAAATCCTATCTGAGCCGGGTGCGGCTGCCCCGCACCCCCGCCGAATGGCTGGAAGCGGTGATGAACTTTATCTTCTTCCTGTGCGGTATGCTGGCTGTGGGCTGCGTGGTGCTCATCTCGGTGTACATGGTGATCTCCGGCGTGCCGGCCATCCACAAGATCGGCCTGTTCCAATTCCTGTTCGGCACAAAGTGGGCCTCCACGGCGGCCCAGCCGCTGTTCGGCATCCTGCCCTTTATCCTGTCCAGCATCTACGGCACGCTGGGCGCTGCCATCATCGGTGTGCCCATCGGCCTGCTGACGGCGGTGTTCCTCTCCAAGGCCGCCGACCCAAAGCTGCGCACCGTGGTGGTCACCGCCATCGAGCTGCTGTCCGGCATCCCCAGCGTGGTGTTCGGCCTGCTGGGCATGCAGGTGCTGGTGCCCGCCGTGGCAAAGACCTTCGGCAAGGCTTCCGGTGCCTGCCTGCTGAGCGCTATCGTGGTGCTTTCCATCATGATTTTGCCCAGCATCGTGTCCGTGTCGGTCACGGCACTGAACGCCGTGCCGCCGGAGTATGAGCAGGGCAGTCTGGCACTGGGTGCCACCGACACCGAAACATGGTTCAAAATCAGCATTCCGGCAGCCAAAAGCGGCATTGCCGCAGGCATTGTGCTGGGCATCGGCCGTGCCATCGGCGAGGCCATGGCGGTGATGATGGTGGCAGGCAACAGCCCCAACATGCCGGACAGTCCCTTCCGCAGCGTCACATTCCTGACCACCGCCATCGCCAAGGAGATGAGCTATGCCGGCGGTCTGCAGCGGCAGGCGCTGTTCAGCATCGCGCTGGTGCTGTTCGTCTTTATCATGATCATCAATGTTGTGCTGAACGTTGTGCTGAAGGGAGGAAGCCGGGATGAATAAGGGCCTTTCGCCTTCCCGTCAGATGTGGAACCGGGTCATGACCGCACTGGTCTGGGCCAGCGCCGTTCTGGTGATGGTTCTGGTGGCCGGTATCATCGGCATGGTGCTGGTGCGGGGCATCCCCCACATCAGCTGGAAGTTCCTTTCTACCACTGCCAGTGTGCTGAAAAAGACCGACGGCATCCTGCCTGCCATCCTCAACACACTGTATGTCATTGTGCTGACATTACTGATCGTACTGCCTCTGGGCGTGGGCGCGGCGGTCTACCTGACCGAGTATGCCTCCAACCGACGGCTCATCGAGGTCATTGAGTTCACCAACGAAACGCTGGCGGGCATCCCCAGCATCATCTACGGTCTGGTGGGCATGCTGGTGTTCAGTCAGGCGCTGGGCTTCCAGACCTGTCTGCTGTCCGGTTCACTCACGCTGGTGGTCATGAACCTGCCCACCATCATCCGCACCACGCAGGAATCCCTCAAGACGGTGCCGCAGGGCTACCGTGAGGGTGCCATGGGCTTGGGTGCAGGCAAGTGGCACATCATCCGCACCATCGTGCTGCCCTGCAGCATCGACGGCATCGTGACCGGCTGCATTCTGGCTGTGGGCCGCATCGTGGGCGAAAGTGCCGCTCTGCTCTTCACCGCCGGTGCCGCAGAGGTCATTGCCAAGAGCGTGGCCAAAGCCTACACCTCCAACGGTGCCACCCTGTCGGTGCTGCTGTACCTGCGTGCCTTTGAGGACGGCGATTTTGATTCCGCATGGGGCATCGGTGCGGTGCTGCTGGTGCTGGTGCTGGCCATCAACCTTGCGGCGCGGCTGGCAAAGACTAAGCTGAAACAGAAACAGTAAAATTTGATTTTACTGTTCAAAATGGCCTCCGCATTCGCTCTGGCCATGAATCGCGGAAAAATTATTTTTAATTTCGTAGATTTGAAAAATCTGCGGATTTTTCAAATCTACCTTTTCACGGGAAGGGTCGAAACGGTAAACTTCCTGTTGAAATTCAACAATGAGGTACTCTATGGAAAACACGAACATGCCGGTGATATCGGCAAAAGACCTGAACCTCTGGTACGGCGACTTCAAGGCGCTGAAAGGCATTTCGCTGGACGTGGGCGAGCGGGAGATCACCGCTCTCATCGGCCCTTCCGGCTGCGGCAAGTCCACCTTTTTAAAGACCCTCAACCGCATGAACGACCTTGTGCCGAATGTGCGCATCGAGGGGGATGTGCGGCTCAAGGGCGAGGACATTTTTGCCCGGGAAATGCAGCTTACCGACCTGCGCCGCCGGGTGGGCATGGTGTTCCAGAAGGCCAATCCCTTCCCCATGAGCATTTACGACAACATCACCTACGGCCCCAAGCTGCACGGCGTGCGCAATAAGGCTGAGCTGGACGAGCTGGTGGAAAGCAGCCTGCGGGGCGCGGCCCTGTGGGACGAGGTGAAGGACCGCCTGAAAAAGAGCGCGCTGGGCCTTTCCGGCGGCCAGCAGCAGCGTCTGTGCATCGCCCGTGCACTGGCGGTGAAGCCCGAAGTGCTGCTGATGGATGAGCCCACCAGCGCACTGGACCCCGGCTCCACCATGAAGGTGGAGGAGCTGATGAGCGAGCTGAAGAAGAACTACACGGTGGTCATCGTTACCCACAACATGCAGCAGGCGGCCCGTATCAGCGACCGCACCGCCTTCTTCCTGCTGGGCGAGCTGGTGGAAGTGGGCCCCACGGCGCAGATCTTCAGCGCACCGCAGGATAAACGCACCGAGGACTACATTTCCGGTCGGTTCGGTTAAAGGAGGAAACAGCTATGAGTATCCGTAAACAGTACGACACCGATCTGGAATCGCTGAAAAATTCGCTGACCGAAATGGGCCGCAACTCTGCCGATGCCGTGGAGAACGCTTTGGAAGCGCTCTGCGTTGCTGATGCCGATGCAGCTGCGGCCATCGTGAAGGGGGATGCCCGCATCAACAATATGGAGCGGGATATCGAGCACCGCTGCATGACGTTGCTGCTGCGTCAGCAGCCGGTGGCAGGCGATCTGCGCCGCATCTCCACCGCCATGAAGGTGGTCACGGATATTGAGCGCATCGGCGACCATGCCGCCGACATCGCCGAGATCATCCCCCACCTTGTCACCGTCCGCAAAGAGGGCGACCCGGCGGTAAGTCGGGCCATTGCCATGGGCAAAAAGGCCCACCAGATGATCCTGGATGCTCTCGATGCCCTGACGGCAGAGGACGAAAATGCCGCCCGCAGGGTGATCGCCGCAGACGACGCGGTGGATTACGACTTCAACGCCATCAAGCATCAGCTGGCGCAGGAGATCGCCGAAGATCCCGGCAAGGTGGACGCAGCGCTGGACCTGCTGATGGTCATTAAGTATCTGGAGCGCATCGGCGACCACGCCGTGAATGTGGCCGAGTGGGTGCAGTTCGTGCGCACCGGCCGCTACAAAGACGAAAGCATGTTCTGAGCATTTCCCTTCCTCATTTTTGAGGGTTCGTGTTTTCTTTATTTCTCCTGAAAAAGGCCGTTTCTGCCCGGTGCGGAAGCGGTCTTTTTCTGTAAGACGAAAACCCTCTCAGGCTCACTGCGTTCGCCAGCTCCCCCGAAGGGGGAGCTTTTAAGCATCTACCGGTTCGTGCCGATAAAGCTCCCCCTTCGGGGGAGCTGGCACGCCGTCAGGCGTGACTGAGAGGGGTCGGACTCCTACAACGAAAATTGACTAAAAATTTTTTAGCTTTCTGCAATATTCCGGTGCGTCGGTTCGTATCTGAGGTGTAGGGCGGCAGGAGCCGCCATTCCCTGTGCGGCGGGCGTCCGACATCCCCCAGTCCCCGCCCGCCGCACCCTTTACGGAGGAAACGCAGATGACACAGACGAATCCTATCCTGCCGGAAGTCAGGGCCGGAACGGTCAGCCGCGAAGCACTGGTGCAGGCGGCACTCAAAGAGATCACCCAGAATTACCGCGAAGCAAGCCTTTCCAACGTGGCACGGGAGTACGGCGTTTCGCTGGCATATGTCAGCGAGTGCGTGCGTGCCCAGACCGGACGCACCTATAAGGAATTGCTGCAAAAGCACCGTATGGAGACCGCTGCCCGCCTGCTGCGCCGCAGCGACATGAACATCCAGCAGATCATTTCTCTGGTGGGCTACGAGAACACCAGCTATTTCTACCGCCTGTTCCACGAGCGGTATGGTCTCAGCCCGCGGGAATACCGGCTGGTGCGCACCGGCCATGGCCGCGCCAGCGCATAAGGTACTTGCTCTAAAAGCAGGGACTGCTGCACATCGTTTTAGCCGAAAGTGCAGCAGCCCCTGCTTTTTGCCGTTTTGGAGCATTTTAAGGTACTTTGGTGCGGGAACTGGATTTTTATGGTAATTTGTAGTACAATAAGAACAATTCTCAAAGTGCTGTGCCGGACCGAGCGCAGCGCAGAAAAGACGAGGTGGAATGAATGTTTCGTGGAGCAGTGAGAGGGGATCTGCCCCAGATCCTGAAGATCTACGCCCATGCACGTGCAGTCATGAAGGCATCTGGCAACCCGACCCAGTGGGGGGATAATTTCCCGCCGCAGGAACTGCTGGAGGAGGATATCGACTCGAACCGGTTGTTCCTCTATGTGGTCAACGGCCAGATCGAGGCCGTGTTTGCCTTTATTCTGGGGGCAGACCCCACCTACGCCGCCATTGAGGACGGCCAGTGGCTGGACGATACCCTGCCCTATGGCACGGTGCACCGTCTGGCATCGGCCGGAAAGCACAAGGGCGTGGCATCGGCAGTGCTGGACTGGAGCATGGAGCACTGCCAGAGCCTGCGTGCCGACACCCACGCCGACAACAAGATCATGCAGCATCTGCTGGAAAAGAACGGCTTTACCCGCTGCGGCATCATCCATGTGGCAGACGGCTCGCCCCGCTTTGCCTACCAGAAGCTTGCCCCCACCCAGCCGCTGGGTTGAAACAGAATACACCCCCAAAGAGCCCCGGTCTGCGGATGCAGAGCCTGCCATGCAGGACTGCGCACGCAGGCTTTTTTGTTTGCCCCCGCTCGCTCCGCCCTGCGCCGCTCGACGGTGACGGAGAGAACAAAGCCGCGAATGGCCAAACCTGTCCTTGCTACAAATACAGATCAACGGAAAACCCCCATGGGCACCGACCTGAATGCAAATTTGTGAACGAAAAATGTCTGAAAACGCTTTCATTTCTCTGCCGTATGTGCTATAATAACACCCGTCCTTGTGTAAGAGACAGGAAGCTGTACGCCATTGGCGTACAATAGGAAAGAGGAGTGTCTATATGAAAACGTTGAATAAGGCAGTTGCCCGCTACAACGGCATCAGCCTGATCGTTCGCATTCTGATCGGCCTGTTCATCGGTGCGGTGCTGGCTCTGGTGGCCCCCGGTGCAGGCTGGGTGGGTGAACTGGGCAGCCTGTTCGTTGGCGCACTGAAGGGCATCGCCCCGGTGCTGGTGTTCGTGATCGTGGCAAGTGCTCTGGCACAGGGCTCTTCCAAGCTGGACCGCCGCGTCGGCACGGTCATCTGGCTGTACATGCTCACCACCTTTCTGGCTGCGGCCATCGCAGTGGCGACCAGCTTTATGTTCCCGGTCACGGTCGTGCTGGCAGACGCTGCCCAGTCGGACGTGGTGCCGCAGGGTCTGGGCGAAGTGATGGGCACTCTGCTCACCAACTTTGTGGCAAACCCCGTCAGTGCCATCATGAGCGGCAACTACATCGGCATCCTGTTCTGGGCCTGCATGTTCGGCGTGGCCATGAAGAAGATCGGCTCTGACACCACCAAGACCTTTATGGCAAACACCGCCGATGCGGTCTCCCAGATCGTGCGCTGGATCATCAATCTGGCACCCTTCGGCATCATGGGTCTGGTCTACACCAATGTTTCCGGCAACGGCCTTGCCATCTTTACCCAGTACGGCAAGCTGCTGGCCCTGCTGGTGGGCACCATGCTGTTCATGGCCCTCATCGTCTCCCCCTTCATCATGTTTATCTATCTGGGCTGCAACCCCTATCCGCTGGTGTTCCGCTGCCTGCGTGAGTCCGGCCTGACCGCCTTCTTCACCCGCAGCTCCGCCGCCAACATCCCCGTGAACATGGCCCTGTGCGAAAAGCTGGGTCTGGACAAGGATATGTACTCCGTCTCCATCCCGCTGGGCGCCACCATCAACATGGACGGTGCCGCCATCACCATCACCATCATGACGCTGGCCGCTGCTAACACCTTGGGCATTCAGGTGTCTCTGCCTGCAGCCATCGTGCTGAGCGCTATGAGCGCTCTGGGTGCCTGCGGTGCTTCCGGCGTGGCCGGCGGTTCCCTGCTGCTGATCCCCATGGCCTGCTCCCTGTTCGGCATCTCCAACGATGTCGCCATGCAGATGGTGGGTGTCGGCTTCATCATCGGCGTGGTGCAGGACTCTGTGGAGACTGCCCTGAACTCTGCCGGTGACGTGGAGTTCGCTGCCACCGCCGAGTATCATCAGTGGCGCAAGCAGGGCAAGCCCCTGCCGGAGTTCCTGAGCGGCAAGAAGAATTAAAAGAGCAAAAAAATGGCTGGCATCCTGCGATGCCAGCCATTTTTTGTCAGTCGATGACCTTTGCCTCCTGCAAAGCCACCAAAATCAGCGGGATGAGCACCAGCTGAGCCACGATGCCCGGCACAGCGGTGAGCAGTGCACCGGACAAAAACGCGCTGAACGGGAAGCTGGAACCGGTCAGGCCGGCCAGCACAAAGCGTACCGTACCCCAGACCAAACGGCCTGCCACCATGGCGGTGACAAGAGAAGCGTACATCATGGGCACGGTGTGCTTCACCTTGTGCCAGAGCACGCCGGACACAAGGCCGTAGGTGGCCAGCTCAAAGGCCATGGCAATGGCGATGGGGAACATCGGCGGCATGCCGAACAGCACCGACCGCACCAGCGGAGCAATGAAGCCCACGGAAAGGCCCCATGGACCGCCCAGCACAAAGCCGCACAGCAGAATGGGAAAATGCATCGGGCACAGCATGTTGCCCACCTGCGGCACATGGCCGGTGATCATGGGCAGCACAAAGGCCAGTGCAAGGAACAGTGCAGCCAGCACGAGGCTGCGGGTGGTGGAATGGGGGTTCGTTTTCATAAAAAGCTTCCTCCTTTGGCCAGACAAAAAAGGGGTCTGCCCGGCTTACAAGCCAACGGCAGACCCCTTCGTGGTGTCTATAGCAGCAAAAATAAGATGGCAGAACGCAAAGGCCCCCTGTGGGTTTTGCTCTGCACCGCTGCGTAAGCGCAGCGGTGGATAAAATGCTCCATCAGGATGGAGAACACGGGCTTCTGTCCGCACACCCGGCTTCGTGCCGGAATCTGTGAAAAATATAGCAGATGCTTCTGGCTTTGTCAAGATACGGCAAAAAGCCTGCAATTTGACCAAAAAGCGGCAAATTTCCGTGAATATTTCCCCGTGTGTGTACATTTTGCATGAAGATGCTTGACCTTTTTGCATAGAATAGCTAATATAAACTTGAAAAAGAGCGCGCTGCGGGCAGCAGGACTGCACCGGCGCTGACGAAAGGCTTTTTTGAACATGTGCAAATCTGAGGTTCATACGGGAGGACCATCATGACAAATGCAGAAAAACTTACTCTGGCCAAGCACGCCTGCCACATCCGCATGGGCGTGATCGAGGGCACGCACAGCGCAAAGTGCGGTCATCCGGGCGGCAGTCTGGATATCGCCGAGCTGCTGAGCTACCTCTATTTCGTGGAAATGAACATTGACCCGAAGGACCCCAAGAAGGCCGACCGCGACCGTCTGGTGCTGTCCAAGGGCCATGCAGCACCGGCACTGTATGCAGCGCTGGCAGAGCGCGGCTATTTCCCGGTGGAAGACCTTAAGACCCTGCGTAAGATCGGCAGCTATCTGCAGGGCCACCCCAACATGAACGAGACCCCGGGCGTGGATATGTCCACCGGCAGTCTGGGTCAGGGCGTGTCTGCCGCCTGCGGCATGGCACTGGGTGCCAAGCACGCCGGTAAGCCCATCAACGTCTACACCATCCTGGGCGATGGCGAGGTGGAAGAGGGCGAGTGCTGGGAAGCCTTCATGTTTGCCGCACACTACGGCCTTTCCAACCTGTGCGTTGTGCTGGACCGCAACCACCTGCAGATCGATGGCACCACCGAAACCGTGATGAACAGCGCCCCGCTGGAAGAGAAGCTGAAGGCCTTCAACTTCAATGTTGTCACCATCGACGGCCACGACTACGACCAGATCGAAGCTGCCATGCAGGCATTCCATGCAGAGACTGCAAAGCCCACCTGCATCATCATGGACACCACAAAGGGCAAGGGCGTTTCTTATATGACCAACTCTGTGGACTGGCACGGCAAGGGCCCCAACGATGACGAGTACAAGATCGCAATTGAGGAACTGAACGCCGCATACGCCGCGCTGGAGCAGGAGGAAAACTAAGATGGCAGATGTGAAGAAGATCGCTACCCGTGAAAGCTACGGCAACACCCTGAAGGAGCTGGCCGCAGAGGGCCACGAGGATCTGGTGGTGCTGGACGCAGACCTTGCCGCTGCCACCAAGACCGGCATGTTCCGCAAGGCTTACCCGGATCGTCATTTTGACTGCGGCATTGCCGAGGAAAACATGATGGGCGTGGCTGCGGGCCTGTCCACCATGGGCTACGTGCCCTTTGTTTCCAGCTTTGCCATGTTCGCCGCCGGCCGTGCCTTTGAGCAGGTGCGCAACTCCATCGGCTATCCCCACCTGAACGTGAAGATCGGTGCCACCCACGGCGGTATCTCGGTGGGCGAGGACGGCGCTTCCCATCAGTGCTGCGAGGACTTTGCCCTCATGCGCAGCATCCCCGGCATGACCGTGATCTGCCCCGCCGACGATGTGGAGGCCCGCGCCGCTGTGCGTGCTGCCTACGCAATGGAAGGCCCCGTCTACCTGCGCTTTGGCCGTTTGGCTGTGCCTGTGTTCCACGATGCCGAGAACTATCACTTCGAGATCGGCAAGGGTGAGCAGATCACTGAGGGCGGCGACATTGCCATCATCGCCACCGGCCTGATGGTCAACGAAGCCCGCATTGCCGCGGAACAGCTGGCTGCCGAGGGCATCCATGCCCGGGTCATCAACATCCACACCATCAAGCCTCTGGACGAGGAGATCGTCCTCAAGGCTGCAAAGGAATGCGGCAAGGTCATCACCGCCGAGGAGCACAATGTCATCGGCGGTCTGGGCGAGGCCGTCTGCGCCGTGCTGAGCGAAAAGCTGCCCACCCCTGTGCGCCGTGTGGGCGTGCAGGACAAGTTTGGCTGCTCCGGCCCTGCATGGGACCTGTTGCGTGAGTACGGTCTGGATGCCGCTACCATCTGCAAGACTGCCCACGAAATGCTGGGCAAATAAAGCTGCCGGAATCTCACAAAAGCTGAAGGGGCTGCTGCACGTTTGTTCAAAACGATGTGCAGCAGCCCCTTTTTGCGCCCCAATGTGACCCGGTTACGGAAAAGCCCTGGCGTTTTGGGTATACTGATGCCATAAGAACAACCACGAACGAACCCTTTCAGGAGGTAGAAATATGGCAGTTGTTACGATCACGAAAGAAAATTTTGAGCAGGAGGTGCTGCAGAGCGCAAAGCCTGTGCTGCTGGACTTCTGGGCCAGCTGGTGCGGCCCCTGCCGCATGCTCAGCCCCGTTGTGGACGAGGTAGCTGAGGAGCGCACCGATGTGAAGGTGGGCAAGGTGAATGTGGACGAGCAGCCGGAGCTGGCCGGGGAGTTCGGCGTCATGAGCATCCCCACTCTGCTGGTGTTTGAGCAGGGCAAGCTGGTGCGTCAGGCCGTGGGTGCCCGCCCGAAGGCCAGTGTGCTGGAGCTGCTTGGGTAAATATGCGTGCTGAAAAGGAGCTGTTGCGCCATGCGACGGCTCCTTTTCTTCTTTTCCCTGTACAAACGCACAGAAAAATCGTATCATTGAGTTGGAAACACCGTCACTTTCCTACTTTACAACTTTACCGAGATAAAGTAAAATAAACTCAAGTAAGAAATGGGGGAACCGACAATGGAATTCAGCCTTGCAAACCTGCAGCCCAAGGAGCGCGCCTCCTTTGCGCTGCGCGCCTTGTACGAAGCGGCGGGCTGCCGCAAGTATCATATGGGCCGGTTTGAGGAGTACGGCCTGTATCAGGCCAACCGCAGCTTTTTGTCGTCCGAACAGGTCATTACCTTTACCGATCTGGACGGCCGTCTGCTGGCCCTCAAGCCGGACGTGACCCTCTCCATTGCCAAGACGGCGCAGCCCGCCCCCGGCGAGACCCTGCGCTACTACTATCACGAGAACGTCTACCGCCCTTCCGCCGAGAGCCACACCTTTAAAGAGATCAGCCAGATGGGCCTTGAGATGCTGGGTGCGGTGGGCGAAGCACAGGTGCAGCAGGCGGTGTGTCTGGCGGCGCGGTCGCTGGATGCGCTGGGGGCCGATTGGGTGCTGGAAGTGAGCCACATGGGCTACCTGTTCGGCCTGTTCGACGCGCTGGGCGTGCCGGATGCCGCCCGCGCAAAGCTGCTGGAAAAGCTGCGGGAGAAAAACGCCCACGAGCTGCGGGCTGCAGCCGGAGCCGCCGGCCTTGCCGATGCCGCCGATACCCTGTGCAGCGTGCTGGATCTTTCCGGTGCCTATGCCGAAACGCTGGAAAAGGCTGCAGCCCTGTGCCGCAACGACGCCATGCGCGCAGCGGTGGCCGAGCTGGAAGCGCTGGCTGTGCCGCTGGAAAAGGCGGGCGGCGTGATCCGGCTGGACATGACGCTGGCCGGTGAGATGGAATACTACAACGGCCTTGTGTTTCAGGGCTACCTGAAAGCCCTGCCCCGCCCCCTGCTCAAGGGCGGCCGCTACGACCTGCTGATGCAGAAGTTCACCCCCGGTGCCGGTGCCATCGGCTTTGCGGTCTATCTGGACGAGCTGGACCGCCTGAGCGCCCCGCTGCCGCCGGTGCAGAAGAACAGCACCGACAGGGTGATGCTGAACGTGGCCCTGCCCAAGGGCCGTCTGGGCGATAAGGTGTATCACCTGCTGGCGGGCATCGGCTACGGCTGCCCGGAGGACTACAACGCCACCCGCAAGCTGGTGGTGGAAAACCCGGAGGCCGGCATCCGCTACTTCCTCGTCAAGCCCAGCGATGTTGCCATCTATGTGGAGCACGGTGCCGCCGATGTGGGCATCGTGGGAAAGGACATCCTCACAGAGGCTTCTGCCGATGTGTATGAGCTGCTGGACACCGGCCTTGGCAAATGCCGCATGTGCGTTGCCGCCCCGGCCGATTACCAAGACGACCCCAGCCGCCCGGTGCGGGTGGCCACCAAATTCGTCAACATTGCAAAGAGCTACTACGCATCTATGGGGCGGGACATCGATATCATCAAGCTGAACGGCTCCATTGAGCTGGCCCCCATTCTGGGCCTTTCGGACGTCATCGTGGATATCGTGGAGACCGGCACCACCCTGCGGGAGAACGGCCTGAAGGTGGTCACCGAGTTCATGCCCATCTCGGCCCGGTTCATTGCCAACAAGGCCAGCTACCAGTTCAAGCACGCCGAAATGGACACCATGCTGGAAAAGCTGCGGGCGGAACTGCAGAACAAGGAGGAAGCAAAATGATCAAGCTGTATAACTTTGACGAGCTGAAGCCCGAAGAGATTCTGAACCGCGACATCCGCGCGGAAAAGAACGTGGAGGATGTGGTGGACGGCATCATTGCCGATGTGCGCGCCCGGGGCGACGATGCCCTGAAGGATTATGCGCTGAAATTTGACGGCGCGAAGATCGATGCCCTGCAGGTGACGCAGGAGGAGATCGACGAAGCCTTTGCGGGCATGGACCCCTACTTCCTCGAAACGCTGCGCGAAGCCGCCGCCAACATCGAGAGCTTCCACCGCAAGCAGGTGCACAAGAATTTTGTGGTGAACGACAAGCCCGGCATCGTGCTGGGCCAGAAATATACCCCCATTGAAAAGGCCGGTGTCTATGTGCCCGGCGGCACGGCGGCTTATCCCTCCACCGTGCTCATGGACGTGATCCCGGCAAAGGTGGCAGGCGTGTCCGAAATCGTCATGACCACCCCCGCCGGAAAGGACGGCAGGGTGAACCCGGTCATCCTTGCCGCCGCTGCCACCGCAGGCGTGACCAAGATCTTCAAGACCGGCGGCGCACAGGCTGTGGCGGCGCTGGCCTACGGCACCCAGAGCATCCCTGCAGTGGATAAGATCGTTGGCCCCGGCAACATCTACGTTGCCACCGCCAAGCGCAAGGTGTTCGGCAAGGTGGGCATCGATATGATCGCAGGCCCCAGCGAAATTCTGGTGCTGGCCGACGGCGGCTGCAACCCCGCATGGGTGGCAGCAGACCTGCTGAGTCAGGCCGAGCACGACAAACTGGCAAGCCCGGTCCTCGTCACCGACAGCCCGGAGCTGGCCAAGGCCGTGCAGGCGGAGCTGGAGGTGCAGATCCCTCAGCTGCCCCGTGCCGCCATCGCCCGCGCCAGCGTGGACGACAACGGCAAGATCATCCTCTGCACCGACCTGCACAAGGCCATTGAAGCCTGCAACATCATTGCACCGGAACATCTGGAAGTGTGCGTGGAGGACCCCTTCGGCGTGCTGAACGAGATCAAAAACGCAGGCAGCATTTTCCTTGGCCGCAACGTGCCGGAAGCGCTGGGCGATTACTTTGCAGGCCCCAACCACACTCTGCCCACCAGCGGCACCGCCCGCTTCTCAAGCCCCTTGGGCGTAGACGACTTTGTAAAAAAGTCCAGCTTCCTCTACTACACCCGGGAAGCGCTGGGCGAAGTAGCCCCCCGCATCGCCGATTTTGCCGAGCGCGAGGGCCTGCACGCCCACGCCCGCAGCGTGACCATCCGGTATGAAAAGTGAGGATTTGAACCATGAGTAAATTCCTTTCTCCCACGCTGGCCGCTGTCACCCCCTACACCCCGGGTGAGCAGCCGCAGGATCAGCAGTACATCAAACTGAACACCAACGAAAGCCCCTATCTGCCCTCCCCGGCGGTGATTGCCGCCGTGAGCGAGCACGAGGTGGAAAAGCTGCGCCTTTACTCCGACCCCGCCTGTGCCGACCTGCTCAAGGCGGCCGCAGCCCACTTCGGTTTGCAGCCGGAGCAGATCATGCCCGGCAATGGCAGCGACGAGAACCTCTTCTTTGCGCTGCGTGCCTTCTGCGACGCAGACCACCCGCTGGCCTATGCCGACATCACCTACGGCTGCTACGGCGTGTGGTGTGGGCTGATGCACATTCCCAGCCACATCATCCCGCTGAAAGAGGATTTCACCCTTGACCCGAAGGACTACTACGGCCTGAACCAGACCATCGTCCTTGCAAACCCCAACGCCCCCACCGGTATTGCACTGCCCCGGGCGGAAATTGAGGGCATCTTAAAGGCAAACCCGAACAATGTGGTCATCGTGGACGAGGCCTATGTGGACTTTGGCGGCGAGAGCTGCGTGCCCCTCATCGACCAGTACGAGAACCTGCTGGTGGTGCAGACTTTTTCCAAGTCCCGGCAGCTGGCCGGTGCGCGTCTGGGTCTTGCCATGGGCAATGCAAAGCTCATTGCCGACCTGAACCGGGTCAAGTTCAGCCTGAACCCCTACAACATCAACCGCCTGACCCTGAAGGCCGGGCAGGCTGCGCTGGAAGATACCGCTTATTTTGACAGGACCCGTGCCGCCATCGTGGACACCCGCGCATGGACAAAACAACAGCTGGAACAACGCGGCTTTGCCGTGCTGGACAGCCGCTCCAACTTCCTGTTTGCAAGTACCGACCGGAAAGACGGCGAGGCGCTCTACAAAGAGTTGAAGAAAAACGGCATTCTGGTGCGCCATTTTGACGCGCCCCGCATCCAGAACTGGCTGCGCATCACCATTGGCACGCCGGAACAGATGCAGACGTTTATGGAAACGCTGGATAAGATCATGGAGGAATGAACCATGCCGAACCGAATGATCTCGCTGGAACGCAACACCAATGAGACCCAGATCGACCTTACCCTTGATCTGGACGGCACCGGCCGCTACGAGGTGGACACCGGGTGCGGCTTTCTGAACCACATGCTGGAGCTGTTCGCCCGCCATGGCCGGTTCGATCTGGTGCTCACCTGCCACGGCGATGTGCAGGTGGACTACCACCACACCACCGAGGATGTGGGCATTGCACTGGGTCAGGCCTTTGCACGGGCGCTGGGCGATATGCGCGGTATCCAGCGCTACGGCAGCTTTTATCTGCCCATGGATGAAGCGCTGATCCTGTGCGCCGTCGATCTTTCGGGCCGCTGCACCCTGAACTGGGACGTCCATTGCAGCACCGAAAAGGTGGGCGATTTTGACGTGGAGTGCGCCAAGGAATTCTGGCTGGGCTTTGCCCGCAGCGTGCCCGCTACTGTCCACTTTGTACAATTTGCGGGAGAAAATACCCACCACATCCTCGAAGCCTGCTTCAAGGGCGCAGGCCATGCACTGGGCGTGGCCGTGAAGATCGACGAAGCCCACAAGGACGAGATCCCTTCCACGAAAGGACTGCTGGTATGATCGCAATTATCGATTATGGCGTGGGCAACCTGTTCAGCCTGAAGTCCAGCCTGAAACAGCTGGGACTGGAAGCTGTTGTGACTGCGGATGCGGACACCATCCGCAAAGCCGACCGGCTCATCCTGCCGGGCGTGGGCGCTTTTGCCGATGCCATGGCCAAGCTGGAGGCGACGGGCCTTGTACCGGTCATGAAAGAAGAAGCTGAAAGGAAGCCGCTGCTGGGCATCTGCCTTGGCATGCAGCTGCTGTTTGAAAAGAGCTACGAGTACGGTGAGCACGAAGGCCTTGGCTTTGTGAAGGGCGAGGTCTGCCCGCTGGAGCCAGACCTTGCGGACAAGAGCCTGAAGGTGCCGCAGATCGGCTGGAACGCCTTGCACCTTGTAAAGGACGACCCGCTGTTCAAGTACATCCGTGAGGGAGAGTACGTCTATTACGTCCACAGCTACTACGGCAAGAACTGTACGGAGAGTACACTGGCTGTGAGCGACTATTCCATTCCCGTCACCGGCGCGGTGCGGGCAGGCAGGGTGTACGGCACCCAGTTCCACCCGGAAAAGAGCGGGGATACCGGCCTGCGCATTCTGAAAGCATTTGCGGAATTGTAAGGAGAAAAATTATGCAGCTTTTTCCAGCCATCGACCTGCGGGGCGGCAAGGTGGTGCGCCTGACGCAGGGCGACTACAGCCGCATGACCGTCTACGGCGAGGACCCCTGTGCACAGGCGCGGGAGTTCCTTGCAGCGGGGGCCAAAAATCTGCACGTCGTCGATCTGGACGGCGCAAAGGACGGCACCCTTTCCAACTACGATACCATTGCCGCGCTGGCAAAACAGGGCGGCTTATACATTGAGGTGGGCGGCGGCATCCGCACCGAGGAGCGCATTGAAACATATCTCTCCCTCGGTGTGGGCCGCTGCATCCTTGGCAGCGTGGCGGTGACGGATTTTGCCTTTACCGCCCGGATGCTGAAAAAATACGGCGATAAAATTGCCGTGGGCGTGGACGCAAAGGACGGCTGTGTGGCCATCCATGGCTGGAAGGAAGTGAGCGCCGAGCCGGGCGTGGACTTCTGCAAGCGGCTGGCAGATGCCGGATGCACCGCCATCATCTACACGGACATTGCCTGCGACGGTGCCATGAGGGGCACGAACCTCGGACTGTACCGCACGCTTGCCAAAGAGGTGCCCGGTGTGGCCTTTACGGCCAGCGGCGGCATCTCGTCCGAAGCAGAGCTTCTGGAACTGAAAAAAATGGGCACTGCCGCTGCCATTTTGGGCAAGAGCCTGTACACCGGCGCACTGGACCTTGCGCGCTGCGTGCATCTGGTGCAGGAGTGAACGGAGGGGAAACGACATGATCACCAAACGCATTATCCCCTGCCTTGATGTGCGAAATGGCCGCGTGGTCAAGGGCACGAACTTTGAAGGCATCCGGGACGTGGCCGACCCGGTGGAAATGGCCCGCATGTACAACGCTGCCGGTGCCGACGAGCTGGTGTTCTACGATATCACCGCCAGCTTCGAGGGGCGGGCGCTGTTTACGGATATCCTGACCCGCGTCGCCAGCGAAATTTTTATCCCGCTCACGGTAGGCGGCGGCATCAACACGCTGGAAGATTTTGACCGGGTGCTCAAGTGTGGCGCGGACAAGGTCAGCGTCAACTCGGGCGCACTCAAAAATCCCGGCCTTATCCCGGCGGCAGCACAGCGCTACGGCAACCAGTGCGTGGTGCTCTCTGCCGATGTGAAGCGGGTGGACGGCCAGTTCCGGGTGTTCGCCAAGGGCGGGCGCGAGGACACCGGCCGGGATGCACTGGACTGGATCAGCTGGTGCGTGGACCACGGCGCAGGCGAGATCTGCCTGAACAGCATCGACACCGACGGCGTGCGCAGCGGATTCGACCTTGAGATGCTGGATGCAGTTGCGGCGCGGGTGAACGTGCCCATCATTGCCAGCGGCGGCGCAGGCAAAAAGGAAGACTTTCTGGAGCTGTTCCACCACAAGGGCATCGACGCAGGCCTTGCGGCGGGCATCTTCCACCAGAAGCTGCTGACCATCCGCGACCTGAAAGAATACCTCAACGCAAACGGCGTGGAGATGCGGCTGTAACGCCGGGGCATTTCTCCCCGGCGCAGGGAGAAGCCGTAACGCGAAACTGGATTTCCGCAAAAACAACCCGCAAACTCTTGCGTTTGTGCACCGAATACGCTAAACTAGTAATATCCCCATCCGGGGAGGGAGAACCGTTATGAATCTGAAATTTGATGAAAAGGGCCTGATCCCTGCCATCGTGCAGGACCACTACACCAAAGAGGTGCTCACCCTCGCATACATGAACGCCGAGACGCTGGCGCTCACCATCGCCGAGGGCCGCACTGTGTTCTGGAGCCGCAGCCGTCAGGAGATCTGGCGCAAAGGCGAGACCAGCGGCAACGTGCAGCGGGTGGTGTCCATCACCGCAGACTGCGATGCCGATGCTCTGGTGGTGGAAGTGGTCAAATCCGGCCCCGCCTGCCACACCGGCGCCGAGAGCTGCTTTTTCAACGAAGTATACGTCTCGCCGGAGCTGAAGCAGTTCAGCTGGCAGGGCCTGTACCAGCTCATCAAGGGCCGCAAGGATAGCCCCAAGGAGGGCAGCTACACCACCTACCTGTTCGAGAAGGGCAAGGAGAAGATCCTGAAAAAGGTGGGCGAAGAGTGCACCGAGGTCATCATTGCGGGCGAAAAAGAGGATAAGGAAGAGACCGTTTACGAGATCAGCGATCTTGCCTACCATGTTCTGGTGCTGATGGTCAGCGCCGGCATTACGGTGGAAGATGTGACCCGTGAACTGGAAAAACGTCACGTCATTGACCACAAGGTCAAACAGGAAAGGATGCAGTGAATTAACGATGGCAGATTATAAGAAGTCCAGTGTCCATTGCCACTCCACCATGTGCGATGGCAAAAATACCTTGCAGGATATGGCAAGTGCTGCATGTGCGCAGGGCTTGACCACGCTGGGCTTCACCGGCCATAGCTACACCCAGCGCGACCGTGAATACTGCATGAGCCCCAGCCGCACCGCCCAGTACAAGGCCACCATTGCCAAGCTCAAGACTGAGTACAAGGGCAAGGTGGATATCCTGTGCGGCATCGAGTGGGATATCCTGAGCGAGGATAAGCGCACCGGTTACGATTACTGGATCGGCAGCGCACACCACCTGTACGGCAAGAACACCGGCAAGTATTACGAGATCGATTTCCGCCCGCAGGACCTGTGGGACTGCATCAACGATGATTTTGACGCAGACCCCCTTGCCGCTGTGGAAGCCTACTTTGCCGAGGTGGAAAAGGTGGCTGCCCTCAAGCCGGATATTCTGGCCCACATCGACCTCATCAAGAAGCTGAATGCCAACGGTGAGTTCTTCGACGAAGAGTCGCCCCGCTACAAGGCCGCTGCCCTCAAGGCACTGCAGGCCGCAAAGGCAAACGACTGCCTGCTGGAAGTGAACACCGGCAGCGTGTACCGCGGCTACCGCAAGGACTTCTACCCCGGCCCGTGGCTGCTGGGCGAGTGGCAGAAGATGGGCGGCAAGGTCATCATCACTTCTGATTCTCATGATATCAACAGCCTGACCTACGGCTTTGACGAAGCTGCCGCCGCCATCAAGGCTGCAGGCTTTACCAGCGTGCAGGTGCTTACCGGCAGCGGCTTCGAGACGCAGGAACTGTAATTTTATGGCACGGACTCCTTCCGTCACCTGCGGTGCCACCTCCCTCTGAGAGGGAGGCATTGGCAAAACCAGAAACTTTTACCGGCATGCCAAAGGCTCCCTCTTTGAGGGAGCTGGCAAATCCGGAGGATTTGTCTGAAGGAGTTCAGGCCCGCAAAAAATCGATCATCTGCAATGCCTTTTCCTGTTTTTTATAAATCGGGAAGGGATTGCAGATGTTTTGTTTTGTGTACAGATATCTTAAAAGTTATAATTTTGGAGGAACCCTATGACCCACGCGCAGCCCCAAAAGAAAAGTTTCTTCAACATGAACGTAGACCTGATGCACGGGCCTATTTTAAAAAGCCTGCTGCTGTTCATGCTGCCCATTCTCGTCTCCAACCTGTTCCAGCAGCTCTACAACACGGTGGATACCATGATCGTGGGCAATGTGCTGGGCGATACAGCCCTTGCCGCCATTGGCTCCTGCGGCTCGATCTACGAGCTTTTAGTCGGCTTTGGCATCGGTATCGGCAATGGCCTTGCCATCGTTGCAGCGCGCTCCTACGGCGCGCAGGACGAAGACCTGCTCAAGCGCACGGTGGTGGGGTCGGTCGTCATTGGCCTGATCGCCTCGCTGGTCATTACAACGGCAGGCTTTTTCGGCCTGCATGCCCTGCTGCAGCTGCTGGATACCCCGGCAGAAATTCTGGAAGATGCCTACAGCTACATCATCGTGATCGACCTTGGCGTTGTGGTCATGTTTATGTATAACCTGTGCGCAGGCCTGCTGCGCGCCATTGGCAACAGCGTAATGCCGCTGGTGTTCCTGCTCATCAGCTCGGTGCTGAACGTGGGGCTGGACCTGTGGTTCATTGCCGGGGTTGGCATGGGCGTGCGGGGCGCAGCGGTGGCAACGGTCATTGCACAGGGCATCTCGGTGGGGCTGTGCGTTCTGTACGTGCTGGCAAGGGTGCGCATCCTCATCCCGGAGAAAAAGCATTTCGCCGTGGGCAGTCATCTCTACTGGGAGCTGTTCAGCCAGAGCATCTCCATGGGCCTGATGAGCAGCATCGTGTCTGCGGGTTCGGTGGTGCTGCAGTACGGCATCAACGGGCTTGGCACCCTGACCATTGCGGGGCACACCGCTGCCCGCAAGCTGTTTGCCTTTACGGATATGCCGCTCATCTCCATGGCGAACGCCGGTTCTACCTTCGTTTCCCAGAACCGCGGCGCAAACCAGCCCGACCGTGTGCGCAGGGGAATGCGGCAGATGTATCTGTACTCGGTGGTGGTGATGGCCGCCGCCGTAGTGCTGATGAACTTTAGTGCTCAGTGGATGGTGCAGCTGATCTCCGGCTCTTCGGAATCCATCGTGCTGGAAAACGGTGCGCGGTATCTGATCTGGAACGCACCCTTCTATGCCGTTCTGGGCGTGCTGCTGTGCACCCGCTACGCGCTGCAGAGCCTTGGCCAGAAGGTGCTGCCGCTGTTCTCCAGCGTGATCGAGCTGGTGGGCAAGGTGATCTTTGTGCTGGTGTTCATCCCGAAATTCCAGTACAACGCCGTGATCCTGTGCGAGCCCATCATCTGGTGCTTCATGGCGGCATATCTGGTGGCGGTGTACCTGCACGAGCCATTTGTGTTCCCGAAAAAAGAAAAGTAAAAACAAGGCTTTGCAGGTGCAGGTGCACGTGCAAAGCCTTGTTGTGTTTTGATGAAAAGTATGCTATCATAAAACTGCCGCTTTGGCGGCAGGGCGCTGTGCCACAAACGCAGGCGGCTTTTTTCTCCTTACCGGCACCTGAGCGCGCCGGGTAAAGAGATTTTTCTTGAAATCTCGCTCCCCCGGACGCTTGAGGGCGGAAAGGGGGGATGCACCATGACGTTTGAACAGGTCGTATTGCTGCTCACGCTTCTCGGCGGAGCGATCTACGTTACGTTTGAAATTACATGGACTGTTTCTCACAGCGATAGACGCAAGAAAAAATGACCGCCTCCAGCTACCAACTTGAACGGTCATTTTTCTTGATCTGATTCAGTAAGGAGCGAGCCGTTTGCGGGCCAGCGCCTTTCTATTTATAGTATAATCATTTCACAAGGGACTGTCAAGGGCGCATCCGTGAGCACTTGACAGCCTTTTTACGTTACAGCGCCGAATAGCCAAAGCTGTTCACCAGCGCATCGATGTGCTGGCCGGCCTTGCACAGGGGGCAGTCGCGGCTGTCAAAGCTGGCGTAGTCCGGCAGGCTGGCGGGGTCAAAGATGGAGGTGACTTCATAGCCCATGCACTCGTGGGTGGTGGCAAAAATAGCGGAAAGGCCTGCCACGGTGCCGCCGTAGTAGTTCACGGCCTCCACAGCGGCCTGCACGGTGTAGCCGGTGGTGATGGAAGCCGCCAGAATGAGCACATGCTTGCCCTTGACCATGGGGGCCAGATTGTCGCGCAGGATGATCTGGCTGCCGGTGGTGTACTCCGGGGTGATCACATAAATGGTCTGGTGGGCGTTCATGTTGGCAAAGCCGTCCTTGGTCAGCTCGTTGGCAAGGCAGGTGCCGATCACCTGCGTGCCGTCCAGACAGAGCACGGTGTCCACAATGGTGTTGTGCTGGTAAGCGGCCACCAGCTCCTTTGCCACGGCCTTGGCCTCGGAAAGGCGGGACTTCTGGGTGGTGACATCGATGTAATAGTTGATATGGCTGTGGCTGGTAGCAAAGTGGCCCTTTGCTACGCGCAGGAACAGGTTACTTTTTTTGGTGGGAAGCTTTACCATATTGATCATCGAAACAGCACTCCTTTTCAGGTTTTCCGGGTTGCCCCTCAAATGCAAAAAGCACCGCATCGCTGCGATGCTCCTGCACATTTTTATAACCCTATTGTACCGGAAAAGAAACCTGTGCACAAGGCATAAATCCACTAAAAAACTTTGTACATTTTACATGATATCGCCCAAAACTTGGATACAAATGGCCCGCATACGCAAAAAGACCCGCACCTTGTGGGTGCGGGCCTTAGACATAATATAAAATCAAGCGGTAGGGATACTATCCTTGATGGCATCGGTGATATCCCAAGTGCCGTAGATATCATTGTAGGAATCATTGGGTTCACCAGTAGCGGCATGCTTGGGAGTATACAGCACAGCTACTTTGGTAGCGCCGGAGAGATCCAGATCGAGAGTCAGAGTGGCCTCGGTGACGCTGCCCTTGGGAGCTTTGGGGTTAGCGGTATCGCCCAGACTGGGCTTAGGATTGGTATTATAATAATAGTGCTTCGTGCCCGCATCAGTCGTAACATCGACCTGGAAATGGCTGTCAGTGATCTCCAGCAGTTTGAGCTTGGTGACGATCTTGAAGTAGCAGGTCAGGGTCTTGGTATTAGGGTCATAACGCGGTTCTTTGCCAGCACTGTTCAGCACAGTGGCTTCACAGATGCCGTCGCCCGGCTTCAGGGTGTCACCGGCCTTGCCGACAGGACGGTTCGGGTTGGAGCAGCCGGTCAGGGAGCCGGAGACTGCCACGGCAGCGGCGGCCAGTGCGGTATATTTCATAAAGTCACGGCGGGAGAATGTATAGGACATGTTCGTTCCTCCTTTAAAAAGCAGATCAGTACGGCCTTGCGGCACTACCTATAAGATAGGCGAAACCGGGCCGGATGTCAATGCCTTTTGGCAAAATAAAATGATGAAATTTTGAGCTGTGACGTTGTTTTGCGACGAAATTTTGTCCCGGGAAACCGTTCTCTCAGGCGCGGGTCACGTCTGCGGCGGTCATGACAAAGGTCATGGTCTTATCCGCTGCAAAGGTGGGCATGTAAGTAACGCTCAGCTGCTGCCAGCCCTTGGGGACCATCAGCATCAGCTGCAGATAGCCGGTACCCTGCGGGGGCAGATTGGTGGAATCCGAGAAGGTCTGAGAGTTGGAGTTGTACAGCGAGATGTTGGCACCGCACTCCACGCTCTGGCCGTCGCAGGAAGCAGAGAAATCGGTAGAAGCTGCTGCCAGTGCATGGAAGTTTGCATCCACGTTCTCCTGCGGGGGCACGGGATAAGCGGCGTTGATCTCGGCCAGATTCTGTGCGCCGATGTTGAAGGTCTGGTTCTTGGTGCGGTTGACCACGGTGACCAGAACAGCAATGTATTCGTAACCGGCCTGTGCAGGTACGGTATCAATGTTGAACAGGCTGGTCAGCTGAACGCCAAGGCCGTTCCAGTTGCTGACCTTATCACCGACCTTGACATCCACGATGGTGGCGCTGCCATTCTGCTGGCAGCCGCCCAGCAGGCTTGCTGCGCCCAGAGCAGCAACAGATGCGCCGGTGCACTTGAGGAAGGTACGGCGGGAAATGGAGTTGGACATAGAATAAATCCTCCTTTTGATAGGAAAAAACCGTATTCCAGAATGTTCTATTCTGTTTATACCCTTTCTGCCCGAAAGATGCAAGGGTTTTGGGGCTGAATTTACAGCTTTTTCACAGGAATATCACCCTTCGTGGGTAAGGCCCTTCACATGTGTTTCGCTGGTTTTGACCAGATTTAACAGGCTGGGCGTATAAAGCGGGAACTCGCGGGTCAGGCTTTCTGTGGTCATGGTCAGGCAGGCCGGGTCCTTTACGCCCTCGCCGCCGTTCACATCCTGTCCGTCCAGCAAGGCTTCCACGTTGGCTTCGGACATGCGCATCACGGCATCGGAGCAGCCGCGCCAGCGGATGGGCTCGATGCTGAACATACTGGCGGCGTTGTGGGGCTCGGCCGAGTACAGCAGGCGGAACATTTTGGCTACGGCCATCATCAGGTAGGCGCTCACCTCGGTGGTAAGGGCCTTGCTGTGGCACTGGCCGATCTTGGCGTACAGCACGTTCAGGCTGTTGGAGATCAGCTTTTTGTTCATGGTGGGCAGCACGCTGCCGTGGTAGATGTTGTCCTTCATCTTGTCCGGGTTCGGGATGTCTTCTGCCGAGAGCATCATGCCGTTGCGCTCTGCACTGCGGCCCAGAAGATAATCGCAGGAAACATTATAATAGTCTGCCACGCGCACCACAAAGTCCAGGCCGCATTCGCGGATGCCTTTTTCGTAGTGGGACAGCAGCGCCTGCGAGACGCCAAGATCCTCGGCGGCCTGCTTCTGGGTGATGCCGCGTTCCTTGCGCAGCAGCTTGATGATACGGTTGAATTCCATGATTTTTGGCTCCTCAAAGTTCGATGTAGGGGGACATCCTTGTTTTTGGTTTACAGCAGGTTGATTATACACAACGGAAAACCTTTTGTAAAGCAAGAAAAGTGACGATATTTTTCGTTGATTTTCGTCATTTCTGTCAAAAGGCTTGCTCTGGACACCATATCTATGTTAAACTATAGGTATTAACGCATACATTTTGTGGCGTGCGCGGGGCCGCAGCTGCCGCCAAAGAGCAAAAAATCTGGCAGACGACACGTTTTTCTGCCAGATTTTTTCTCCGCAGCGGGTTTTACCGTCCATTCCCGTGCCGCCGCACAGCGATAAAGAGAGGCACTATCCATGAAAACGTTCAAGCTTCATCTCATCCGCCACGGCATGACTGCAGGCAACCTGCAGGGCCTGTACATCGGCAGCGGCACCGACATCCCTCTGTGCGACGAGGGCCGCGCTCAGCTCAATGAGCTGAAAGAGCGGTTCGAGTATCCGCAGGTGGATACCGTGTTCTCCTCCCCGCTGCTGCGCGCAGTGGAAACAGCCAACATCCTGTTCCCGGATGCAAAGCACACCTTTACCGTGCACGACCTGCGGGAGGCCGGCTTTGGCAAGTTTGAGAACAAGCCGGTCAAGGAGCTGGTGCACGACGAGGACTTTAAAAAGTGGATCACCCCCGGCTCCGGCTATATGCCCGAAGGCGCAGAGCCTACCGACCAGTTCCACGCCCGCTGCGCCGAAAGCCTGATGAAGCTGTTTGAGTATATGATCCGCATGGATGTGACCGAAGCAGCCTGTGTGACCCATGGCGGCGTGATCATGAGCATGCTCAGCCAGCGCGCGGTGCCCACCCGCCGCCCGGAGCAGTGGATGGCAGACCCCGGCTGCGGCTACACCGTGCAGACCGATGTGCAGCTGTGGATGCGGGACCGTCTGGTGGAAGCCATCGACATCGTGCCCTTTGGCTATGCTGATACCCTGCGCGGTCAGGCCGAAGCCGAGGAGAACGAAGCCTTTGAGTAAGGATTCGGTTACAGTTTCGGCCCATCCCTTGACAGAAACAGCACAATCCTTTATTGTATAAGGGAACGATTATTTTAGGAGGAAGTTCCATGTCCCAGTCCATGTCCCGCCGGTCATTCCTGAAATGTGCCGGTTCCGGTGCGGTCAGCCTTGCGGCAGCGCTGCTCACCGGTGTATCTGCTGCGGCGCAGCAGCCGCATCTTGCAGGCGAACCTGCCCTGCTGGACGGCAAAGCTGCTGTGGAGCTGCTGGGCTATGCCCCTGCGCAGGAAATGGGCAATGTGCTGGTGTACCTCTCGGTGGAAAACCTCTCCGCATCCACCCTGCCGGTGGGCGCAAGCTATCTGCAGAGCCGTGAGGTGTGCACGCTTGGGGAGCTGTACAGTATGGGCACCGGCGTTACCGCTGTGTGCGATGGCAAGCCGGTGCGCTGCGGCAGCTTTGCTGCGCCGCTCTACGGCGAGAACGCGGCGGATGCTTCGGTGTTCACCCTGAACCTGACGGCGGGCCGCGGCGCGCTGCTGCACTGCTTCTGCGCAGTGCCGGACAACTGGCAGACGCTGGAGCTGACCTATCACCCGGATTTCGCGGCGGGCCGCAGCGTGACCTTTACGGTCAACCGCAGCACGGACCGCGCCGTGCTGGGCGTGGTGCCCACCTCTCCTGCCGAGGTCGGCAGCGTGGTGGATCTGTAAAATACCATTCAATACACAAAGGCCCTTGCACAGGAAAACTGCGCAGGGGCCTTTGAATTTGTTTTGTCAATTCAGCACATTCTGCCCGGCGGAATCCAATACCGTCAGCTCCTGCCCGGTCACGCTGGAGACCAGCGCAATGTAGCTGCGTCCGGTGCGGATGCTCAGCGGCCTGCCGTCGGCATCGTAAAAGGCAAAGGTGGAGTCTGTGCCCTGCGTCCATGTGATGTGCCACAGCTGGCTGCCGTTCAGCCAGACACCGCCGCCAAGGGACAGGTCGTAGTCCAGCGTGGTGCCGTCGTCCCGCAGGCTGGAAGCGGAGTAAAGGACCAGCAGGTTGTCGAATTGCGCCTGCGCGCCGGTGTTGGCATCCAGCTGGGCGGTGCCGTCTGCACGGAGCATCCCGTAGGTGCCGCTGGCCGCATCGTAGGCAAAGCCGGTGGTGCTTTGGGGCGCAAAGTTGATCTGCACCTGTTCGGCATCCCGGGAACCTGGCTCCGGCAGGCGGGGCTCTTTGGCCTGCGGCAGCAGGGCGGGCAGAGCGGAAATGGCAGAGCTGTCCTCGGCAGTGCTGGCCGAGGAGGAAGCGCTGCTGCCGTGGTCGCCCAATGCGCCGGAAAGGTTCAGGCTGCCCAGTACGGAAGCGACCTCCGCGCCGCTGGTATGCCACAGCGGCGCGCCGCTCCAGACATCATCGCAGGAAAAGGCGTTGCGGCCCACTTCCAGCGCGTCCACGGCCCGCAGGTTATAATAATCCAGATAGTTGCGGGCAAACTGCCCTGCACCCCGCTGGATGGGCAGTACTTCCTGCCCGCTGAGCAGCCGCCAGTAAAGGTCCTGACCAAGGGTCACTGGGCCGACGGTTGGCATGGCCGATACCGAAGGATAAGCCAGGCACAAGCTGGTGGGCTGGCCGCTCTCGGTCAGGGCTTCCAGCACCACCGATGCGCTGCCAATGCCCCACTGTGTGGTGCTGGAAGCGGCGTTGTCGATCACCACGGCGGCGGTGCGTTCGCCGGGATACTGCAGCTCCTGCCCGGTCAGCGGGTCGGTGGGCGCTGCACTGTCCGGGGCAGTGGGGCCGGACAGTGCACACCCGCACAGCAGGACTGTGCACAGCACCGCCGTGCCAAGGGCCAGATTCCAGATGCGTTTCATGCGGTTCCCTCGTTACTGATAACTGAAGTTGGACCACTCGTCGTCGTCCACGATGGCAAGATAGGTCTTGCCGCGGTTGAAAAGCATCTGCGCACCGGTCTTGTCGTAGACCAGCAGCGGATGCTCAGGCGAAGCCTTTTCCCAGCGGCCATGCTGTACAGCGCCGCGGCTGAAATAATAGGCATCGCCGCCGGAGATGTAGCTTACCTGCTGCACATCGCCGGAGTCGCCGGAATAGCGCTCGATGGGAGCAAAGCAGACCAGCAGGTTGTCAAAGCTCAGCTGCTTTGCATTCAGCTCGTCCACGGTGTTTTCAAATTTGCCGGAGATGCGGCTGTACATCTGCATTTTATAGGTGCGGGACTGCGGATCATAGCGGAAGCTGGTCTTGTAGTGGTCCGAGTGGGTGATGCTGACCGTTTTGCCGGATGCTGCACCCTGCATGGCGTTCTCCTCGCCGGTGCGGTAGTCCGCAAAGCGGAAGAAGGTGGTGTCGTAATCGTATTTCAGGCCGATGCCCGCGTTGGAAGCGGCCTGCCGGATCTCCTTGCCGGAGGTGAACTCGGTGTGTTCATAGGCCACATCCCGGCCCCGGCTGTCGCGGTGAGCCACATGCGGATGGGTGGGAGTATTAAAGTAGCTCTTGCCGCCGATGTTCAGGCCGGAATAGTTGTATACGCTGATGAATTTGGTGCAGGCGGCGCTTTCGCCATCGTGGTAGTACAGCGCCTGATAGGGTATCAGCAGCTGCAGGAACTGGTCGCGGCCAGAGCGCAGCGGGCCGATCTCCGGGATGGAGTCGGCATCGTGGAACACCGCGCAGAAGCGGGTGATGCCGCCCTCCACCTTGCACTCGATCAGCAGATCGGCAGAGGAAAGGCCGCGCTGCGGACGGGCGTTCTGACGGGAGGTGTTGGAGATGTTGTTCACCATCACGCCCACGATGCGGCCATTGCTGCGCTTGGCCTCACCGGTCAGCGGGTCGGCATCGTAAGCGGGCAGTGCGGCAAGACTGGCAGCGGGCTGTTCGCCTGCTGCCGGCGAGGAAGCAACCATGGCCTCCGAGGATGCAGCAGAAGAAGCTGCGCCGGAAGAACTGATGCCCAGTGTCTGCTGGAGCCAGCTGGAAAAATTGCTGCCCAGAATGGCACTGCCGGAAGCACTGCAGCTGGAAAGCGCCAGCGAAGCGGCAGCGGCACCGGTCAGGCGAAGAACAGCACGGCGAGTGATCTTCATAGGAAAAACCTCCTGCAAAAAACGTATCGGCGCGGCCCGGCAGAATGCCAAAGCCGGGAAAAAGTTTGCGGGTGCAGCGCGGCGGGGCGCACACTGCCGGGCAGTAAAACGCAGCGCACTGCAGACGGATTTGATTTGATTGTAACGATTCTTGCCGGGTTTGTAAAGAGGAAGTTATCGGGATGAAGCCCCTTCCGCTGCCGACACCGGAGCATCTTCGATCTGCTGCGCGGATGAAAAGCGGAAGCCCACACCGATGCAGGAGCTTTTTGCACCTTTTTGCCCGGGAACCCTTGCATTTTTGCGCAAGTTGTGGTAATATTATTCGGCAGTATGTTCACTGCGGAAATATGCGCTCGTAGCTCAGCCGGTAGAGCATCTGACTTTTAATCAGAGGGCCAGGGATTCGAGTTCCCTCGAGCGCACCAAAAGGACGATAAATCGTTGAACTAAACGGTTTATCGTCTTTTTTGTTTTATATTGGCTTTTTGTCTTGTACCTATGATTTTTTCAAAAATTTTAGAGGTCAAAGGTACAAAAATGAAGAAGATTCAGAAGAATGCAGTCCGGTTTGATAATCTAAAGCAAGATTTTTTGGACGACAAGAAGTATTCTGGCACGGCAGAAGCCACGTTGAACGGCTATCGGTATGATATTATACGGTTCTTGAAGTTCCTTTCAGATGAGCAGTCAGCCGTGAATCGATGCAAGTAGATAGAACAATTGATCGATTTGTGCTATACTTATCAATAAGAAATGGATTATCTTGCAGAGGTGCGTATCTGGATCAGGAAAAAGACTACTTATCTGGTTCGACAAAAGCAACCTATCAGAACAAAGCGTATCTGAGCAAAAACGATCCCAATTTACATAACACACCAAAAGATGCAATCGTTTTTGGAGCAGCGGTCAATGCGGTGGTGGCCCCCTGTTTTGCCCGCGGAAAATACCGGCAGATTTTGAATGAAGCAAAGTATTATCAGGCAATTGAAAGCATCTACGATGACTTTACTGCGGCAGTAGAACGCTCTGCGGCGCAGGATACAGTTTATGTTCAACAGATAAAACACCAGGATACTATTATGCTTTTCGTACTTCAGCTGGGATCTCGTTCTGGCTCAGATATCCCACAGGGAGGGCGCAGAGGTGGAAACTGCGGCGGCACCTGCGCGCATGGCGGCCATGATGTCGGCTTTGTCCCGCAGCAGGCCGCCTGCAATGACAGGCACCTGTGTGCGGGCGCTGATCTCGACGATGACCCGGGGCATGATGCCGGGAAGGATCTCGACAAAATCCGGCTTGCCCTGCTCCAGCTGGCCGGACAGGCTGGTCAGCGAGAGGGAATCCAGGATGAATGCCCGCTGGACGGTCAGCAGGCCGCGGTGGCGCGCCCGGCGGATCAGGGTCGGGCGGGTGGAGATGATGCCGTCCGGGTGGCATAGGGCGTTGAGGGAGTCCACCGCGATCTCCCGCGACGAAAGGCCGTCCACAAGGTCGATGTGAACCACGGCCAGTTTTCCAGCATCATGTATGCGGTGCACAAGCCCGTCTACGGTGAGCAGGGTGCTCGCCAGCAGAAAAACGGCGCTGCAGGGCGAAGCCAGCGCAGCAGTCAGGGCTTCGTCCGTTTTCACGGCGGCGATCACCGGTTCGTCCAGCAGGGTTTCAGCAAGAGGATGCATTGGGTAAGACTCCTTTTTTATCAATTACTTGATTTATATTATTCTACAAAAAAGCCGCCATGTAAATAAGTTACACGGCGGCTGTAATGTAAAATCTAGGTTTTATCAGAATGTGGTTGCAATCAGCTCACCGCCGCCCAGAATGGTAGTGGTATTGGAACAGCTGACCATGACGATAAACAATTAAAAATATTTTGTGCGCGAACTATAAAGTCAGACGAAAATCATCAATGCTCTGCCCAGTCGCAGCTGCGGCCCACAGCCTTGTGCCAGCCGGCCAGCAGGCGGGTGCGCTCGGCCTCTTCCATCTGCGGGGCAAAGGTCATATTGCAGTGCCACAGGCTGCGGATCTCGTCCCGGTCCTTCCATACGCCGGTGGCAAGGCCCGCCAGATAGGCAGCGCCCAGAGCGGTCGTCTCCCGGATGGCCGGGCGCAGCACGGTCTTGTTCAGGATGTCAGCCTGGAACTGCATCAGGAACTGGTCGCGGGATGCGCCGCCATCCACCTTCAGCGAGGTGATGGGCACGCCGATGTCTTTTTCCATAGCCGCCACAAGATCTGCGCTCTGGTAGGCAATGGACTCCTCTGCCGCGCGGATGATGTGGTTCTGGGTGGTGCCGCGGGTGATGCCAACAATGGCACCGCGGGCGTACATATCCCAGTACGGTGCACCCAGACCAGTAAAGGCCGGCACGATGTAAATGCCGCCGTTATCCGGCACCTTCTGGGCATAGTATTCCGCATCGCGGCTCTCCTGGATCATGCGCAGGCCGTCGCGCACCCACTGGATGACGGCACCGCCCACAAAGACGCTGCCCTCCAGCGCGTACTCCACCTTACCGTTCAGGCTGATGGCGATGGTAGAGATCAGGCCGTTCCGGCTGCGGCAGATGGTATCGCCGGTGTTCATCAGCAAAAAGCAGCCGGTGCCGTAGGTGTTCTTGGCCTCGCCCTTGCGAAAGCAGCTCTGTCCGAACAGCGCAGCCTGCTGGTCACCGGCAATGCCGGCCACCGGGATCTGCACACCGCACAGATCGGTGGTGCCGTAGACCTCGCTGGAATCCGTCACGCGGGGCAGGATGCAGCGCGGGATATCCAGCGCTTTGAGCAGGGTGTCGTCCCAGTCCAGCGTGCGGATGTTATACAGCATGGTGCGGCTGGCGTTGGTGCGGTCGGTGACATGCACTCTGCCGCCGGTCAGCTTCCAGACCAGCCATGTGTCCACAGTGCCGAACAGGATCTCCCCTGCCTCGGCGCGCTCCCGCGCACCGGGCACATTGTCCAGGATCCACTTGATCTTCGTTGCGGAGAAATAGGCATCGGGCATCAGGCCGGTGTTCTCCCGGATGTAGTCTGCCATGCCGGGCTGCTGCAGCAGTTCATCCACCAGCGGAGCCGTGCGGCGGCACTGCCAGACGATGGCATTGTAGATGGGGCGGCCGGTAGCCTTTTCCCACAGGATGGTGGTCTCCCGCTGGTTGGTGATGCCAATAGCGGCGATATCGTGGGCATCGACACCGCTCTGGGCCACCACCTCGTTCATGACTCCATACTGGGTGGACCAGATCTCCATGGGGTTGTGCTCCACCCAGCCCTGCTGCGGATAGATCTGCTCAAACTCGCGCTGCTGCACCGCAATGATATTCTGCTCATTGTCGAACAGGATGGCACGGCTGCTGGTGGTTCCCTGATCCAGCGCCAGAACATATTTTGTACTCATGCTTTTGCTTCCTCCGTATCGTTTCAGGAGTGTGTATCACAGATTTCGTGTCGCCACAACGTCCACGCCGGTGCCGCACACATCTGCCAGCACCACCTGTCCGGTGCGGACGGGTGCGTGCAGAGTGACGCGGTCCAGCGCAGCCATGACCTCGGTCATCTTCTCTTTGGGCACGGCCTGCGCAGTTTTTACCGGGCAGCGCGGATACAGCCCACCCTCTACCCGCACGGTGCTGGTGAGGATGCGGGTGGGGTGGGTCAGCTCTTCCCTGCCGTAGGCGGCACCGTTGGGACAGGCGTTTCCAGTTACATTATAATCATTTTCCGGGTCCACCTGCAAGTGGCAGCCGCAGGGACAGCAGATGCAAATCACTTCTTTGATGCTGCTCATTCTGCAATAACCTCCTCTACCGCAACGGTCAGCGGGCCGTCTGCTTTTTCCAGCAGGACTTTGGGCAGTGCGATGTGCTCCATCTCGCCGGGAGCCATGCGCTGGCGCTTGAACCGGGCCAGCTGCCTGCCGCCGCAGGTCACGGTGATCTGGCTGGGGCCGTAGTTCTGCCGCACGCGGAAGAAAATGTTCACGCTCCTGTCCACATCAGCGGGGCGCACCCGCTGCGGCACGGTGTAGCCCACGCCATTGCCCGGAACAAGGTCAAGCACAACCGTATCGGAGGCTTCGCCCTTCAAAACATAGGCCGCCGCAGAAGCACCGGCAAGGTCGCTTTCGCCCGAAACGAAGTCCACCAGATCATGCACGTGCACCACATTGCCGCAGGCGAACACACCGGGGATGCCGGTCTCCATATTCTCGTAGACCACAGCGCCCTTGGTGTGAGGGTCCATGGGGATGCCCGCCTGCCGGGTCAGCTCATTTTCCGGGATCAGGCCGACGCTGAGCAGGATGGTGTCCACATCAAATTCCATCTCGGTGCCCGGGATGGGGCGGCGGTTTTCGTCCACCTTGGCAACGGTGGCCTTTTCCACGCGGGCCTTGCCCTGAATATCCACGATGGTATGGGACAGATACAGGGGGATGTCGAAGTCCTGCAGGCACTGCACGATGTTGCGGGTCAGGCCGCCGGAATACGGCATGACCTCCACGCAGGCCAGTACTTTGGCACCTTCCAGCGTCATGCGGCGGGCCATGATCAGGCCGATGTCGCCGCTGCCGAGGATGAGCACCCGCTTGCCTACCAGATAGCCCTCCATGTTGACATAGCGCTGGGCAGCACCGGCGGTGTAGATGCCGGCGGGGCGGGTACCCGGGATGCCAATGGCACCGCGGGTGCGTTCCCGGCACCCCATGCAGAGGATGATGCTTCTGGCTTCCAAGATCTGATAACCCTTTTCCCGGCTGACGCAGTGGATCTTTTTGTCCGGGGTGACCTCCAGCACCATTGTGCCCAGCTCCACCCGGACACCGGTGGAGCGCAGCAGTTCAATGCAGCGGCCTGCGTATTCCGGGCCGGTGAGCTGCTCGCCAAAGCGGTGCAGGCCGAAGCCGTTGTGGATGCACTGGTTCAGGATGCCGCCCAGCTCGTTGTCGCGCTCTAAGATAAGGATATCGCGCAGACCATGCTGCCATGCGCTGTAAGCTGCGGCAAGGCCTGCAGGGCCGCCGCCGACGATGACCAGATCAATCATGGTGCTCTCCCTCCTGTTTGGTTTCGCACAGTAAGACGTTGGTGCCGGCCTTATCCTGCAGCACGTCCAGCGGACTGATGCCCAGCGTTTTGCTGATCAGTTCCAGCACGCGCGGCCCGCAAAAGCCGCCCTGACAGCGGCCCATACCGGCACCGCAGCGGCGCTTGACACCGTCAATGGTGGCGGCGGGAATCTCTTCGTGCAGAGCGTCCAGAATTTCGCCCTCGGTGATCGTCTCACAGCGGCAGATCACGCGGCCATAGGCGGGTTCCTTTGCAATGAGCCGGGCTTTTTCTTCGGGCGGAAGCTCCTTGAAGCGCACCCGGGTGCGGCCATCCCTGTAATCCGCCTTGGGGGCGGGCAGATCGCCGTGGGCTTCCAGAATTTTGACGGCTTCTCTGGCAACGGCCGGTGCACTGGAAAGGCCGGGCGATTTCATGCCCGCCAGATCGATGAAGCCGGGGGTGCCCTCCGCTTCGCCGATAACGAAGTCGCCCGTGTCCACATTGGCGCGGACACCCGCAAAGTTGCGGATGGACTCGCTGAAGCGGATGTTCGGCACGCTGCGGCGCGCGGCCGCGCTGACGAAGGCAAGCCCGGCGGCGGTGCAGGCGGTATCGTCCCCTTCCACGGGGTCGGCGTTCGGGCCGACGATCAGGTTGCCGTGGACGGTGGGGGCCACCAGAACGCCCTTGCCGTTTTCGTTGGGGCACTGGAAGATGACGTGGTGCACACGGCTGCCCTCGGATTTATCCAGCAGGTAGTATTCGCCCCGGGTGGGCTGGATGGTAAATTCGTGGGGTGCGGCCATATCGTGCACGGCCTGCGCCGAGACACCCGCCGCATTGATGATATAGCGCGTTTCCACAATTCCGGAGGGGGTGGTCAGTGCCCAGCCGCCGGCGGTCTTTTCGATGTGGGTCACAGGGCAGCTGCGGTGCAGCTCCACGCCGTTGCGCACAGCCACTTCTGCCATTGCCAGCGCAAACTCCCACGGGCTGACGATGGCGGCGCTGGGCGCATACAGCGCGCCAACGACAGTGGGGGCCAGATTCGGTTCCATGGCAAGCGTTTCCTCTGCGGAAAGCAGCCGGATGCCCGGCACGCCGTTGGCGATGCCGTTCTCATACAGTTTCTGCAGGTGGGGCAGCTCTTCCGGGCTGAGGGCCAGCACCAGACTGCCGCACTGCAGGTACGGCACATCCAGCCGGGCGCAGATCTCCTTGGCCAGTGCGGACCCCTCCACGTTGAGCCGCGCCATCCGGGTGCCCGGTTCGGGGTCGTAGCCAGCGTGCAGAATGGCACTGTTGGCCTTGGTGGTGCAGTCTGCCACGTCATTTTCAGCCTCGAAAATGGCGGTCTGCAGCGGGTAATGGGACAGCTCATAGGCTGCTGCCGCACCAATGACACCGCAGCCGATAATTGCTACATCCAGCATAAAAACCTCCTGATCGCTCCGTTTGCCGAATAAAAGAAAAAGAGCAGGACAAACAAAAGGGCCTTTCGACTCTCCCCTTGCTTGTTCTGCTCGATTCTCTGAACAAACTTTTATTGTCTTTATGATAATGCGATCTGCACAAGATGTCAAGCATTTGTTGAAAATTTAAAGCTCATTTTTACCTGTGCGGCTTTTTTCTGCTCTTTACGGGCGCGGAGGCTTTTGGCAGAGCACGGCCTGCTGCAGCATGGCCTGCAGCGCTGCGCCCGGCCACAAGGCCGGAGCCGAACGCCCAGTGCAGGTTAAAACCGCCGCAGCTGCCTGCGCAGTCCAGCGTTTCGCCCACAAAGTAAAGGCCCGGACAGCCCTTGAACTGGAAGTGCTGATCCACCTCCCGCAGGGCCAGCCCGCCGCCGGTGGTCTGGGCCTGCTTCCAGCTGCAGGGGGTCAGCCCTTCAAAGCGCCAGTGCTTGGCGGTGTGGGCCAGCTTCTGCCACTGTCCGGCGGTGAGCACGGCAGGCGCGTCGCTGTCCTGCAGCCCGGCGGCAGACCACACAGTACGGCCCAGCTTCTGGTTCAGCAGGCCCAGCCAGAAGTCAACGGCGCTGCCCCCTGCCGTCTGGGCGGCGTGGGCCGCAAACAGGCTGGCAAGTGCGGTTTCGTCCACTGCCGGGAAGAGGTCCAGCTCCACAGCAGGAGCCTTGGGGCCGCGGCCCGGGGCCAGCAGGCCGGACAGCTGCATGATGCAGATGCCGGAAAGGCCGTAATCGGTGAACTGTACCTCGCCGTTCTCGCAGGCAAGCACACGGGCACCGTCCAGCAGGGATGCTGCTGCCTTGGCACGGATGCCAGCCAGCGCTTTGCGGGGCTTTGCGCACTGCAGGGCGGTCAGGCAGGGGTACAGCGGCTCCACCCTGCCGCCGCACTGGGCGGCAAACCGGGTGCCAAAGCCGTCGGTGCCGAACTGCGGCCCTGCCTCGCCGCCCATGGCGCAGATGACGGCATCGGCGCGCAGCGTTTCGGCAGAGCCCTCTGCCGTATCGAACTGCACGGCGTAGCCGCTGCGGCTCTGGCTCAGGGTGCGCACGGTGCAGCCGGTGCGCAGCTGCACATGGTGCTGCGCAAGGTGGTGCTCCAGCAGGGCCAGCACGTCCGCCGCCTGATTGGAGTACGGATACACCCGGCCCGCCTCGTCGGTGCGGGTGTAAAGCCCCAGCGCACGGAACCAGCGCAGCGGGTCGGCGGTATTTACGGCATCCAGCAGCGGACGAAGTGCTGCCGGGTCGGCAGTGAAATACAGCTCCGGTGCAATGCCGGTGTTATCCAGATTGCAGCGGCCATTGCCGGTGGCAAGCAGCTTTTTGCCCGGCTTCGGGTTGCGCTCCAGCACAATGACCTGTGCAGCGGGGGCACTTTGTGCCGCCGCCAGCGCGGCTGCAAGACCGGCGGCACCGCCGCCCAGAATGAGGATGTTCGGCATCCGGACACCTGCCTTTCTCAGCAGAATTTTAGGATCTGTCTTCATAAGCGGGGTGCTGTGCTTATGAAAACGGCTTTTTGTATCATTGTAGCAGAACCCTGCCGGAAACGCAACGAAGAGACAGCTTTCCGTGCAGGTCTTTTTGCGCGGGGGCAGCAGGTATAAATGGCCCGGCCTGACAGATACTAGTGCTGCAGGCATTTTTAAGGAAACGGAGGAGCAAAAACATGAAAGCAACAGGAATCGTGCGCCGCATCGACGAGCTGGGCCGGGTGGTGATCCCCAAGGAGATCCGCCGCACCCAGCGCATCCGCCGCGGCGACCCGCTGGAGATCTTCACCACAGGCGACGGCGAGGTGATCTTTAAAAAGTATTCGCCCATTGGCGAGATGAACGCAGTAGCGGCCCAGTATACCGAGGTGCTCAGCAAAAGCTTTGCGCTGACCGCACTGGTGGCCGACCGCGACCGCATCCTGACGGTGAGCGGCTCCGGCCGACGGGAACTGGCCGACCGCAGCATCAGCCAGCCGCTGGAAAAGCTGATAGACGGCCGCAGGCTGTACCAGAGCGAGGGCATTGCCGAAAAGTGCATCCTGCCCTGCGAGGGCTCGCCCCGAGCAGTACTGTGCGCCGCACCCATCATTGCGGCGGGCGATGTGACCGGCGTGGTGGCCCTGCTGACCGAAGACCGCACGGCCACGCCGGATGCCGCCCAGCTCAAGGCCGTGAATGTGGCAGCGGCATTTCTGGCAAGGCAGATGGAAGAGTAAAGAACATGCCAGAGCGCTTTCCTTATAATAAGGAGGGCGCTTTCTTCGTTTATGACAGAATTATGAATCTTTTAAAACATTTTTCCAAGGGGCTTGACAGCACCGGAAAATTGGCTATAATGGTCTTAGCACTCAGGAACAAGGAGTGCTAAACAAACAAAGCGAACGCAAAAAGGAGGCAGGCGCTATGACGATGGATGCACGCAAGCAGCGAGTCTTGCAGGCGATCGTGGCGCTGTATGGTCTCGAAGGCGAGCCCGTTGGCAGCAGCGTGCTGGCAAACTACTTTGACATGGCAGTTTCCAGCGCAACGCTTCGCAATGAGATGGCGGCGCTGACAAAGCTGGGCCTGCTGGAGCAGCCCCACACCAGCGCGGGCCGTGTGCCCAGTGCCAAGGGCTACCGTTACTACCTTGATAATCTGCTGACCGACGATCAGCCGCTGGATCGTGTGAGCCGCGCCCGTGTGGATGCGGTGTTCGCAAGCCTCGACCATGAGCCGGAAAAGCTGGCCGCAGGTGCCGCCAAGGCGCTGGCCGCCATCAGCGGCTGCACCGCCGCCATCAGCACCCCATGTGCCGAAGACCTGTGCATCGCCCACTATGAAGTGGTTCAGGTGGGCCGCAGCGCAGCGGCTGTGCTGGCCGTTACCACGGCCGGTTACGTTCGTACCCGTGTGGCACGGGTGCGCACCGGTCTTTCCCGCGAGAATGCGGCAGCACTTGCCGCACTGCTCAACCGCAACCTTACCTTTGTAGCGCCGGTGGATCTTTCCACCCGGCTGCTGGCAGAGCTGTGCAGCCAGATCGACCCGGAGCTGGTGCCCGTTATCAGTGCAGCGGCTGCCATCCTGCAGGATTCCGTCAAGCCCCATGTATTTCTGGGCGGCGAGCAGTATCTGCTGGACTGGCCCCAGCTGGACGGCAAGGTGGGCGACATCCTCACACTGCTGAATGACGAGGAGCAGGCCGCTGGCCTGATCGCACCTCCGGCGGAACGCAGTGAGAGCGTGCTGCTGGGCGAGGATCTGGAACCGCAGATCCCGGGCCTGTGCATCGTGAGCGACCGGTATCTGGTGGGCGGAGGCCTGTGGGGTTCCATTGCATTGATCGGCCCCACCCGGATGCCCTTCCAGAAACTGATGCCGCTGCTGCATTACTTTGCAGATCAGCTGGGCGAGGGCATGAGCGGCAAACGAAAAGACACCCCGCAGGCTGCCGTACCGCGGCGGACTGTGATCTATAAGGAGGATCTGGAATGAGCGAAGAAGCAAAAAAGACGGCTCCGGCTCAGGAAGCGGAGCAGCCCGAAACGGCTCCCGAGGAAAAGGCCCAGCAGGCAGCACCCGAACAGGAACCTGCTGCTGAAGCTGCCGACCCGAAGGATGACAAGAAGAAGGATGGCGGCTGGTTCAACAAGAAGGCCCGTGAGCTGGAAGCCGTAAAGGCAAAGCTGGATGCTGCCGAAGCCAACGCTGCACAGGCCAAAGACCAGCTGCTGCGCATGGCAGCGGAGTACGAGAACTACCGCAAGCGCTCCACCCGCGAAGCCGACCAGAAGTTCAACGATGGCATTTCCTTTGCGGTGAACCAGATCATTCCCATTCTGGACACGCTGGAGATGGCAGCAAATGCCCCCACCACCGACGAGAACTACAAAAAGGGCGTGACCATGACGCTGGACAAGGCCGCCAAGGCGCTGGATGCCCTCCATGTGGAGGAGATCGAAGCGCTGGGCAAGCCCTTTGACCCCAACTTCATGAACGCAGTGCAGCAGATCCCCGCCCCGGATGGACAGGAGAGCGGCACCGTCATCACGGTCTACCAGAAGGGCTACAAGCTGGGCGATAAGATCGTCCGCCATGCGACCGTTGTAGTGGCCGAATAACAAAGCAGAAACCCGAAAGGGTTTTGAATATAACATCCGCTTACAAACATTTGAGCATCACATAAACAATAAGATTTGTTCTTTCGAGAGGAGTTTTCATTATGAGTAAGATCATTGGTATCGACCTTGGTACTACCAACAGCTGCGTGGCTGTCATGGAGGGCGGCGAGCCCGTTGTTATCGCAAACTCTGAGGGTGCACGCACCACCCCGTCTGTGGTGGGCTTCACCAAGACCGGCGACCGTCTGGTGGGTCAGGTGGCAAAGCGTCAGGCCATCACCAACCCTGAGAACACCGTTGCTTCCATCAAGCGCTTCATGGGCACCGACCACAAGGTGACCCTGAACGGCAAGGAGTACACTCCCCAGCAGGTCAGCGCTATGATCCTGCAGAAGCTGAAGGCTGATGCCGAGGCTTATCTGGGCGAGCCTGTTACCGAGGCCGTCATTACCGTTCCTGCATACTTCAACGACAGCCAGCGTCAGGCTACCAAGGACGCAGGCACCATTGCAGGCCTGAACGTCAAGCGTATCATCAACGAGCCTACTGCCGCTTCTCTGGCATACGGCATCGATAAGGAAGAAGACCAGAAGATCATGGTCTACGATCTGGGCGGCGGCACCTTCGATGTCTCTATCATCGAGATGGGCGACGGCGTTACCGAAGTTCTGGCCACCAACGGTGATACCCATCTGGGCGGCGATGACTTCGATGAGCGCATCATCAACTGGATGGCAGATGCCTTCCAGACCGAGAACGGCATCGACCTGCGCAAGGACAAGATGGCTGCGCAGCGTCTGAAGGAAGCTGCCGAGAAGGCAAAGATCGAGCTGTCCAGCGCAATGAGCAGCCAGATCAACCTGCCCTTCATCACTGCCGATGCTACCGGCCCCAAGCACTTGGATATGACCCTGACCCGCGCAAAGTTCAACGAGCTGACCGCTGATCTGGTCGATCGCACCATGGGCCCCGTCCGCAAGGCTCTGCAGGATGCAGGCCTGCGTCCCTCTGACCTGAAGAAGGTCCTGATGGTCGGTGGTTCCACCCGTATCCCCGCTGTCTACGATGCAGTCAAGAAGGAACTGAACTGCGAGCCCTTCAAGGGCATCAACCCCGATGAGTGCGTGGCTGTGGGCGCTGCCATTCAGGGCGGCGTGCTGCAGGGCGATGTGAAGGGTCTGCTGCTGCTGGATGTCACCCCGCTGAGCCTGGGCATTGAAACTCTGGGCGGCGTGTGCACCAAGATCATCGACCGCAACACCACCATCCCCACCCACAAGAGTCAGGTGTTCTCCACCGCTGCAGACAACCAGCCCTCTGTTGAGGTCAACGTTCTGCAGGGCGAGCGTGAGTTCGCCCGCGACAACAAGAGCCTGGGTGTCTTCCATCTGGACGGCATTGCTCCGGCTCCCCGTGGTGTGCCTCAGATCGAAGTGACCTTCGATATCGATGCAAACGGCATCGTGAAGGTCAGCGCAAAGGATCTGGGCACCGGCAAGGAGCAGAACATCACCATCACCGCTTCCACCAACATGTCCAAGGAGGACATCGACAAGGCTGTGAAGGAAGCTGAGCAGTTTGCTGCCGACGATAAGAAGAAGCGTGAAGAGGTCGATATCCGCAACGGTGCCGACCAGATGGTGTTCCAGACCGAGAAGATGCTGAAGGAGAACGGCGACAAGCTGCCCGCCGACGTGAAGAGCGAGGCCGAGAGCAAACTGGCCGACCTGAAGACCGCTGTTCAGTCCGGCAACGTGGACGACATCAAGGCAAAGCAGGAAGCTCTGAGCCAGGTGTTCGAGAAGATGTATCAGGCAGCCGCTGCCGCACAGCAGGCCGCCGGTGCACAGCCCGGCCCCGATGCAGGTGCAAACAACCAGCAGAAGCCGGGTGATGACGGCGTTGTGGATGCCGACTTCAAGGAAGTCTGATAAAAAACACAGCAGTGTGTGCCCGGCCAAACCGGCGGACGCACGCGTGGAATAGCAAAAGCCGCTCCGGTTTTGCCGGAGCGGCTCTTGCTGGTTATAGAGCGAGGAACCAACCGGGGCGTTTCCCGGATCAAACGTTCCCGGAGAGGTGAGTGGATATGGCACAGGAAAAGCGTGATTACTACGAAGTGCTGGGGGTATCCAAGACTGCGACCGATGCCGAGATCAAAAAGGCATACCGCAAGCTTGCAATGAAATACCACCCGGACTATAACCCCGGCGATAAGGATGCCGAGGAAAAGTTCAAGGAAGTAAACGAAGCAAACGAGGTGCTTTCGGACCCGAAGAAGCGCCAGCTGTACGATCAGTACGGCTTTGCAGGTGTTGACCCTGCCTATGCAGCACAGAACGGCGGCGGCCCCGGTGCGGGCGGCTTTGGCGGTTTTGGCGGCGACGGCGTGGATCTGGGTGACATTTTCGGCGATATCTTTGGCGGCGGCTTCGGTGGCTTTGGCGGTTCGTCCCGTCGGGCCAATCCCAACGCCCCACGCAAGGGTCAGGACATCCGTGTGCGCATCACCCTGAGCTTTGACGAGGCCGTGCACGGCTGTAAGAAGAACATCACCATCACCCGCCAGCAGGAGTGCACCGAGTGCCACGGCAGCGGCTGCGCTGCCGGCACCAGCCCCGAGACCTGCCCGGACTGCGGCGGCCGCGGCTTCGTGATCCGTCAGCAGCGCACCCCCTTCGGCGTGATGCAGACCCAGCAGCCCTGCTCCCGCTGCGGCGGCAAGGGCAAGCTGGTCAAGAACCCCTGCAAGGTCTGCCATGGCAGCGGCAAGGTGGCAAGCAAGAAGACGCTGGAGGTGTCCATCCCCATGGGCATCGACGACGACCAGAGCTTTGCACTGCGCGGCATGGGCGATGCCGGTGCAAACGGCGGTCCTGCCGGTGATGTGATCGTCATGGTCACGGTGCGCCCCAGCGAGGTGTTCCAGCGCGATGGCTACGATGTGTGGGTCACAGTGCCCATCACTTACAGTCAGGCTGTGCTGGGCGACACCGTGCAGGTGCCCTCCATTGACGGCAAGGTGGAGTACACTGTGCCCGAGGGCACCCAGAGCGGCACCACCTTCCGCCTGCGCGGCAAGGGCATCCAGTACCTGAATGGCCGCGGCCGCGGTGATATGTACGTCAAGTGCGAGGTGGAGATCCCCAAGAAGCTGAACAAGACCCAGCGGGAGGCCCTGAAGAAGTTCGAAGGCACCCTGAAAGAAGAAAACTACGAAAAGCGCAAGGGCTTCTTCAAAAAGCTGAAGGACATGTTCAACAGCTGAGACGGAAAACCGCATAACATAAAAAGCGGCGGCACTTCCCAAACGGGAGGTGCCGCCGCTTTTGTTTTTTTTTCAGAACAGAGACCGGGACTTAGTTGCCGAAGATCAGCAGGGCGTTGGGCACCAGGCCGATGATGGTTGCGCAGGAACCAATGAACCAGAAGCTGCAGCCGATGTCATGGATGGTGTTCGTGGGGCTTTTTTCAGCATGGGCAACCAGAGCGTTCATGCCGTTTTCCACCCAGTTGGAGTTGATATTTGCCTTGCGGTAATCGTGGATGGCAGAAACAGCCTTGTACCAGCCGTACAGCGGGAACCATGCCATGGCGGCTTCCACAACACCTACGCCGCCCTCGGTGTAGGTCATTTCTTCGCAGGACAAAACATTGTATGCAGCAGGATAAGTAATGGCGTTCGTCATAAAGCAAAACTCCTTTTTTAGGTTTGATAAAAAAAGCGGCGGCTCTTCCGCTGAAGAGCCGCCGCAAAAAGCCCTTTGGTGTACTCCTGAAAATTAGAAGTAGATGTTGCCCAGAGCAGCAACAGCATACAGACCCAGACTGCCGATGGTAAAGACTGCGTTGTTGACAATGATACCAGCGTAGTAGAAGCCGTTGGTCACGTTGCCCTTGCACTCGGCCAACATGTTGTTCCATGCATTGGACAGCCAGTTGTCGCGGTCCTTTGCAACTTCCTCACGGCACTTGCCAATGCCGATCTGGGTAGCATAGCCGGGCCAGAACCAAGCTGCCAGTGCCTGACCGACAGTAGCACCGCCTTCGGTGTAGGTCATTTCTTCATTAGACAGGACGTTGTAAGAAGCAGGCATCATCATTTTGTTTTCCATAATAACACTCCTTTGAATCAAAGCTATCCAGACAGTGCAAGATCGCACTGTTTAAAACCCAAAAATAAACCGGGATATGCGCTTGGAGACCGTTCTCATGAAGCAGGGCGCGCCGCCGCATGACGCGAGTAGTTGCTTGCAGGAAAAGGAAAGCAGTGCTGTTCTCTGCAGGCAAAAGGCCGTTCAGACGGTATACAGTGCTCAGGCAGCCGATTTCTTATTTCTGCTTGATGAAAAGCCCGCGGCCCTCTCTGGCGGAAAAGGCCGCGGGTAAAGGGGTCTTTGGTCTCTCCGGACGGATCTTATGAGCAGGGTCAGAGCAGGACGATGGCAGCATTGACCAGAAAACCAACGCCGGTAGCGCTGGTCGCGGTGACCCAGACGATGCGTCCCAGATCACGCAGCATGTTCTGCGCACTGGAATCCATATCGCGGCTCAGAGCATCCAGACCGGTATCCAGCCAGTCGTTGGGGTGGCTCTTGCGGTAGTTGCGCATGGCGGTAACACCCATGTACCAGCCAATGGGCGGAATCCAGTTCAGCAGAGCTTCCGTAAAGGTAGCACCGCCCTCGGTGTAGGTCATCTCTTCGCAGGAAAGAACGTTGTAGGAAGCAGGCATCATGATCTTGTTTTCCATAATAACACTCCTTTGAATCAAAGATCGTATCAGCACATTCTATGCACTGTTCACACCAAATCGAACCATCGGTGAAGAGCAACTGCTCTATATCGCCATTGTACAACACCCGTTGCATTTTTTCAAGGGGTGAATGGGCAGAGTGCGCAAAAACTGGAGAGACTTCCGAAAAGAACTGGAAAAATTTGTGAAAAAAGACTGCAATAATTTGACATAAAACAACAGCGCCCTTTCCTTTGCGGAAAAGGCGCTGCCATGTTTACCCGGCCACACCGGCACGGTAGAGGTACGGGTCGCTCTTGAAGCTGTCAAAGCTGTACAGCACCAGGATCTGGTCATAATCGTTATCCGCGATCAGCTGATCCAGACCGTAGTTGTAGTTGCGGAAGTCCACCACATCGATCTGGGCGTAGTTTGCGGTCAGGTAGGGTGCAAAGCAGTTGGCGTAGCTGTCCTTGATTACCAGAATGCGCCCGGTGCCGTCGCCCTCAATGCGGCTCAGGCCGTTGTTGCCATGCAGGAACATGGCGTACTTATCGTACACGTTCAGCTTGTCCGTGTCGTACAGGCCGGTGGTCTGGCCGTCTGCGGGCTGGCCTGCAGCGGTGACGTTATAGATGGTCAGGCTGTTCGGCAGGTCGTAGTAGGTGATAGTATCCGGCACGGCATTCCATGTGCGTGCCTTGGAGTAGTGGGTGCCGTAGAAATTTTCGGCGGTCAGAGCCGTGTGCGCGGCGGGGTCGAAGGGGGTCAGGCTCAGCGTACCGCACAGCTGCTGGTAGGCGTAGTATGCGCCAAGGCTCGTCCAGTGATGGTCGGTGCGGTAGTAGATATATTCGTCCTTGTGTTCGGCAAGGGTCTGCCGCACATCCACAAAGCGCCCTCCGGCGGCCTGTACGGCGGCGGAAAGCTGGTCGAGATAGGCATCCTCATCCAGCAGCGGCGCGTTTGCAGGCACGTTTTCCGGGTAAATGACCGATGCTGCCGGGGCCAGCAGTACATCCACCTTACCCGGGTGGCGCTGGCACAGTGCTTCCACAGCGGCGGTGTTCTTGGGCAGGGTGCGGTTCTCGCTGTCCAGCAGGCTGAAGGTGCGGGGGAACATCATGTGCTCCTTGCCCAGCAGGATGCCGCCGTTCTGCTCCTTCTGCAGCAGGGTGGTCTCCACTACGCTCTGCAGGCTGATCCACTCATCGCGGCCGAACACCTGATCCTTCACGTACTTTGTGTAGGCGGTAAAGTAGCTGTTCAGCCCCTTGGCGGAAAGCTGGGTCAGCGCCGGGCGCTGGGAAAGGGTGGTGTTTTCCATCTCGCTGTAGGCGCGGTCCGGTGTAATAAGGTCCAGTGCGAACAGACCAATAAAGAACAGGCTGAACACCACCAGCACCGGGTAGTGCAGGAGCGAGGAAGATTTTTTGGAATGCTTGTCCATCTTCACGCCTCCTTAAAAGTTGAAATAGAGGAACGGGCTGTTGGTGCTGCCCACCACATAGGCGGTGGAGACCACCAGCAGCGCCAGAATGGCGGCACAGCGGGTGACGGCATTCTTTTTAAGCAGGTTCCAAATCTTTTCAATGAGCGGGGTGCAGCAGAGGATGCTGACCACCAGCAGCACACCGTAGTTGCGCAGGAAGTACAGCGGCGAAACACCGCCGGAAGGAACGAACAGCTTGTGGAACAGCAGACCGAAGCTTACGCCCGTATCGTTGCCCACGAACATGGCCCAGCCCACCACCACGAGGAACAGGGTGTAGATGTGGGGCCACACTCTGCCCTTTTGCAGGTGGGGCAGCAGGAACAGCTTTTCTACAGCCAGCAGCACAAAGTAGTACAGGCCCCAGCAGATAAAGTTCCAGTTCGCGCCGTGCCAGATGCCGGTGAGCAGCTCCACCACGAACAGGTTGAAGATCTGGCGCTTCAGACCCTTGCGGTTGCCGCCGAGAGGGATATACACATACTCCCGGAACCAGCCGGAAAGGGTCATGTGCCAGCGCCGCCAGAACTCGGTGATGGATGCGGAGATATAAGGGTAGTTGAAGTTTGCGGGGAAGTCGAAGCCCAGCATCTTGCCCATGCCAATGCCCATCATGGAGTAGCCGGAAAAGTCAAAGTAGAGCTGCAGGCTGTAGGCGATGATGCCCAGCCACACCAGCGGGGTGGATGCATTGGCAAGGCCCACAAAGGTGGTGGAAGGGCTGTCCGCAACGCCGATGATGTCTGTCCACAAAGCACCGATGGCATCCGCCAGCAGCACCTTTTTGGCAAGGCCAAAGGTGAACAGGGTCATGCCCTCTTCGATCTGCTGCAGGCTGTAGCGGTGCCGGTATACGTGCAGCTGGTTCGAGACATCGCGGTATTTCACGATGGGGCCGGCGATCAGCTGAGGGAACATGACCACATAGGCACCAAAGTCGATGATATTACGCTCTGCCTTTACATCCCGGCGGTAAACATCGATGGAGTAGGAAAGGGTCTGGAAGGTGTAAAAGCTGATGCCCAGCGGCAGAGTGCCAATGCCCTGGATCTCGGCAAAGGCGGTGCCCAGAAGGGCGTTTGCGCTGCGCAGCACAAAGTTTGCGTATTTGAAGTAGAACAGCATCCCAAGGCTGCCAATGAGGGCCACCAGCAGAAATGTCCTGCGCAGGGCCGGCTTTTGGTCGAAGTGCTCGATGCACAGGCCGCTGATGTAGTTGATGAGGATGAGGGCCACCATGACCGGGAAAAACCGTACCTCGCCCCAGCAGTAGAACACCAGACTGCAGAGGAACAGAACGGTGTTCTTGAGCTTTGCGGGCGCAAGGTAATACAGCGCCAGCGTGATGGGCAGAAACCGGAACAGAAAGATGATGGTGCTGAAAACCAAAGCGTCAGCCTCCTTTTAGCCGAAAAAAGCCGATGCCGCAAATGGCACCGGCCTTGGGTGGATCCAGATTCAGTCTGCCAGTGCGCTGTCCACGGCGCTGTCCAGATCGGCAGTGCACTCGTTGGATGCGATCACCATGACAACGGTGTTGCCCTTGAAGGCGATGACAGCGTTCTCCACGTTATCCTGCGCCTGAGCAAACTCGGCGTAGTTGCCGTAGAAGGCCACCTGATCCTGCTGGTAGGAAGCCAGCTGGTTGGCTACGTCCTCGGCCTTGCCGTCGGCAGCTTCGAGCACCAGCACCAGACCGGCATCGCCGTTGTCGTTGCTCTTCACGCCCTTGTAGCTCACCACGTCCTCAGCCTTCAGGCCGAAATCGTACTCAATGTTCATGGCTGCGATCTCGAACTGGTTGGAGATGGGGTCGGCTTCCAGCAGAGCATTGAAAACACCGTCCAGTGCATCAGAGCCGTTCTCGGCAGCATTGTCCACAACAGCGGATGCAGCGGCGCTGGAAGCGGGAGATTCCGCAGCAGCGGTGGAAACGGAGGAGGGAGCGGCCGAAGAGCTGGCGGAGCCGCCGCAGCCGGTAAGAGCGACAGCGGCCAGCGCGCCAGTGAGAGCAATTGTAAAGATTTTTGTGCGATTTATCATAAAATATTCCCTCTTTTGTTCAAAACATTCTTGCAGCTGCCCAAAGCGGTCCTGCATCAGGGCAGACTATTGTTATCTTACCATAACTGTGTGCAAAATGCAACGAAAAGCCCCTCGGTTTTACGGATTTTTAACCGGTGATCTTCTCTCCTGCAGCAAGCTTCTGCAGCACGGCAACGGCATCCTCAAAGCACAGGCCGCTCTGCTGGATCAGGGCCGCATTTTCCGGCCCCACATAGCGCCAGTGCCACGGCTCGTAGGTGATCTCGGTAACGGCTTCTGCGTTTTTGGGGTACCGCAGGATGAAGCCGTATTCCACGGCATGGGCGCTCAGCCAGCGGAAGGCCTCGGTGTTTTCAAAGCCCTCGGTCAGGTCGGTGTGCTCCGGGCTGTTCAGGTCGGCAGCAAGGCCGCAGTTGTGCTCCGAGTAGCCCGGCGGGTTCACGATATTTGCCGCCTGCTTTTTCGCTTCGGCTTCGCTCAGGCCCTTATTGCGGAAATACTGGGTCTTTTGGTCGTAGAGGTTCTTCTGGTAGTCCACGCTGCGGTAGCCGCTCTGCATCCAGATGGTCACGCCGTCCTTTGCGGCGGCGGCCTGCATGGCGAGGAACGCATCGGCGGCTTCGGTCTGCAGGGTCTTGTTCACAGCGGTGGCCGAGCCGCACGCCTTGGTGGTAAAGGTATGATCGTCCGGCATTTTGTTCGTGTGGTTCACCAGCACCATGCGGGGATCATTCAGAATGGCCTGCGCTTGCCGGGCGGTCAGCAGACTGCTTTCTGCCTCTGATGCTGCCGAGGCGCTGGACGTGGAAGTTGCCGAGGCGGCAGGCACAGCGGAACGGCTGTGCAGCACGAACGAGGCCCCGCCCACGGCAATGCAGGCCACGACGGTAACGGTGAGCACGCGCCGCACGGCGGGCCGCAGATGGCGGCGGTGATGAGGATGGACAGACGGATTCATCTGGAATACCTTCTTTCCGGTGGATGTGCATAGAGTTTGCTTCCTATGGGCAAGCTATGCCCGGAGGGGAAACAATATGAAAATGACAGCACAGGAATATGCGCGCCGGGTGCGGCGCATCGGGCCGCACTCGCCCTTGGGGCTGGACTGCCTGTGGGCTTTTGGCGTGGGCGGCGGCATCTGCCTGCTGGGCGAAGTGCTGCGCCAGAGCTATCTTGCCATGGGCGTGGAAGCCGACCTTGCCGGCACCCTGACCAGCTGCAGCCTGATCGTGCTCTCAGCGGTGCTTACCACGCTGGGCTGGTACCAGAAGCTGGCCGCAAAGGCCGGGGCCGGGTCGCTGGTGCCCATCACAGGCTTTGCCAATGCGGTGGTCAGCGCGGCCATCGAGTTCAAGGCCGAGGGCCGGGTGCTGGGTACCGGGGCCAAGATGTTCACCATTGCCGGGCCGGTGATCGTGTACGGCACGCTGGCGGCGGTGGTGTACGGCGCGGTGCTGTGGGTGCTGGGCATGGCGGGTGTGCCTGTGCTGTCATAAACACGGGCAAGTGTGCCGTAAGATTGCAGCATGATGTTATTATACAATATTTTATGGAACGGTTTCCATCTATTTTCCACGAAGGAGAAATTTTGCCTATGACGGTCCGGTGCGGGGATACCCTGCTGTTCCAGACACTGCCGGTGATCGCTGCGGGTGCAGCGGTGGGCGGCAAAAAAGAGAGCGAAGGCCCGCTGGCGGCAGAGTTCGACGAGCTGAGCGCAGACAACCGCTTTGGCCAGTCCAGCTGGGAAGCTGCGGAAAAATACCTGCAGCTGCGCGCCGCGCGGCTGTGCCTGCAAAAAGCGGCGCTTCCGCAGGAAAAGGTGCAGCTGGCCCTTGCCGGGGATCTGCAGGCCCAGTGCACGGCATCCAGCTATGCCATGCGGGAGCTGGGCGTGCCCTTTGCCGGGCTGTTCGGGGCCTGCAGCACCATGGCCGAGGGCCTTGCGCTGGGCGCTGCTCTGTGCGAGGGCGGTGCTGCGCGCAATCTGCTGGCCATGGCTTCCAGCCACTTCTGCGCGGCAGAGCGGCAGTTCCGCACGCCGCTGAGCTACGGCGCGGTGCGCACGCCCACGGCCCAGTGGACTGCCACCGCTGCCGGATGCTGCCTTTTGCAGCCGCAGGGCGAAGGCGTTGGCATTGCCGCTGCCACCTTTGGCCGTGTGCAGGATTATCAGGTAAAGGACATCAACAATATGGGGGCTGCCATGGCCCCGGCAGCGGCTTCCACCCTGCTGCACTATTTTAAGGATACCGGCACCGAACCGCAGGAGTTCGACTGCATCTATACCGGCGACCTTGGGCAGGTGGGCAGTCAGCTGCTGCGGGAGCTGCTGGCCGCAGAAGGCTTGCTGATCAAAAACCATGTGGACTGCGGGTGCATCCTGTTCGACGCAAACGAGCAGAGCGTAAAGAGCGGCGGCTCCGGCCCGGGCTGCTGCGCGGCGGTGCTGTGCGGGCACATCCTGCCGCGCCTGCGCCGGGGCAGCCAGAAGCGGGTACTGTTCACAGCCACCGGGGCCCTGATGAGCCAGACTACCTTTTTGCAGAAGGAGACCATCCCGGCGGTGGCGCATCTGGTGGAGCTGCGTGCGCCGGAAAAGGAGAAGTAAGATGAACTATTTCTGGGCTTTCTGTGTGGGCGGGGCCATCTGCGTGGCGGGACAGCTGCTCATCGACCTGACCGGCCTGACCCCGGCCCGCATCCTGACCGGATATGTGGTGGCGGGCGTGGTGCTTTCGGCCATTGGGTGGTATGCCCCGCTGGCCGAGTTTGCCGGGTGCGGGGCCACGGTTCCCCTGCTGGGCTTTGGCCATCTGCTGGCAAAGGGCGTGCGCACTGCGCTGCAGGAAGAAGGTGCTGTGGGCATCCTCACCGGCGGGCTGACCGCCGCTGCGGCCGGTGTTACCACCAGCCTTGTGTGCGGCGTGGTGTGCAGCTGGGTGGGCAAAAGTCACGACCAGAACTGAAGAAAAAATACACGGGAACATTGCTGCTTTGTCCGCCACCCTTCGCCCTGTTTTTCCACCGCACTGCGGTAAACTGTGCAAAACAGGAGGTGATGCGGATGAAGCACCGCTGGACGACCCTTTTGTGGGAGCTTTGGGCTGCACAGGCCTTGTGCGCGGTGGCAGCCCTGCCGCCGGGCAGTGCGTTCCATACATGCCCGGCACTGGCGCTGCCGGGGCTGGCCCTTGCGGCGGCGGTGCCCACGGCATGGGCTGCGTGGGCGCTGCTGGCCGAGCCGCCCGACGGCCTGCCGCCGGAGCAGCTTCTGGAGCAGGCACCGGGGTTCGATTTTGCCACCCTGTGTGATTTTGAGCGGCCTGCTGCCGTGCCCTGAAAAGCGGGCAAAACAAAAACCCCTGTGCCGGGAACCCGGTACAGAGGTTTTGTTCGTCAATCAGAAAGCGATCAAGCGTTCTTGTTAGCACGCTTTGCCATACGGCTGATCTTGCGGCTGGCGGTGTTCTTTTTGATGACACCCTTAGCGCGAGCCTTGTCGATCGCGGAAACAGCAGCCAGGACGGTTGCGTCCTTGTCAGCGGCATTCGCATCGATGGCAGCGTCTGCCTTCTTGACGACTGTTTTCAGGTTGGTCTTAATGGCCTTGTTGTGAGCCTGCTCTGCAGCAGCCTGCACGACGCGGTCCTTCTGAGATTTGATGTTAGGCATTCGTTCCACCTCCTTGGCTACCTATAACAGCGCACCCTATGATACCATATTTCGCGTACCAGCGCAAGCGTTTTTTTGATTTTTGTTTAGAAAAGTTTTATTTTTGCCATACTTTCTGCGTGCAGAGGGGGCATTTGGCCCCAAAACAGGCAGGAGGAGCAGAAAAATGCGTTTTACCGATATGGCAGACGAGATGTTTGGCGCGGCACAGGGGGCGCTGCCTGCCGGGGTAAGGCTTGCCACAGCAAAGCGCGGCGGGGTCACAATAACGCGGGTGGAGATCGCGCGCGAAGGGCTGGCGAAGCCCCGCGGGCGGTATGTCACGCTGGAAATGCCCAGCGTCAGCGTGCTGGACGAGCGGGACGCTGCGGTGATCGAGACCTGTGCGGCAGAACTGCGCGCCCTGCTGCCGCCGGAAGGGCCGGTGCTGGTGCTGGGCATCGGGAACCGGCGGGTCACGGCGGATGCTCTCGGCCCGCGCACGGCGCAGAAGATTTTAGTCACCATGGGGCCGCAGCACACGCTGCCGGTAAAAGGCATCCGGCCGGTGGCCGCCATTGCGCCGGGGGTGTCGGCCTCCACCGGGCTGACTCTGCGCCAGCTGGCCGGGGCCATGGTGGAAGCGGTGCGGCCGGCGGCCCTGATCTGCGTGGACAGCCTTTGCAGTGCCGAGGGCGCGCGGCTGGGCCGCAGCGTGCAGTTCTCCGATACCGGGCTGTACCCGGCGCAGGTGGATCATGCAAAACATCTGGACGCGGCAGCGCTGGGCGTGCCGGTGATCGCGGCGGGCATCCCCACCTTGATGGATTCGGACGAAGGAGCAGATCTTGTGGTCACGCCCCGGGCGCTGGACAGCGTGATCGCCCACGGCTCGGCTCTGCTGGCCGGTGCCATCAACCGGGCCTTGCAGCCGCGGCTCAGCGTGGCGCAGCTGTTCTGGCTGGCGGGGTAACACCGGTGGGCCGGAAGGGAGGTTATTTTATGCGCAGCAAAGCACTGCCGCCCGCCCGGGCGCAGGGGCATATCGTGCCGTTTCTGGAAGCGGCTGCTCTGTTTGCCGCACTGTGCATCTTTGCCCGCACGGCGGCACTGATGCTGGCTGCGGCCATTACTGCACCGCTGCCAATGGCCGAAACTCTTTTCTGGCTGGGGCGGCAGTCCGCACAGGAGCAGCCCGCATCATCTGTGCAGGTGGAAGCCGCACCGGACAGCACGCCGGAAGCGGCATCCTCTCTGCCGCAGGCCGTGCAGGCGCTGACCGGGAACATTGAGGACTACCTTGTGCCGCTGCTGGGCGAGGAAGCCCGCCCGGCGGATGCGGGTACTGTCATTGAAAAAAATTATCCGCAGGGCAGCGGCGAAAAGTACATTCCCTGCGGGGCGGGCAGCATCAAAAACAATACCCGGCAGACGGCGGCAGACATTGCGGCGGAGATCGAGAATCCGCTGCCCTTTGCCATTGAGCCGAACAGTCCCGACCCGCAGGTGCTGGTGATGCACACTCACGCCACCGAGGACTACCGCCTTTCGGCCGGGCTGTGGTTTGCCCCCGGCGATGGTGCCCGCAGCACCGACTGCAGCGTGAACATGTGCGCGGTGGGCCGTGTGGTGGCCGATACCCTCAATGCGGCAGGCATCAACACCCTGCACGACGAGACCCTGAACGACTACCCAAGCTACACCGGCAGCTATGCCAACAGCCGGGCCGTGGTGCAGCAGTATCTGGCCCGGTATCCCAGCATCAAGGTGGTGCTGGATGTCCACCGGGATGCCATCGAGACGGAAAGCGGCAGCCGCTATGCCCCGGTGTGCACGGTGGACGGACGGCAGGCCGCACAGGTCATGATCATCTGCGGGTGCGACAACGGCACCACCGTTCAGCTGCCGGGCTGGCGGCAGAATCTGCGCTTTGCCGCTGCGTGGGAGCGCAGCATGGAAGGAATGTACCCCGGTTTTACCCGGCCGGTGCTGTTCAGCTACCGGTTCTACAATCAGGATCTGACCACCGGCAGCCTGCTCATTGAGATCGGCGGGCACGGCAATAACCTGAACGAGGCTCTTTATGCCGGGCAGCTGGCGGCAAAGGGCCTTGCTGCCGCATTGCTGGGCGGTGCTTGACAAAACGCCGCCAAAGTGCTATTTTTTAAAGGTCAAATGCAAAGATCGGGAAAAGTAGCGCGGGCCGTCCGGCCCAGAGAGTGCGGCACAGCTGAGAGCCGCGCCCGCACGCCGCGTGAACGAACACCCGGGAGCAGCAAACTGAACATGGCAGCTGCCATTAGTAGGTGCGCCGCAGGCCCTGCGTTACAGGGGCAGCGCTTTTATTGAGCGCGTGAGCGACCGGACACTTCCGGTAATTCAGGTGGCACCGCGGACATTACAAGACAGCTTGTTCGCCCTGAACTTTCAGGGAGAACAAAGCTGTCTTTTTTATGTTATAAAGGAGAACTATCATGGAACGTACCGAGATCGTTTCGCTGTTCAAAAACACCCCCGCCGACGGCACCGAGATCACCGTCTGCGGCTGGGCAAAGAACATCCGCGACTCCAAGAACATCGGCTTCATCGCCCTGTCGGACGGCGGCTGCTTCAAGACCCTGCAGGTCGTGCTGGAAGCAGGCAAGCTGGCCAACTACGATGAGGTGATCCACACCGGTCTGTACAGCAGCCTGCGCGTCAAGGGCAAGCTGGTGCTCACCCCGCAGGCAAAGCAGCCCTTTGAGCTGAATGCCGACAGTGTGGAGATCCTGGGCGACTGCCCGGCGGACGAGTATCCGCTGCAGAAAAAGAAGATGAGCATGGAATATCTGCGCACCATGCCCACCCTGCGCCCCCGCACCAACACCTTCAACGCCGCTTTCCGCGTGCGCAGCGCCGCTGCCTACGCCATCCACAAGTTCTTCCAGGAGAACGGCTTCGTTTACTCTCACTCTCCGCTGCTCACCTCTTCCGACTGTGAGGGCGCCGGTGAAATGTTCCGCGTGACCACCCTCGACCTTGAGAATGTGCCCAAGAACGAGGACGGCACCGTGGATTACACCCAGGACTTTTTCGAGAAGCCGGTCAACCTGACCGTTTCCGGCCAGCTGGAAGCCGAGGCCATGGCTATGGCATTCGGCAAGGTGTACACCTTCGGCCCCACCTTCCGTGCCGAGAAGAGCTTTACCACCCGTCACGCCGCCGAGTTCTGGATGATCGAGCCGGAGATGGCATTCTGCGATCTGTCCGGCTACATGGACACCGCCGAGGCCATGACCAAGTACGTCATCCGCTACGTGCTGGACAACTGCCCGGATGAAATGGCCTTCTTCAACCAGTTCATCGACAAGGGCCTCATCGAGCGTCTGGAGCTGGTGGCAAACAGCGAGTTTGGCCGCATCAGCTACACCGAGGCCATCGAGATCCTGAAGAAGAACAACAAGAAGTTCCAGTTCCCTGTGGAGTGGGGCGTGGACATCCAGACCGAGCACGAGCGCTACCTGACCGAGGTGGTGTTCAAAAAGCCTGTGTTCGTCACCGACTACCCGAAGGAGATCAAGAGCTTCTACATGAAGCAGAACCCGGACGGCAAGACCGTGGCAGCCGCAGATATGCTGGTGCCCGGCATCGGCGAGCTGATCGGCGGCAGCCAGCGTGAAGAGAACTACGACAAGCTGGTGGCCCGCATGGACGAGCTGGGCATGGACAAGACCAACTACGACTGGTACCTGAATCTGCGCAAGTTCGGTGGCGTGGAGCACGCCGGATACGGCTTGGGCTTCGAGCGCATGATCATGTACCTCACGGGCATCCAGAACATCCGTGACGTGCTGCCCTTCCCCCGCACTGCATACGGATTCTGAGTATGACGATTTGAATGCCCTCCGCTTGCGCTTTGGGCATATTCAGCGGAATGAATTTTTAATATTCGTGTTTGTCGCGGCCTGCGGGCCGCTCCAAACACATTTTCACGCAAGGGGCCGTATCCGGAAACTGCTGCTTTAAAATGATACAGCTGTTGACCGCAGCGGCCTTACCTGTGAAAGTGCGATCCCGGAAAGTCCGCAGACTTTCCGGGATCGCTTTCTATAAAAATTTTACCGCTATGATTGCCAGAGCAAAGCGGAGGCAATTCTAAATCGGCAAGATGTCTGACTTTTCAACAAGGAGCACAAAACAAGTGGAAAACATTTCCTCTGCCCTGCTGGACTGGTTTTACAAAAACCACCGCATCCTGCCCTTCCGCACCGACCCCAGCCCCTACCATGTGTGGCTCAGCGAGATCATGCTGCAGCAGACCCGGGTCTCGGCGGCACTGCCCTACTACGAACGCTTTCTCGCCGCCCTGCCGGACATTCCGGCCCTTGCCGCCTGCGAAGAGGAAAAGCTGCACAAGCTCTGGGAGGGTCTTGGCTACTACAGCCGGGTGCGCAACCTGCAAAAGGCTGCACGCATCGTCTGCGAGCAGTACGGCGGACAGCTGCCCGCCGACTACGATGCCCTGCGGGCGCTGCCCGGCATCGGGGACTACACCGCTGGGGCCATTGCGTCCATCAGCTTCGGCATCCCGGTGCCCGCCGTGGACGGCAATGTGCTGCGGGTGTTCTCCCGTTTGTACAACGACCCCGCTGCCGTCACGGAACCGGCCGTGAAAAAAGCGTTCACCGCCCGCGTGATGGAGCACCAGCCGCCGGATGCGCCCGGCGACTACAATCAGGCCCTTATGGAGCTGGGAGCGCTGGTCTGCGTGCCGAACGGTGCGCCCCTGTGCGAAAAATGCCCGCTCGCCCACCTGTGCGCCGCCCGTGCTGCGGGCACTGCATTGGAGCTGCCCCGCAAAGCAGCGCCCAAGCCCCGCAGACTGCAGCCTGTGACGCTGGCCCTGCTGGAAAGCCCGGCAGGCTTCCTTTTGCAGCAGCGGCCCCAAAAGGGCCTGCTTGCCGGGCTGTGGCAGCCGGTACTGTGGGAGGGTGAAGCCCTTGCCGCCGGAGAGGTCCTTGCCCGCCTGCAGGCCATGGGGATGGATACCGGCACCGCCGCGCCGGAAGCGCTGCCCGCTGCAAAGCACATCTTCAGCCACATCGAGTGGCATATGAACGGCATCCTGCTGCATGTGCCCGCCCAAGATGCTCCGGCAGGCTGCGTGTGGGCAAGCCGGAAAGCCCTGCAGGCCGAGTATACGCTGCCCGGTGCATTCAAGGCATACAGGAAGCTTATCATATGAAATTTTGGCCTTTTTGACCTGAATGGTTGTAATTTTTGACAGGAACGGGTATAATAAAAGCCAACAAGCACTGGAATGAAAGCTGAAACATCGTTTCAACGAAAAAAGGAGTGTACTGAACCTATGAAGAAATCTTGTCTGGTCGCTGTGATCACTGTTCTGGCCGCTGTTGCCGGTGCCCTTGCTGCTGTTGCTGTTTACCTGCACCGCCGTGAGAAGGAACTGGACGAGTACGAGCGTCTGCTGTTCGGCGAGGACGATGCTGCAACGGTAGAGCCGGAGGCTGCTGCCGAAGAGGCTGCCCCTGCAGAGGATGCTGCAGAATAAAAAACACGAACCGTAAACCTTCGGGCGCACCGGCAGTCTGCAAAAGGCTGTGCCGGTGCGCCCTTTTTGCTACATAGAAGGAGTGTATCATGAAGCGTTTTCTGCTCTGGCTCGTGGGTGTGGTGCTGGGCGTAGGCATCTTTCTGGGCGCGGTGATGGGCGTGAGCTATGCCTTTACCACCGAGGGCGGCTGCCCGGACAGCACCGCGCAGTTTGGCACCGAAGCGCTGGAACCCAACGGCTGGTGCTGGCAGGTGCCGCTCATCGGCGGAAAGCTCGATAAGGTGTTTGCCAGCCCCGCCACCCTCACGGTGCAGAAGCTGGGCACGCTGTACACGGCCCACCCGGCCATCACCCTGCCGGACTGGGCCAGCTACACCACTCTGACCATCCGGACGGCTTCCGGCGAGACGGTGTTCACGGGCACAGCCAGTGAATATGAGAGCTTTCTGTTCCCAGCCAACGGCGAATATAAGGCAGAGCTATCGGTCTGGCGGGTGCCGGAGGGCGGCATGGCCACCCAATTTGAGGGCGGCAGCACCGGCTCAGTGCGCAAAAATCTGGGGCTGGAAAAGCCCGCAAAGCCCACCGGCTGGTATCGTTATGCCTTCCGGTTCACCCTGCAGGCCAGCGCGGAGGTGGAGCTTTCCGCCGAGCGGGTGGAGCAGGGCGGCATTGTGGGCCTGCGCATCTCCGGCATGACCGGCGATGCAGCACCCACTGTGGAGACCGACCTTGGCAATGTGCAGTGCGTGCGTGCAGCCGATGGCTGGCGGGCCTACATCCCGGCGGCATACAACGCTTCCTCCGGCGGGCATGAGGTGAACATTACCGTGAACGGCGAGACCATCACCCGCAGCATCATCGTGCTGCCCAAGGATTTTGGCACGGTGGACGTGGAGCCGGAACCGGATGCATCGGATGCGGCAAACACCCAGTTCCGCAATGCAGTCTGGGGCCTGTACGAAGCGCCCGCGCGGGAAAAAATGTGGCAGGGCGGCTTTGTGAACCCGGTGGAAAGCTACACCACCCTTGTGGATTACGGTCAGGTCAGGGTGGCGAACGGCCAGCAGGGCAGCCGTTCCAACTCCACAAAGCTTTATACCATCCCCGGTGAACCCTGCCGTGCCCCTGCAAACGGCGTAGTGGTGCTGGCCGCAGAGCTGGCCCTTACCGGCAACACGGTGGTCATCGACCACGGCTGCGGGATGCGCAGCTACCTGTACGGGCTGCAGACTCTTTCCGTCTCCGCCGGGCAGAGCGTGGAAAAGGGGCAGGCTGTGGGTGTGCTGGGCGAAGAACTGACCATGGACTTCAAGCTTGGCAGCAAGAGCGTGAACCCGTGGATGCTGTTCCAGACCTCCGGCGGGCTGTTCTGGAAGGAGAACGGGTAAAGATAAAGCAGAATTTTGAAGTCGCACTGCTACGTTGATTCATCAAATAACCGTTGTTCATTTTTTGCATAGGAGGTTTACCATGCTAGAGCAATTCTTCAAGTTACGGGTGGCAACTGTTTCGGATTCAACTTATTGCCATCGTATTACAGATGCTTTGACAGCAGCTGGAATCAAATGCTATTGCAAAACCAAAGATGCTAATCAGCGAAGTGTTTTTGACGCGACACGGATGCGGGCTCAAATTGGGACTTTTGGAATAAAGCCCCGGTATATTACAGAGATTTTTGTAGATAAAGAAAACGCAGAGCTCGCTTCTCATATCATTCATACTCTGTAAAATTCCAGTTTGCAAACCTGCTATCAATATCAAAGGCCGGAGCCGTCAGCATTACCTGTCGGCTCCGGCCTTTTTCGGAGCTTTTAAAACCTCAGGAGATGGCATCCACATCCCACTTCATGCGGACGGCATCGGCACCGTCCAGTTTGATGTTCAGCGCACCAGCGTTGTCCATCACCTGCTGCGGGGTGCGGGCACCGCACAGCACATGCAGGCCGGGGATCATGCGGGCGGTCAGGGCGATCACCAGCTGTGCCAGAGAGCAGTCGTATTTCTCGGTCAGGTCGCCCCACTTTGCCAGCATATCCAGCGCCTGTGCCCGGCGGGCGGGCTGGAAGCTGGGGTTGGAGTTGCGGGTGCTGCCCTCGGGGTAGGTGGTTTCCATAGTCACCTTGCCGGTCAGCAGGCCCTGCTCCAGCGGAGAGTATGCCTGCACCGAAACGCCCAGCTCCCTGCAGGTGGGCAGCAGCTGCTTTTCCACACGGCGGGTGAGCAGACTGTACTTTTCCTGAATGACATCCAGCTGGCCGTACTTGCAGTAGCCGCGGATAATATCTGCAGTGACATTGGATGCACCGATGGCACGGATCTTGCCCTGCTCCTTCAGCTTCATCATGGCTTCCACCGTCTCTTCCAGCGGGTAGATGCCGAAATCGGGGGTCTGCCAGTGGGTGTACAGCACATCCAGATGATCGGTGTGCAGGCGGCGCAGGCTGTCCTCCACATCCTCGATGATGCTCTTTGCAGACAGGTCGCGGTAAACGGTGGTGCCGTCCACGACCTTGTGCAGCACCGGTGTTTCATGCCGCCACTCCAGACCGCACTTGGTGGAAAGCACCACCTTGTCGCGGTCGATGTGCTTCATGGCTTCGCCCACCACGGTCTCGCTGTGGTACAGGCCGTAGATGGGAGCGGTGTCGATCCACTGGATGCCCTGCTCCACAGCAGTCTGGATGGCCTTGACTGAAAGGCTGTCGTCGTTATCGCCCCACCATGCACCGCCGCCGATGGCCCAGGTGCCCATGCCGAGAAATGGCACCTGAATGCCGCTTTTGCCAATATTGATGTTTTGCATATATTTTCCCTCCATGCCAGCAGTGTTCCCCGCAATGGGAGCAGCGCATTCCATAGCTGGCATTCTTTGTTGTATTTTTTGTGTTTTATGAAAAAAGAACCGCAGCTGCGGGATATTCCCGCACCGCAGCTCTCTTTCAACTCAGATATTACCGAACTCGCTCAGTTTCAGCGTTTCGTTGTGGGTCTCAGCCCAGCGCACCGCCCAGTCGGAGGTGAACAGCAGCAGGCGGTTGCCCTTCATATCCTCCACAGCCTTGGTGTCGCTGGTCAGGTCCAGATCCCGCAGGTTGTAGGTGTCGGGGTCGTTCTGCACCCAGCGCAGCTGTTCAAAGGGCAGCTGCTGCATCCGGATCTCCACGTTGTACTCGGTGTTCAGGCGGTACTCCAGCACTTCCAGCTGCAGCACGCCGACCACGCCGACCACCACTTCTTCCATGCCGCCGCCCACTTCGCGGAAGATCTGGATGGCACCCTCCTGCGCGATCTGCTCCATGCCCTTCACGAACTGCTTGCGCTTCATGGTGTCCTTCTGCTCAATGCGGGCAAAGTGCTCCGGCGAGAAGGTGGGGATGCCTGCGAACTGGACCTTCTTTTTGCCGGTGCACAAGGTGTCGCCGATGGAGAAGATGCCCGGGTCGAACAGGCCGATGATGTCGCCGGCGTAGGCCTCGTCCACGATGGCGCGGTCCTGCGCCATCAGCTGGGTGCCGGTGGCCAGCTTGATGTTCTTGCCCTCCTGCACATGGAAGGCCTCCATGCCGCGCTCGAACTTGCCGGAGCAGATGCGCATAAAGGCGATGCGGTCGCGGTGGGCCTTGTTCATGTTGGCCTGAATTTTAAAGATGAAGGCAGAGAACTCGTCGCGGCAGGGGTCCACGGTCTCGCCGGTCAGGCTGTCCACGCGGGCCAGCGGGGTGGGAGTGAGCCGCAGGAAGTTCTCCAGAAAAGGCTCCACGCCAAAGTTGGTCAGGGCAGAACCAAAGAACACGGGGCTCAGCTCGCCGCGCAGCACTTTGTCGAGGTCAAATTCCTCGGCGGCACCGTCCAACAGCTCGATCTCATCCACCAGCTGCTGGTGCAGATACGGGGTGAGCAGCTCGTCCAGTGCGGGATCGCCCAGCTCGGCCTCGGTCTCATCCACTTTCTTCACGCCGTTGGCGCGGCCGTCGCTGGAAAATGCCAGCACCTTGCGGGTGTTGCGGTCGAACACGCCCTTGAACTCCTTGCCGCAGCCGATGGGCCAGTTCATAGGGTAGGTCTTGATGCCCAGAATCTCCTCAATGTTCTCCATCAGCTCAAAGGGGTCGCGGGCTTCGCGGTCCATCTTGTTGATGAAGGTGAAGATGGGAATGTGGCGCAGGGTGCACACCTTGAACAGCTTGATGGTCTGTGCCTCAACGCCCTTTGCGGCATCAATGACCATGACGGCAGAGTCTGCCGCCATCAGGGTGCGGTAGGTGTCCTCCGAGAAGTCCTGATGGCCCGGGGTGTCCAGAATGTTCACGCACTTGCCCGCGTAGTTGAACTGCAGGACAGAAGAGGTGACGGAAATACCGCGCTGCTTCTCAATGTCCATCCAGTCGGACACGGCGTGCTTTGCGCTCTGCTTGCCCTTGACGGAGCCTGCCTGATTGATGGCTCCGCCGTACAGCAGCAGCTTTTCGGTCAGAGTGGTCTTACCGGCATCGGGATGGCTGATGATCGCAAACGTCCGGCGGCGCTCGATTTCTTCACGATTTGTCATAAACTAGTATTTCTCCTATACGGATAAAACTCCTTCCGTCATCGCTCCGCGATGCCACTGTTCCCCCTTTTGTCACTTGTGTGACATCTTCCCCCGACCGGGGGAAGTCTTTCTCAAGGAGGGAGGCTTTTGCCTTCCCGCAGCATCAAAGGCTCCCTCCCAGAGGGAGCTGTCGAGCGAATGCGAGACTGAAGGAGTTCGTTTTTACACATACGTACCCTATTTTATCCGAAAACGCTCCATAATGCAAGTGTTTTCGTTATTTTTTCAGGATGATGCAGGGCAGAGGGGCGGTTTCGGCCCAGTTGGCAAAATCACACACCAGAACGGTAAAACTTTTGAGCGGAAGTGCCCGGAGATATTCCAGCACCGTCTGCTTTTCATCCGTGCCGATGACCTGCCCGCTGTAGAGGATGGCGCTCACCACGCCGCCGGGGCGCACGGCTTCCAAAGCCGCCTGCAGGGCGGGGATGCTGCTCTGCGCGGTGGAGAACACTGCGTGGTCGGCCCCGGGCAGCCAGCCAAAGTTGAACATCACCGCATCTGCCGTGCCTGGCTGCACAACCTGTAAAAGGTCTGCGTGGCTTTGGCAGTGCAGCTCATACCGGGCGGCAGGCACGCCCAGCTGCTCCAGATGCTTCCGGGTGGATGCAATGGCAGCTTCCTGCACGTCAAAGCCGACTACCTTTCCTTCCGGCGCGGTGATGCCGCACAGGAAGGCCGTGTCGCCGCCGTTGCCGCAGGTAGCATCGATGCAAAGGCGCGGCTGTGCCAGCCGCGCGGCCAGAAAGTCCTGCACGAACTTGACGGCGGTCAGGTCCGGCGTGCGGCGGCGCACCAGCTGCCTGCCTTCTGCCGCAAAGCCGAACTTTGCCCAGAACGCAAGCTCTGCGGCATCGGCGGGCAGCGGGGCGGTAAATACGGTAGCCTTTTCGCGGTCGTATCCGGCGTAGGCGCGCAAGACTTCTTTTAATAGATAGGAGCCGTAGCCTTTGCGCCGCCACTGCGGTTCGATGCCAAACGCGGTGATGGCAGCCCCCTTCGGGGCGGGCGTGAGCGCGCAGAAGCCGATCTGTGTTTTTTCCTTATAGAGGGCAAAGCCCTCGTCTGTGCGGTGCAGTTCCATGGTGTGTTCCTCCTGAATTTACACTTTTACAATAGCAAGCGCAAAGGCCGCTGTCAAGGGTGGAAAGCGCGTCTTTATTTCACAGTTTCTTCACGGCGCGCGCGATTGATTTTCACAATTGATGGTTACAATAGGAGCAGTTCAACGGAACAGGGCTCCTGTGGACGTATCCCTTACGGAAAGGAAGTATCAGCATGGACAATGAGAACAAATGGGAATATGATTATTCCTCTCAGGATAAAAACGAAAGCGGAGATACCGGTTATCCCAATGTGGGCAGCAGCGGCATGAACACCGCCAACCAGTACAACGACCCGCAGCCGGAACCGGAGACCGCTTACACCGCTCCGCAGACAGACAACGGCGCAGGTGGTGCAACGCCGCCGGTACATCCGGTACAGCCGCAGGACGCGCAGCCCCCTAAAAAGAAGAAAAAGTTCAATGGCAAGCGCGTTGCACGCAGCGCTGTGGCGCTGGTGCTGGCCGCAGCCATGGGCTTTGCGGGCGGCTTTGTGGGGGCAAAGTTTGGCGGCAGCGGCAAGGTGGTCATTCAGCAGGTGGCACCTTCCTCTACGGCCGACAGTGCACCCGGTTCGGATAGTTCCATCACCGCAGCATCCAGCAGCGGCAGCAGCCTGACCACGGAACAGGTGGCTGATCTGGTCAGCCCCAGCGTGGTGGTCATCACTACGGAGCAGGTGGTCTACTCTCAGTGGTCGTGGTACGGCCAGAATCAGGTGGAGAGCGGTGCCGGCAGCGGCGTGATCATCAGCTCGGACGGCTACATCCTCACCTGTGCACATGTGGTGGACGGCGCTTCCACCATCACCGTTACCATTGGTGACAAGGACTACACCGCCACCCTTGTGGGCGAAGATACCACCAGCGATATCGCGGTCATCAAGATCGATGCTGACGGCCTGACCCCCGCCACCGTGGGCAACAGCGACAGCCTGAAGGTGGGCCAGAGCGTGATGGCTGTGGGCAACCCGCTGGGTGAGCTGGGCGGCACCGTGACCGGCGGCATGATCAGCGCTTTGAACCGCAGCGTCACCATTCAGGGCAGCAGCTCTGTGAACACCATGTCCCTGATCCAGATGGATGCTTCGGTCAGCCCCGGCAACTCCGGCGGCGGCCTGTTCAATATGAACGGTGAGCTGGTCGGCATTGTGAATGCAAAATCCTCTTCCAGCGATGCAGAGGGTCTGGGCTTTGCCATCCCCATCAATGATGCCATCAAGGTGGCACAGGAACTGCTGGAGAACGGCTATGTGACCGGACGGCCTTATTTGGGCATCACCTATCTGGCCGTGACCGACGCACAGACTGCTTCTCAACTGGGCGTGAATGCCTACGGCGTTTACGTTGTGGAGGTGGTCAAGGGCGGCCCTGCCGAAAAGGCAGGCCTGCAGGCCGGTGACCGCATCGTGAGCGTGGACGGCACCGAGATCGCCTCCAAGGACGACCTTGGCACTCTGATGCAGAAGCACGCAGCAGGCGATACGCTTTCCATCACCATTGCACGCGACGGCCAGATGCAGACGGTCAATGTGACACTGGGCGAAAAGACGGCTTCCAACAGCTGAGCAAAATAGAAAACAGGAGCGGATGAGAGTTTTCCATCCGCTCCTGTTTTTATATCTGTCCAAAGATGGCGGCACTGTAAGGCATCAGCACGGCCTCGTGCTCATACACTCTTGCCGGGCCGCGCCACAGGCTGGACGATATGCCGTCGCTCAGCATCTGCCAGCGCCCAACCGGCAGCGGCACGACCTTGCTGGTCTCGGTGGGGTTATAGAACACGCACAGCGCCTGCCATGCTGCGCCGTCGCCCCACTGGGCGGGCAGCTGCCAGCCCACCAGCGGCTGATCCAGTGAGAAAAAGTGCAGGGCATCCGGCGCGTGGGGGTCGGTGCTGGAAAGCCGCGGAAACCTTGCCCGCAGCGCCAGCAGGCCGCGGTAGTAGTCCACCAGTGCATGATATTTTTCGGCCCGCTCCCAGTCCAGCCGGTTCAGCGCAGGCGAAGAGCGGTAGCTGTTGCCCTTCCCTTTTTTGGTGCGGGCAAACTCCTCGCCCGCCTGCAGGAAAGGCAGGCCGAAGCTGGTCAGGTAAATGCCCGCCGCCAGCCGGTTCTGGGCAAGGGCTGTGCTGTCTGCCGCCGTGAACTCCGGCTTTTCGTACCGCACCAGCAGCAGCTTGTCCCACAGGGTGAAGTTGTCGTGGGCGGAAACATAGCTCACGATCTGGCTGGGCGCGTGGGACGGCAGACGGTCGCTGCGGCACCATGCCGCCACCGCGCCGCCGATATCCCAGAAGCTGCCGGGCCTGCCCTCCACATAGCCCGACTCCCGGGCGTTGAAGCAGCCGCCCTTGATGGTGTCGCGGGTGTCGTCGCAGAAGATGCCGATGCGCTCGTTCAGCATGGCCAGATTCGCCTTGTTGGCCTCGTACCGGTGCAGCTGGCTGCCGCCGCCCTGCCACGGCTCGCCGTACATCAGGATATCCCGCCCGCCGGGCAGCGTATCCAGCGCGGTGCGCACCGCGTTGATGGTCTCCACGTCGTACAGGCCCATCAGGTCGAACCGGAAGCCGTCGATGTGGTATTCCTGCGCCCAGTAGAGGATGGAATCGATCATATACCGCCGGGCCATGGGCCGCTCGCTGGCAAATTCATTGCCGCAGCCGCTGCCGTTGGAAAAGCTGCCGTCCTCGTTCTGGCGGAAAAAGTAGCAGGGCACGGTGTCGTTCAGCGGGTTCGCATTGCGGTACATGTGGTTATACACCACATCCATCACCACGCCGATGCCCGCCGCGTGCAGGGCTGCGATCATTTCCCTGCACTCCCGGATGCGCACCTCGCCGCGGGTGGGGTCGGTGGAATAGCTGCCTTCGGGCACATTGTAGTTGGTGGGGTCATAGCCCCAGTTGTACTGCCGCAGCAGCGGCTTTGCCTCGTCCACGCTGCCAAAGTCGAAAATGGGCATCAGCTGCACATACTTCACGCCCAGCCGCTTTAAATAATTCAGGCAGGTGGGGTGGATGCCGTCCCCGTGCAGGGTGGTGCCCTGCTGGGTAAAGGCCATGAACTTGCCCCGCCATGCCGGGCGCACGCCGCTGGCAGCGTCCTGCGAGAAGTCGCGCACGCTCACCTCCCACACTGCGCGCTGCTCCGGCGGGATGACCGGACGCACATCCCGCTCCCACCCGGAGGGGGCGGTGCGGGCAAGATCTACGATCATGCTGCGGGTGCCGTTCACACCGGCAGCGCGGGCGTAAGGGTCGCCGGTCTCGCGGCTCACGCCGTCCACCGTCACCGTAAAGGTGTAGTAACGGCCGTGCTGGTCGCCGGGCAGATAGATGCTCCACACGCCCTGCGGCCCGCGTTCCAGCGGCAGGGTGCCCATGCACACGCCGCCATGGCCCTTGCGGTAAAGGTTCACACACACGCTCTGAGCTGTAGGTGCCCACAGACGCAGCCGCGTGCCGGAAAGGGTATACTCCGGCCCCAACGGCCCGGTGCAGGTGGTGTCCCGGGCAAAGGTGTCGCTCTCGAACAGTTCTTTCAGTTCAGCGGGGGTTCTGGCACTCATGGTTTCCTTCATTCCTTCTTCTTATTTTCCATACAGTAAGTGTAAACAACCGGTGTGGATTTTTCAAGAGGGAATTGCAAAAGCTGTCCGGGTACACTATACTGGAAGAAAACGACAAAAACGGAGGGCAAACCATGGCATATACCGACGATTGGGAAAACCTTATGAACGGTGTGTTCGGCGCAGGGGGAAAGCCGCGCTTTGGCGGCACGGCCCAGCCGGAAAGCAAAACGCCAAAGGCCAAAGCGCCCGCAGTGCCGGACCTGAACGCTGCCCTGCTGGAAAACCAGAAGCAGCTGGATGCCCTGCTCAAAAAACAGAATGCCCAGCTGAAAACGCAGGACACGGAGGTGCAGTCTGCTCTGGAGGACAGCCGCCAGATGCTGCGGGATATGGAAGCGGACGGCCTGCTTGCCAAGGGCACTGCCGATGTGACCGCAGAGCACCTTGGCAGCTTTGAGGGCCTTGCCGCCGAGGTGAAAAAGACCGTTCTCGGGCAGGATGCCTTTGTGGACAGCGTGGTGCGCGCCATGCGCCGGCCCTTTGTGCTGGGCACTGAGCGCCCGGCGGCACGCAATGTGATCCTGATCTGCGGAGGTGCAGGCACCGGACGGCACTTTGCGCTGGAAGAGACCGCCCGCATCATGGCGGCGCGGGGCCTTTTGCAGAGCGACAAAACCGCGGTGGTGGACCTTGCCCTCTACCCCAATTCCGGTGCGGAAAAGCTGTTTTTGCAGGATCTGTACGCGGCCCTGCACGCACCCGGGGAGATCGTGATCTTTGAGCACTACGAAAGCTGCCATGCGGCTTTCCTCAAGACTCTTGCAGACCTTGCTGTGAAGGGCAGCGCACCGCTTTCCAGCCGGTATCTGGTGAACAAGGAGGGCATCCTTGTGGATGCAGGCACGGCGCTGGCACCGGGAGCGGTGAGCAGCATCACGCCCTGCGGCAAGTACCTCATCTTCTTTTCCCGCAAGGGCCGGGACGCGCTGGCAGATAAGTTCGGTGCGCCCTTTGTGGCGGCGGTGGGCGATGTGTGCGAGACCAGCGCCTTTGCCCGCGAGGACCTTGCAGCACTGGCGGCGCAGCAGCTGAATGCGCTGGCCCAGAAGGTGAGCGCACGCCTTGGGCTGACCCTCTCTGCCGGGGCCGATGTGCGGGACTATGTAGCCGCCCAGTGCTCTAAGGAAAAGGGTGCGGCGGGCCTTGCGGAATGCTGCGATAAAATGTTCCGCGCCCTGAGCGAATACTGCCTGCAGACGGATGCAAAGCTTACCGGCACTGTCACCCTGACCGCAAAGCCGGAGGGTGTGTGGTTCAGCCTGAACGGCGGCGGGGAGCAGGCGCTGTCTGCCCTGCTGCCCGCCGAGTACACGGGGGCCGCAGAAGCGGTCCGCGCAGAGCTTGACGGCCTTGTGGGCCTTGGGACGGTCAAGGAGTATGTGTTCGGTCTGGCGGATAACCTGCAGGTGCAGCAGCGCCGCGCGGCGGCAGGCTTCAAGACCGCCAGCCTTTCCATGCACATGATCTTCACCGGCAACCCGGGCACCGGCAAGACCACCATTGCCCGGCTGGTGGCAAAGTACCTCAAGGCCATCGGCGCGCTGAAGGGCGGTCAGCTGGTGGAAGTGACCCGTGCCGACCTTGTGGGCCGCTACACCGGCCACACCGCCCCGCTGACAAACAGCGTCATCGAGAGTGCGCTGGGCGGCGTGCTGTTTATCGATGAAGCCTACAGCCTCTACCGCGGCGAGCAGGACAGCTTTGGTCTCGAAGCCATCGACACCCTTGTGAAGGGCATGGAGGATCACCGGGACGAGCTGGTGGTCGTTCTGGCGGGCTACACCCGGGAGATGGAGGTGTTCCTTACCGCCAACAGCGGTCTTGCCAGCCGCTTCCCCAACAAGATCGAGTTTCCGGACTACACGGCAGACGAGCTGCTGGACATCACCAACGTGCTGGCAAAGGGCAAGGGCTACCGCCTTGCCGAGGGCTGTACCTTCCCGCTGCTGGGCTACTACAAGCGCCGTCAGGCGCTGGACAGCCGCACCGCCGGCAACGGCCGTCTTGCCCGCAACACGCTGGAAAAGGCCATCTTCCACCAGAGCCGCCGCCTTGTGGCAGAACCTGCCGCGGAACTGGACCTGATTTTGCCCAGCGATCTGGAATTTGAAGAATAACTTCCATATATGAGAACGGCTCCTACCCAATGGGCAGGAGCCGTTCTTTTCGGTTATTGATGCATCTCCGCTAATTTTTTGGCTATTTCCCGCAGGCCCTGCCGCACCTCGGCGGGAGCCGTTACTTCCACCTTGCCGCCAAAGCCGCACACCCAGCCGTAGAACTGGGGGCTGACGCATACCGGCACATCAAAGTGAAAATATGCACCGTCTTCCTCCGGCACGAACAGCGGCGTTTTGCCAAAGCGGTCGCGCATGGCGCTTTCCAGGTCGGCGGTGCAGCGCAGGGTGACCCGGTACTCCGGCCCGCCGAACATGTTGAAGTGCTTGCGCAGATAGGCGGGCAGGTCGAACTGGCGGAACTCGGCTTTGCCCCGGCGGGCATCGCTCAGCACCGTCACGGCAGACATGCGGTCCACGCGGTAGTTGCGGATGTCCGCAGGCTCTTTCTCGTCCTGATAAGCAATAAGGTAGTAGCAGCCGTTTTCCCATGCCAACTGCCACGGGCTGACGGTGCGGGTGCCGCCGTCCTTGTAGCGGAACCGCACCATTCTGCCCGCATTGATGGCGCTGTGCAGCGCATCGATGCTGTAAAGCAGGGTGTGGCTGTCGCTTTTGGGGCGGCCGTCCACGTACACCTGACGCTGCAGCTGGGTGCCCTCGTAGTCGGAGCAGAGGGCTTCCAGTTTATGGATGAGTTTACTGCTGGTGCGTGCCGACACAACCTTGCTGGCCTGTACGGCATCCACCAGCAGCTTCAGCTCAGAAAGCTCAAAGGTGCGGCTGGCCAGCCAGTAGCCGCCGCCGCGCCCGCGCCGCAGCTGGATGTCATACCCCAGACTGCGCAGGGTGTCGATATCGCTGTAGATGCTTTTGCGCTCGGCAAGAATGTCCTGCTGTTCCAGCAGCTCTACCAGCTGCGGTACATTGAGCAGGTGTTCTTCGTCGGTCTTTTGTTCCAGAATGCGCAAAAGGGTCAAAAGCTTGGATTTCTGGCCTTCCTGCTTGGGCATGGGAGCACCTCCGGTTTATTCGGGCAGTTTTTTGTCGAACGCCGCGCGGCGCTGGGTGGAAAGACGGAACATCTCTTCCAGCTTGTTCCGGTCGTCGGCCACAAGGGCAGCGCGCATCTGCTGCAGCGCAGCATCGAACTGGTCGATTTCGCTGATGAGGTTTTCCTTATTCCACAAAAACAGCTCTGCCCACATTTTATCGTTGATGCGTGCAATGCGGGTCAGATCACGGAAGGAGTCGCCGGTGTACTCGCACAGCGAAGAGTTATCGTTGGCGCACATCAGGCTCACGGCGATGGCATGGCACAGCTGGCTCACATAGCCGATCATCTTGTCGTGTTCCTGCACCGTCAGGGTGCAGATGTGGTGGAAGCCCAGCACTTCGGCCAGCTCTCGCAGCCACTGGATGGCTTCTGGTGTGTTCTTTTCCGTGGGGGTGATGATGAAGTTGGCCGGGGCAAAGTTCACCTCGGCGGCGTGCTCCACGCTGGAAGTCTCACGCCCTGCCATCGGGTGGCTGGCAATGAACTCCACGCCCGCCGGGCACATGGCCTGCACCGGCTCCACAAGGCCGGTCTTTACGCCGGAAACATCGGTAAAGATGCAGCCGGGCTTGAGCAGATGGCCGTAGGTGCGGAACCACTCGATGAGGGCTGTGGGGTACAGACCAAAGATGATGTGGTCGGCGCTGCTCACAAGGTCCTCAAAATCGTGGGTCTTGCCGCTGGCGATATAGCCGTGCTCTAGCGCGTACTGCAAATGCCCCTCGCTGCGGTTGATGCCGTCCACATGGAAGCCGGCTTTCGTCAGTTCCAGCGCGTATTTGCCGCCCAGCAGGCCAAGACCCACCACGAGATAACGTTTTGTTTTATCAAGCATATTCCACCTCCGCGCCCAAGGGCTTGATGGCTTCAAAGAAATTCGGCCAGCTTTTTGTAATGGCTTCGGCATCGTCCACGGTCAGGGGGATGCCCGTACTCAGGGCCAGCACCGCAAGGCTCATGACCACACGGTGGTCATTGTGCCCATGCAGAACACCCGCCGGAGCGTGCAGCCTGTTCGCGCAGCCGTGCACCGTAATGGTGCCGCCCTCGCTTTCCAGCACGCCGCCGCAGGCACGCAGCTCGGCCTCCATGGCAGCGATGCGGTCACTCTCCTTCAGGCGTAAACGCTCTGCGTTGCGGATGACTGTAGTGCCTTCGCACAGCAGGCCCAGCACCATGAGCACAGGGCCAAGGTCCGGGCAGTCCGCAAGGTCGATGTCCACCCCGTGCAGCGGTGACTTTGTAAAGGGGATGCCCGCTTCTGTTTGGGTGAACTTTGCGCCGCAGCGGCGCAGGATATCCAGAATGGCGGCATCGCCCTGCAGCGTTTCCGGGGCAAGGCCGGTGATGGTCACGCCGCCGCACACTGCACCCAGCACCGCCGGGAACGCGGCCTGACTGTAATCGCCCTCCACGGTGTAATCGCAGGGGCGATAGTGCTGCCCGCCCGGGATGGCAAGAGTGTTTTCGTCCAGCCAATGGCTCTGCACACCGAAGGCTGCCTGCACAGAGCGGGTCATATCGATGTAGCTGCGGCTCTCCACCGGCGGGATGAGGTGCAGAGTGCTGCTGCCGGAAAGCAACGGCAGAGCAAACAGCAGCCCGCTGATGAACTGGCTGGATACATTGCCTGCAAGGCGGTATTCGCCGGGGGTCAGTGCCCCTTCCACGGTCAGCCCGGCAGCGCTCTGCTCAAACCGCAGGCCCTGCTCCCGGTACAGAGCTTCATACACCGACTGGGGCCGCTCCATCAGCCGCCCGCGGCCGGTGAAGGAAACTGCCTGTCCGGTCAGGCTGGCGATGGGGATGAGAAAGCGCAGGGTGCTGCCGCTCTCGCAGCAGTCCACCGGCGCAGCAAGAGGCACAAAATGCCCCAGCCCTTCCACCACAGCATCGTCTGCGCCGGTGCGCACACGGGCGCACAGCTGTGCCGCTGCGCCCAGCGTGGCAGAGATGTCCTTGCTGAATTCCAGATTGGTGATGTGGCTGCGTCCTTCGGCCAGTGCCGCGCAGAGCACAGCACGGTGAGCCATGCTCTTGCTGGGCGGGGCAGTGATGGTGCCGGAAATTTTACTGGGGGATCGTGTTATTGTTACAAGCATAGATAAACCCTTTAGGCAGCTCGCCCTCTCCGTCATCGCTTACGCGATGCCACACTCCCCCTTTTGCCACCTGCGGTGACATCTTCCCCCGGAGCGGGGGAAGTCTTTCCTCAAAGTGAGAGGCTTTGGCAGTACGGCAGAGTTTCCGGTTTTGCCAAGGGCTCCCCCTTTGGGGGAGCTGTCGAACGAATGTGAGACTGAGAGGGCGAGGACGCTTGCCTTTTACATATCCCGGCCAATGGCCCATGCCACCTGACGGCACTTTGCCATGGCCTGTGCGAAGGAATCCGGGGTCAGGCACTGTGCGCCGTCGCTCCATGCGTGCTGCGGGTCGTAGTGGACCTCCACTTCCAGACCGTCGGCACCGGCGGCCACGGCAGCGATCATCATGGGCTCCACCAGATTGGCCTTGCCGGTGGCGTGGCTGGGGTCCACGATGATGGGCAGGTGGGTCTTTTCGTGGATGATGGGTACTGCAGAGAGATCGAGGGTGTTGCGGGTGTACTTCTCGAAGGTACGGATGCCGCGCTCGCACAGGATGACCTGCTCGTTGCCGCCGGCCATGATATACTCGGCGCTCATGATCCACTCCTCGATGGTGTTGCACAGACCGCGCTTGAGCAGCACGGGCTTGTGCATCTTGCCAACGGCCTTGAGCAGCTGGAAGTTCTGCATGTTGCGGGCACCGATCTGCACCACGTCCACGTACTCCTCAAACTCCGGGATGCGGTCCTCGCTCATCAGCTCGGAGACGATGGGCATGCCGGTGGCCTCGCGGGCCTTTACCATATCCAGAATGCCCTCGGTCTCAAGGCCCTGGAAGGAGTAGGGAGAGGTGCGGGGCTTGTAGGCACCGCCGCGGAACAGGGTGGCACCGCCGGCCTTCACGCCCTGTGCAATGCGCAGAGCCTGCTCTGCGCCCTCGATGCTGCAGGGGCCTGCCATGACGGCAATCTTTTCCTTGCCGCCGATCTTCACGCCGCCGCAGTCGATCACGGAATCTGCCGGGTGGAACAGGCGGTTTGCGCGCTTATAGGGCGCGGACACGCGGGTGACGTTGTCGATCCACGGGTTTGCCAGCACATCCCGTTCGTCGATCTTGGTGGTGTCGCCCACCAGACCGAACACGTTGTAGTCCTTGCCGGTGATCAGGGTCACGTCCAGACCCTGCTTCTCGAATTTGTCAACGATCTTTTCCAGTTCGCCCTTCGGAGTCCCTTTTTTGGTGGAGATGATCATGGGAGTTTGTTCCTTTCCTGTTTGTTTTAAGATGGAAGCCTGTGCTGAATGGTGCTGTGAATCTGCGCACAGACGGCATCAAAATGATTGTCTACATCATTGTTTGCAAAACGGAGAACCAGCAGTCCATACTGTTCAAGGACCGTACTTCGTTCTGCGTCATAAGCCTTGCCCTGCTCGGTATAGTGTTGAGAGCCGTCCAGCTCGATCACAAGCCGTGCCTGTGCACAGTAAAAGTCAACGACAAAGGATTCAATGATCCGCTGCTTGTAGATTTTTACAGGATAATCACGCAGAAACACATACCAGAGCTTGTGCTCCTGTGGGGTCAGATTACGGCGTAATGTGCGTGCTGTGCCAAGCATTTTATTGTTTTTATTTACAGTTGCATGTTTCATGGACGGCTTCCTCTACGGCAGCGGCCTCGCCCTCTCAGGCGCATTCGCGCCAGCTCCCCCAAAGGGGGAGCCCTTGGCAAAACCGGAAACTTTGCCGTACTGCCAAGGCCTCTCCCTTTGGGAGAGGTGGCATCGCGTAGCGATGACGGAGAGGGCTAGCCCGCTGCCCGTGTTCATCCTTTTACATCACGATATGCGCCTTGCTGGAGCCGTCGGTGCGCAGCAACTGGGCCAGATAGATGCAGGCGTGCAGGTAGCCCTGCGGGCCTTCGCCGATGAAATGACCCTGACAGCCGAAGGATACCACATCCATCTTGCGGAAGGGCTCCCGCTCGTCCGGGGCGTGCAGCATCACTTCCACGGCGGGTACGCCGCACAGGCGCAGCGCATCCAGAATGGCCACGCTGTAGTGGGCGTAGGCACCAGGGTTCAGCACGATGCCGTCCACCCGGCCCGCTGCAGCCTGAATTTCGTCCACGAGGTCGCCCTCGTGGTTGGACTGGCAGCAGTCGGTCTCAATGCCCAGCTGTTCGCAGCCTGCCTGCACATAGTCCATGATGGCGTTATAATCCAGCTCACCGGGTACGCCCGGCTCCGACCAGCGCATGATGTTGAGGTTCGGGCCGTTAAGAATCAAAAATTTCATCCAATGCCTCCATGGCGGCACGCAGGGCTTCGTCCAGTGTGCCGTTGTTGGGGATCACGGCATCTGCCGCTGCCAGATACAGCGGACGGCGCTGTGCTTCCATCTGGCGCAGTGCGTCCATGCTGGAAGAAAGCGGCCTGCCGCCGCCCACGGCCAGCGCATCCACCGGCCGGTCGATGAACAGAATGACGCCGTTCTGGTGCAGCGCCCACAGGTTTTCGGGCCGTTTCACGATACCGCCGCCGCAGGAGATGAGCTGCCGCCCCTCCCTGCCGAAACGGCGGGTCTCGGCGGTCTCCCGGGCGCGGAAGCCGTCCTCGCCCTCGGCTGCAAAGATATCCGGGATGCTGCGGCCGTCGGTCTTTACGATCTCCTCATCCAGATCCACAAAGGTACGGCCAAGGCTCTTTGCCAGCATCCTGCCGAGGGTGGTCTTGCCGGAAGAGGGCATCCCGATCAGGGCAATGTTCAGCATATCCCGGCGCAGTGCGGCGGTGATGCGCCGAATTTCAACCGGCGCATCCTCAAACTTGCGGTCCAGAAAATATTCTGCGGCATACACTGCCTGCGCCACCAGCATTTCAAGGCCGCCCACAGCCACCGGCACGCCCGCTTCCTCGGCGCGGAGGATGAGCTCGGTCTTGTCGGGGTTGTATACCACATCCACTACAGCCTCGAGGTCCGGCATGGCGGCAACGTCCAGATTGCACACACCTACATTGGGGTACATGCCCGCTGGGGTGGTGTTGATCACGATCTGCGCCCCGCTGGAAACGGCCTCGGCATAGCTCAGCTCGCCCTTTTCCGGGTCCGGATGGCGGCTGACGGTCAGCACCTTTGCCGCGCCCTTGTCCCGGGCCACCGCGCTGGTGGTGTTGTGGGTACCGCCGGTGCCCAGAATGAGCACGGTCCTGCCTGCAAAATTCACGCCGTGGGCGTCGCACAGGTGGGCAAAGCCCATGTAATCAGTATTGTATCCATAGAGCAGGCCGTTTTTGTTCACCACCGTGTTCACCGCTCCAATGGCCTTGGCCCGCGGGTCGATGTAGGAGCAGTATTCCATCACCAGCTTTTTATAGGGGATGGTCACATTGATGGCCTTGAACTGCCGCTTTGCCAGAAAGGCCCGGGCCTCTTCCTCGGTGGGCAGAGGGCACAGGTCGTAGTGGTAGCCGCAGAGCATCTCGTGGATGATCTTGGAGTAGGAGTGGCCGAGTTTTGCGCCGATGAGTCCGTATTCCATTTTACTCGTCCTCCTTCCGGAAGCTGGTGGGGTGGGTCATCCATGCCGCGCCGTAACGTGCCGTGAGCAGGTCGCCCACAGCCAGTGCGGCGGCGCAGGTCTGCACGATGGCGGCTCTGGGCACGATGCAGGGGTCGTGACGGCCCTGAATGGACAGCTGCGCGTCCTTTTTGGCAAGATAGTCTACTGTATCCTGCTGTTTGTAGATGCTGGGTGTGGGCTTGACCACGGTGCGGAACACCACCGGCATCCCGTTGGCGATGCCGCCGTTGATGCCCGCATTGTGGTTGGTGGCAGTGACGACTGCTCCCTCCGGTGTCATGCGGAAGGCGTCGTTTGCTTCGGAGCCGCGCATCCCGGCAAAGCCGAAGCCGGTGCCGAACTCGATGCCCTTGACGGCGGGGACGGAAAATACCAGATGTGCGATCTCGCTTTCCACGCTGTCGAAATAGGGCTCGCCGATGCCGGCCGGCAGGCCGAGGATGGCGGTTTCCAGCATCCCGCCCACGCTGTCGCCCTCCGCACCGGCGGCACGGATGGCGGCTTTCATGGGTTCTTCTACGGTTTCATCCAGCACCGCAAAGCCCTCGGGCTTGCTGGCAAGGGCTTCCACCTGCGCGGCCAGCTGTGCGGCATCATCCTGTGCAAAGCGGGTGTCCGCAATGCCGGCGCACTCTGCGATATGGGTGGTGATGTCGATGCCCGCACGGTGCAGTGCGCTCAGCACAATGGCACCGCCCGCCACAAAGGCGGCCGTCACCCGGCCGGAGAAGTGCCCGCCGCCGCGCGCATCCTGAAAGCCATGGTACTTGGCATAGGCTGTATAGTCTGCATGGCCGGGGCGCAGAAGGTCTGCGGTCTTGGCGTAATCGCCGCTGCGGGTGTTGGTATTTTCGATCATCAGGGCAATGGCAGTGCCGGTGGTGCGGCCGTTCATCACGCCGGACAGCAGCTGCACGGTATCCGCTTCCACCCGGGGAGTGGACAGGCCGTCGCCCCGGGCACGGCGCTTGTCCATGCAGGCGGCGAGAAATGCCTCGTCCACCGGCACGCCTGCGGCCATGCCGTCCAACACCGCGCCGATGGCGCGGCCATGGCTCTCGCCGAAAATGGTCAGCGAAAGGTCGCTGCCGAATGTATTTTTCATGGCTTACTCCTCAATGCCCAGCAGGGGACGCAGGCCCTCCACCGGGATGGTCTCGGCGCGCCAGCAGCCCAGACCCGGCACCTTGATAATGGTGATCTGGCCGCTCTGTGCCTTTTTGTCGTGCAGCATTTCAGCCAGCACCTTTTCCTTATCGTAAGTAGTGCGGGTGGGCAGGCCAAGGCGGCGGTACACCGCGCGCACCCGCTTCTGCAGTGCCTTGGATTCGATCATGGGCAGCATGCCCAGCGCCACGCACTCGCCGTGGTAAAGGCCCACGGTGCGGCGGCCCTTGATGCCCTTGACGGCCTCGATGCCGTGGCCGATGGTGTGGCCGAAGTTGAGCGCCTTGCGCATGCCCTGCTCAGTCTCGTCCTGCTCCACGATATTCTTCTTGAACCGCAGGCTGCGGCAGATGATCTCGCCGATCTGGGCATCCACATCGCCATTTTCAAAGATCGCGAACAGCTCGGGGTCTGCCAGCAGGCTTGCCTTGACGGCTTCTGCCAGACCGTTGATGAAGTGGCGGCGGGGCAGGGTGGCAAGGGTGTCCGGATCCACGATGACGAGCTTGGGCTGCCAGAAAGCGCCCACGATGTTTTTGGTATCGCCCAGATCCACGGCGGTCTTGCCGCCGATGGAGGAATCGATCATGGAAAGGGTGGTGGTGGGGCAGTTGATGAAGTCGATGCCCCGCATGTAGATGGAAGCGGCAAAACCGGCCAGATCGCCCACCACGCCGCCGCCCACGGCGATCACCAGATCGCCGCGGCCCATGCCGAATTCCAGCATCTGCTTGAGGACGGATTCCAGAATTTTAAAGCTCTTGCTGGCTTCGCCCTGCGGCACCGTGATGATGTGGGCATCCTTGCACTGGTCGGCCACCATCTGGGCGTACTGTGCGGGCACACCGCTGTCGGTCACAACGGCCACACGGCGGTCCAGCCGGGCGAACTGGTACAGGTTTTCCAGCGAGCCGCTCTTGACGATGATGTCATAGCTGCGCTCGCCCAGATTCATGGTCAGCTTGGTTCCGATAAATTCACTCATTTGGTATACACTCCTAACAGCCGCACGGTACGGCAGGTGCGGTCAAGCTCGCGCAGCAGCGCGGCGGTCTCGTCGGCGGTGGGGTCGCCCACCAGCTCCACGTAAAAATAATATTCAAACGGCACATGAGGCATGGGCCGGCTCTTGATGGACTCCATATTGAAGCCGCTGGCACCGATGATCTGGATCACCTCGCCCAGCTTGCCGGGCTTGTTGTCCACCGTGAACAGCAGCGAGAACCGGTTGCCGCCGGTAGGCTTTTCGCGGCTGAGCACGATAAAGCGGGTGGTGTTGTCGCCGTCGGTGTTGATGCTGGGCACCAGCACCTCCAGCCCGTACAGTGCCGCCGTCTCCACGCTTGCAATGGCCGCTTTGGAGGAGTCGCCGCTTTCGGCCACGAACTTTGCGGCCATGGCGGTGTTGGCCATGGCGGTGGCGGGCAGGCCGAACTGCCTTAAAAAGGTCTCGCTCTGGGCGATGGCCTGCTGGTGGCTGTAGACGCTTTTGATCTGGTCGAGTTTTGTGCCCGGCAGCACCAGAAGATTCTGGGAGATGGGCAGATCGTACACATCCACCACCCACAGCGCCGGATGGTTATAGCACAGATCCAGCACGGCGGAAACATCGCCCGCATGGCTGTTCTCAAAGGGAACAACGCCCCGGGCAGCATCGCCGCGTTCCACCGCGTCAAACACCTCGTCCCAGGTGGGATAGCTCACAGCCTCGGCGTGGGGGAACAGCGCCCGGAGGGCAATGTGGGCAAAAGCGCCCTCTACGCCCTGATAGGCAGCGCGGTTTTGGCTCAGCACCACGGCTTCGTACTGCTTTGCCACGTCCATCAGGTTCTGCACGTGGTCTTTATAGTAGGGCCGCAGGGCCGGGTCCTGAATGCGGGCCGCAGCCTTCTCCAGCACTGCCGTCTCGCGGGCGGCATCGTAAACGGGCAGGCCATGGGCTCTTTTGTATTCGGCCACCTGCAGCACGGCGGCCATCCGCCGCTCAAACAGCGCAGCCAGCTGGGCATCCACCGTGTCGATCTCGGCGCGCGCCTGTTCCAGTGCGTCCATGGGTTCACATCCTTTTGTATGTATGATAAATACCATCAAGATAATAGATACCCAGTAAGTATACCATAACTGGGACGGAGAAACAACAAAACCTCCGGCGTTTCAAAGGGGAGAATATTTCAAATCAGATATGTGTAAAAAGAACAAAATAGAAAACGAACTCCCTCAGTCAAACCCTTGCGGGTTTGCCAGCTCCCTCAAAGAGGAAGCCTTTGACAAAGCGGAAAAGTTTCCGGTTCTGCCAAGGGCCCCCTCCCCGAGGGGGCTGTCGCCGAAGGCGACTGGGGGAGTTCTATTTGCATATTATCTGTTTTTCAGCAGTTCTTCCCGGCTCCTTGCTTTGCCGTAATATCTCCCATAGGGATTATCCAGCGCCTGTGCAAGGGAGACCGGCTTTTCCGGCTCTGGCCTTTGCACCGGCTTTGCTGTGCGGTCAAATGTGAACCCGGCGGCAGGCCCGCCGCGCTTTACCCGGAACCGCATGGCTCAGCCCTCTGCACTGGCGGTAGAAACAGCCCCGGCGGTCAGCTTGTTCCACAGTTCTTCGCCGTCCTCAAGCAGGTCGGCGGAGTCCTTGTTCCATGCGCCGCGGATGCCGATATAGTACCGGCTCATCAGCTCCTGACTGGAGCCGCTTTCGCTCTGCACAGCATCAGAAGCGTAATCGCCCAGATCAAGGCCGGTCAGCACCGGGCAGTCGGTCCAGCGGTAGACCATGTTCCACCAGTCACTGTCTGCGTCGGACTGTGGCAGGCTGCCGTCAAGGTAGCGCAGGGTGCCGGTGGTCTGCTGGAACCCGGCTGGGTCGTACAGGATGAAGATGGAGCTCAGCGCGCCCTGAATGTCGGTGGAAAGCTTGGTGGTGCCTGCCATGTCAAGGTAGGCATCCGAGTCCTCGTTGCCAAAGTCCATGGTGTAGAGGTTCAGCTTTACCACCACCTTACCGTCGCCGTTCCGGTCCTCACCGTAGGCGGCAAGGGTGTCCTGCAGGGCGGTCTGGGTGGCTTCCGGCAGGTAGTGGGGTGCCACCACGGCCACGTTATAGTCTGCATGGACGGTAAAGAAATACTGCCCGATGAAGTTGTAGCCGAAGAACACCACGATGATACCGATGATGATGACCCACTTGAGGTTATAATCCCACCAGTTGGCCCAGCGTTCCTTGCGGGTGTACTGGCGCTGTTTGCGGGGCTGGAGGTCTTTGGGGTCGATATCGCGTTCGTAACGGTAGCTTGCCATGGGGCAGTTTCCTCCAAGTTCTGATTTACAGCTGTGCCAGAATGGCCTGACGCACAGCGTCCGGCAGCTGCTTCTGCTCGGCCTTGCTCATGCCTGCAGTCCGGATGGGCGGCAGCACCTTGATATGCACGCTGCCCGGATGGCACAGGTTGCCATTGTTCTCGAACAGGGCACGTGCACCGGTAATGGCCACCGGAACCACCGGTGCGCCGGTCTTGACGGCAATGCGGAATGCACCGGCCTTGAACTCACCGGCACCGCCCTCTTCTCCCTTGTAGCGGGTGCCCTCCGGGAAAATGACGAAGCTCTTGCCGCTCTCCACGATGGCAGTGGCATCGTTCAGGGCGCGCACGGATGCCCGCAGGTCGTCGCGCTGCACGAACACGCAGCCCAGCAGCTTCATCCAGCGGTTCAGCAGCGGGATCTTTTCCAGCTCTTCCTTGGCAAGGATGCCGTGGGGCTTATCCAGACTGGCCAGCAAAAGCGGGATGTCGTAGTAGCTGCGGTGGTTGCCCACGAACACGCAGGCCGTATCTTTGGGGATATTCTCAAGGCCCTCCACGCTCAGGGAAACGCCGGTCACCTTTAAAATGCCCCGGCTCCAGTGCGGGATATGCTTGTTGACGAGCTCTTCCACCAGCTGCATGTCGCCTGCAGCCAGAGCGCGTTCCGCCCGGCGCAGCACGCCATAATGGACGATCATATAACCAAATAAGTAGATAAACATCGCAATCGTGCGAAAAATACTCATTGTGTTTTCCTCCCTTCGGCAAAATATGCCATTGTCATTGTATCACACTTTTTGTAAAAAGGGGAGAAATAACACTTTTTTTACAAATCGGAGGATCTGCGGTCTTGCAAAATTGACAAAATGCGGGTATATTTATAGTTGTAAAGCCAGCACAATGGCACTTTCTGCACGAAATGCTTTCTGCCGGCCCAATGGATGAAGAGAGAGGTACCATACGAACATGGGTTTATTTCCTTCCGCAAATGACTTCAAGGCCGGTAAGGGCGTTGAAAAGGATGCTCCCCGCAAGACCGGCATAGGCCGCTTTTTTGAGCTTGTGGGCCGTGATATGAACGGCATGTTCCTTGCAAACCTGCTGGCCTGCATCGGCTTTCTGCCGGTGATCTGTCTGGTGTACATCGGCTTTCTGGCAAACAGCCTGCCTGTCATGCTGGCAAGCGCTGCGGTGGGCGGCATTCTGGCCGGGCCTGCGCTGGCCGGCATGTACGATACCGTGCTGCGCGCCCTGCGCGATGAGGCCGGTTATTGGTGGGTGACCTACCGCCGCGCTTTCAAACGCAACTTCAAGGCCAGCATCGCGCCGGGCATCTTCTACTGTGTGGTGGTCACGGCGCAGATCTTCCTTGTGTATTTCTGCTTCAATATGCTGAGCAAGGGCACCAATGTGGGCGTGCCGCTGTGGGTGGCCACGGTGCTGAACCTGCTCATCTTCCAGATGCTGTTCGCCTACATGTGGCCGCAGATCGTGCTGCTGGATCAGCCCTTCAGCCTGACCGTGAAAAACAGCATCAACTGCATGATCGCGTTCCTGCCCCACGCACTGGCGGCGGCCATCGTGCAGATCCTGTTCTGGGGCGTGGTGATCCTGTGCATGCCGCTGGGCCTGCTGCTCATGCTGATCTTCGGTTTCTGGTTCGTGACCGAAGTATCCTGCCAGATCATCTACGGCGATATTGAAAAGGTGTTCCACATTGAGGAGAGCATCCGCAAAATGAAGGATGCCGAGCTGGAAGCCGCCCTCAAAGAGGACTACGGCGAAAGCACCGACGACACCGAAGAGTAAATTTGAACTTCCGCAAAGGAGAGGTGCTCCATGGAACAACGGAATAATCTGGTTTTGCAGGGCACCGAGACCTTCTCCCGCGGGCAGCTGGACAATGTGGCGCTGGACGGCGGCGCGCTGGTGCTGGACAGCGTGGCGGGCCGCTGCCTGCAATACGGCAGCTACACCACGCCGGAATTTGCCATGCCGGCCTTCTGCAACCTGAATGTCAGCTGGAACGCCTTTGCGCCCCACAACACCATGGTGGAGGTGCGCTGCCGGGTATATGCCGGAGGAAACTGGACCGGCTGGATGAGCTTTGGCAAGTGGGCACCGGGCTACCCCCGCTGCAGCTGCAATTCCCAGAGTGACGACGGCATGATCTTCCTCATGGGCGATACCGTGACCGTGGCAACGCCCGGCGGCGGCACCGGCGTGCAGCTGCAGGTGAACCTTTCCACCAACGATGACAAGGTCTCGCCCGCAGTGCGCCTGCTGGCCGCGGCAGTGCGGCCGCTGGCGTGGGAGAAGCACAACGGCCACCCGCTGAACCGGCAGCTCTATCTGCCGGAATACTGCCTTGCGGCCCACGATCCCAGCTTTGGGCGCACCATGGATCTGCCGCTGGTCATGGCGGCACTGATGAACTGCTGGGGCGAGGATGTCCTGCCCGAAGAAGTGGCTTATGTGATGGAGGACATGGCCCACAGCACCACCGCCAATGCGGCCTTTGCGGCTGCTGCCGCCGGCTGCTGCGGCTACCCCTGCTGGCAGGCATGGATGGACCTTGCCGACCTGCGTGCCCAGATCCACGATGACTGCTGTGTGGCAGTGCAGGTGGAGCGGCGCATCCGCGGCCAGCGGGACCCGGTGCGGGTCTGGATGGGCCTGCGCGGCTTTGGCCACGACGATGCCGTAATGGCAGATTATGTGCTGCTGAACGACCCCACCGCAGATTCCAACGGCGCAGTGAACTGCACCATGGCATTGGTGGACTTTATGCGGTACTTTACCGGGCGCGCCATCGCACTGCGGGCAAAACCCCGCGATATTGCCGCCAACCGTCCGCTGCGGATGCGCTGCGAGCTGGTGCCCGGCGAGACGGCAGACGTTTACTATTTTGAGCAGCGCGGTGTGAAGGACCCGCTGCCGGAAGGCTTTTCCGGCTGGGTGGCCTGTGCGTGCCACGACGGTGTGGCCCACGCCACCACCGCCCACCGCAGCTTCTGCCGGATGGAGCGCACGCCGGAGGGCGGCATCCGCTTCCCGGAAAAGATCATGGCCGCAGGCTGCCGCTGCAGCGTGTATGCAGTGGACCAGACCGGTGCCATGCGCGTGGCGGAGGTGCGGCTGCCAAAGCCGCGCCCCATGCCGGAGCAACCTGTTTCCCAGGCACAGGAAAAGCCGGCGGAATGACCGGCCAGACCCAAAGCCTTTGGGCTATAGATCAAGACATAGGAGGAACACATTATGGCAAAGACGATCATCACTTTGGGACGTGAATACTGCACGGGCGGCCGCTACATCGCTGAAGATGTGGCAAATGCGCTGGGCATCAAGCTTTACGACAAAGAGCTGATCACCATGGCAGCAAAGCACTCCGGTCTTTCGGAAGAAGCTGTTGCCGCCAGTGAAAAACGGCATACTCACAGCCTGCTGTACAGTCTGTACACCATGGGCAATGAGCTGCCGCTGGGCGATCAGGTGTTCATTCTTCAGAGCCGCATCATCAAGCAGCTGGCCGAGGAAGGCCCCTGCGTGATCCTGGGCCGCTGCGGCGACTATGTGCTGCGTGAGCGCAAGGATGTGCTGCGCGTGTTCGTGTACGCCCCCAAGGAGTGGCGGCTGGAATACGCAAAGATCAATCCTCTGGTCAAGGCCAAGGACGAAAAGGGCATCAAGGACGAGGTGGAAAAGACCGACCGCAACCGTGCTGCCTACTACAACTACTACACCCAGAACCGCTGGGGCGATGCCCACAACTATGATCTGGCCATCAACGCTGCTCTGGGCCGCGAGACCTGCGTGAAGATGATCCTGGACGCAGCCGCCGCCAAGGAGAAGAACCTTGGCTGACCGCCCGGGCACTTCAAAATAAAACAGCGATGATTCGTGGGTAGGGTGCTCCGGCACCCTGCCCACGTTTCGGGCAACGGCGACTGTTTTACTCCTTCAGTCACGGCTCCCGCCGTGCCAGCTCCCTCGGAGAGGGAGCCTTTGGCAGTATAATGAAGTTTCTGATTTTGCCAATGCCTCCCTCATTGAGGAAGGCGGCATCGCGCAGCGATGACGGAAGGAGTTATTCGGCAGCGGCCTTGCCATATCACCTGAATCCCAATGTAAAAAGGAGCAAACGTGGAAACAAAGCAACCCCAAACCTCTCCCGCCCAAACGCGGGAAAACATTATGGGCACCATGGAGATCAACCCTCTGCTGGTCAAGCTGAGCGTGCCCATGATGATCTCCATGCTGGTGCAGGCGCTTTACAACGTGGTGGACTCGGTGTTCGTGTCCCATGTGAGTGAAAGCGCCCTCACCGCTGTGTCCCTCGCCTTCTCGCTGCAGAATGTGATGATCGCTGTGGGCGTGGGCACCGGCGTAGGCGTGAACGCCATGCTGTCCAAGAGTCTGGGCGAAAAGAACCAGAGCCGCGCCAATGCCACGGCGAAAAACGGCATCTTTCTTTCGCTGTGCAGCTTCGTGGTGTTCCTCGTCATTGGCCTTACCTGCATGAAGCCCTATTTCTATGCACAGACCAGTGATGCGGCTATTGCGCAGCAGGGCATCCAGTATCTTTCGGTGTGCTGCATCTTCAGTCTGGGCCTTTTCACCCAGACCATGGGCGAAAAGCTGCTGGCCGCTACCGGCCGCACCTACCTGAGCATGATCAGCCAGCTGGTGGGTGCAGTGGTGAACATCATTCTGGACCCCATTTTCATCTTTGGCTACTGCGGTGAGGCCCTCAGTGGTACCACCGGCGCAGCTGTGGCAACGGTCATCGGCCAGTTCTGCGGCGCAGGCATGACCCTGTTCTTCAACCTGAACAGGAACCCAGATATCCAGATCAGCTTCAAGGGCTTCCGCCCCAGTGCAAAGGCCATTGGCCGCATCTACACGGTGGGCCTGCCCAGCATTGCCATGCAGTGCGTGGGCAGCCTGATGACCTTTGGCATGAACCTGATCCTCATGAGCTTCTCGGCCACGGCGGTGGCGGTGTTCGGTGTGTACTTCAAGCTGCAGAGCTTCGTGTTCATGCCCATCTTCGGCCTGAATAACGGCATGGTGCCCATCATCAGCTACAACTACGGTGCCCGCAGACCGGACCGCGTGAAAAAAACCATCATGCTGGCAGTCTGCTATGCCGAGTGCATCATGCTCATTGGTTTCTGTATCTTCCAGTTCGCGCCGGATAAGGTGCTGGGCATCTTTGCAGCCAGTGATGCCATGCTGGCCATTGGTATCCCGGCCATGCGTATCATCTGCCTGCATTTCCTGCTGGCGGGTGCCAGCATCGTGCTCAGCTCGGTGTTTCAGGCACTGGGCAACGGTGTGTTCAGCCTGATCGTTTCGGTCTGCCGTCAGCTGTTCGTGCTGCTGCCGGCCGCATGGCTGCTGGCACAGACCGGCAATGTCAACAATGTCTGGTGGGCCTTCCTCATCGCTGAGATCGTCAGTGTCCTGCTGAGCCTTGGCTTCTACGCACGCATCAACAAAAACATCATTGCCCCCATGTATTCCCCTGCCGAATGAGGACATGAAAAACTGTCCCTGCAAAGGAAAGGAACGTGATCTCTATGGTAAAAAAGCTCAAATGGAATCTGGTGCTCATGAGTGCGCTGTATCTGGGTCTGGGCGTTTTTCTGCTCATGAAGCCCACCACGGCCCTGAACATCGTGTGCTATGCGCTGGGCGCTGTGGTGCTGGCCTGCGCGGCGGTGCAGCTCATCCGCTATTTTGTGGTGGAACGCGGTGTGTTCCAGAGCCAGCTCACCCTGATCTCCGGCATCATCTGTCTGGCATTGGGTGCGTTCCTGATCCTGCGCAGCGACATCGTGGTGAGTATCCTGCCCATCGTGTTCGGCCTGTTCGTGATCTTTGACAGCATCAGTCGTGTGCAGAACGCACTGGACCTGCGCCGCTGCGGCTATTCCAGCTGGAAGAGCTTTCTGCTGCTGCCGGTGCTCAGCGTGGTGCTGGGCGTTATCATGATCCTGAACCCCTTCGGCACCATGGAAACGCTGGTCATGGCCATTGGCATCATCCTGATCGTGGAGGGTTCCATCAACCTGCTCAGCGCCCTGTACACGGTGCTGGCCGTGCGCCGTTTTGCCAAACTGCACCCGGAGACTCAGTCCATGCTGGAGTCCCTGACCGGTGAAGACCTGAACGGCGACGGCGTGGTCGCCCCGGATGTGACCCGCACCGATGCCGAGGCCAGCGCCGTGGAACTGGATGAGGTGGACGAGAGCGCCACCGTGGAACAGGAGAACGAGAAAGATTAACGGGCTTGCCCTCTCAGTCTCGCTCTGCTCGCCAGCTCCCCCAAAGTGGGAGCCCTTGGCAGTCCACGCAAGGTTCATCTCTTTGCCAAGGCCTCTCCCTTTGAGGAAAGACTTCCCCCGCGCCGGGGGAAGATGTCGCGTAGCGACAAAAGGGGGAGTGTGGAACGGCGTAAGCCGTGACGGAGAGGGTGAGGCCGTCAGTCTTATCATGCAAGCTTGAGCCAAGCTTGAGCAAATAAAAATCATATAAAGGAAAAAGAGAAATGGAAAAGTATGATCTGATCATTGTCGGTGCCGGCCCGGCTGGCATTTTTACCGCTGTAGAGCTGCTGCGCCACGGCAGCAAAAAGAAGATGCTGCTGGTGGAAAAGGGCAAGCCCGTGGAAAAGCGCCACTGCCCCAAAGCCGAAGTGGGCCACTGCGTCAACTGCCGCCCCACCTGCGCCATCACCACCGGCTTTTCCGGTGCAGGTGCCTTCTCGGATGGCAAGCTGAGCCTCTCCTATGAGGTGGGCGGCGACCTGCCCACCCTGATCGGAGAGGAGTTTGCACAGGAGCTTATCGACTACACCGACAAGATCTATCTTGAGTTCGGCGCAGACCCCCATGTGGAGGGCATCTACACCGGCGAGGAGATCAAGGAGATCCGCAAGAACGCCATCCATGCCGGCCTGAAGCTGGTGGACTGCCCGATCCGCCATCTGGGCACAGAAAAGGCGCAGCAGCTGTATCTGGCCATCCAGAACTATCTGGCCGACAACGGCGTGGAGATGCTGTTCAATACCGAGTGCGAGAACATCATTCTTGAGAATGAGGAGTGCAAGGGCGTGCTGCTGAAGGACGGCGATCAGGTCCGGCCTGTGTATGCGGATACCGTGGTCATTGGCACCGGCCGCCGCGGTGCAGACTGGCTGGAAAAGATCTGCGCCGAGCACCACATTGCCCACAAGCCCGGTACCGTGGACATCGGTGTGCGCGTGGAGTGCCGCAACGAGGTCATGGAAAAGGTGAACAAGGTGCTGTATGAGTCCAAGCTCATCGGCTATCCCAAGCCCTGGAAGAACAAGGTGCGCACCTTCTGCCAGAACCCCGGCGGCTTTGTGGCGCAGGAAAACTACGACAACGACCTTGCCGTGGTCAACGGCCACAGCTTCAAGGAGAAAAAGAGCGAGAACACCAACCTTGCGATTCTGGTCTCCCACAACTTTACCGAGCCGTTCAACCAGCCCATTGCCTACGCACAGAAGGTGGGCGAGCTGACCAACATGCTGGGCGCAGGCCACATCATGGTGCAGCGCTACGGCGACATCCTGGACGGCAAGCGCACATGGCAGAAGGAGCTGGCCCAGTCCAACGTGAAGCCCACCCTGAAGGATGCCGTGGCAGGCGACATTACCGCCGCCATGCCCTACCGCGCCATGACCAACATCATTGAGTTCATCAAGATGCTGGATATGGTGGTGCCCGGCTTTGCCGCCAACGAGACCCTGCTGTACAGCCCGGAGCTGAAGTTCTACTCCAATAAGGTGAAGATGGACGAGAACCTTGACACCAACATCAAGGGCCTGCACTGTCTGGGCGACTCCTCCGGCTGGACCCGCGGCCTGATGATGGCTTCGGTCATGGGCGTGCTCATGGGCCGCAAGCTGGCCGAAAAGGAAGGCTGCTAAAAAACGGCAGCATCGTAAATATAAATAAAAGAAAAGCGACAGTGTGTCAAAATTGCACGCTGTCGCTTTTTGTGCTATACTGTCTCTGCGGCCCTTCTCCATGTCCCCCAAGCGCGGAAAGGAGGTGGCACCCATGAATGGATTCGTCACATTCATTCAGACTGTCGGAGCACAAGTAGTAGCCTACTATCTGTGCAAGTGGCTTGACAGTTTGATCGGCAAGGGCAGTAAGCACTAAAAAGAGCCCCTCGGTAGTGCTAGTACCGGGGGGCTTTGTTTTTTGCGTGGCATCCACGTTCAGGCTTCGTCACATTGCCTAGCTCTATTATATGCAGCTACGCGCAAAAGTCAAGAGAAGCAAGGTGGATTTTTGAGGAGGATCAGCCCTCAATGAGCTCCACAGTCTTCATCTTGACCGGGGTGGTGGGCTTATCGTTCCAGTCGGTGCGGACAGCTGCGATCTTATCCACAACATCCATGCCTGCAACCACCTTGCCAAAGGCAGCGTACTGGCCATCCAGATGAGGTGCATCCTGATGCATGATGAAGAACTGGCTGCCGGCGCTGTTGGGGTTCATGGCGCGTGCCATGCTGATCACGCCGCGGGTGTGCTTGAGCGGATTGTTCACGCCGTTTGCAGCAAACTCGCCCTTGATGTTCCAGCCGGGGCCGCCGGTGCCGTTGCCCAGCGGGCAGCCGCCCTGGATCATAAAGCCGGGGATCACGCGGTGGAAGGTCAGGCCATTGTAAAAGCCCTCGCTGACCAGCTTCTTGAAATTCTCACAGGTGATAGGAGCGGCTTCTTCGTTCAGCTCGATATCGATGATGCCGCCGTCTTCCATAGTAATGCGAACCATAACGCTACAATACTCCTTTTGTGTTGCCCCGCAGCAGTGCGGGAGTGTTCGGCAGAAAGCCTGCCGGATATCTCTTATAGTATACCATAGGTTTTGGGGGTTGCAACGCCGCAGATGCAACGTTTTTGTTAAAATTCATCTTTCATCTCCACCATATCGGCCCAAAAGCGCTTGGGGCAGTGGGTCATGCGGCATTTTTCGTTGTGGCGAGCCTTGATCTCCAGCGTCTGGTAGAACTGCTTCCACAATGCCTGAAACTGCTGCTCCCGCTCGCTGGGCGGCGGCAGCTCCAGCGGCGCGGCCAGCTCCATCAGCCGGGCCTTGTGGTCCTCCTGCAGCAGCACAGCCTGATGCACCGCATCGTAGATCATAAAGTTCTCTTCCGGGAAGCGCCCGCAAAAGTGGGGCCGCAGCAGCGGCAGGATGTAGTTTTTGGGGTGGATCACCGCCCCCAGCATCCCGTCGTGCTCCTCGAAGCGGACGAAGCCCTGAAACTTGTCCACTTCCCAGTCAAGGCTTTTCTTCATCTCATACAGCGGGGCCACGTCCGGGTGGCCGGTGCGCTTCACGGTGCCGGGGCCGAGGGCGAAGGCCAGATGCAGAAAGCGGATGAGCAGCAGCTCTTTGTCCTCCCGCCCGGAGAGGAAATCCCGGCTGACGAGGTACTCTGTCTCGGGGCCAAGCTTTCTGCCAAAGCTGGCAAACACCCGCTGAGCCTTGGCGTGGTCGGTGGGGATGTCCTTGACCGGGTACAGGGTGGAAGTTTCCCGCTGGGGCGTCCACACCGCAAAGGGAATCTCGTGCTGGGCAAAGCTCTCGAACACGCAGCACAGAAAGCCTTCAAAGCTGCTGTCGTAGAGGTACACCACATCCGCATCGTGGAGCTTGCGGGCTTTCTGAACTTGAACATTTACAGCGCCTTCGCCAGACATTGCACTGCCTCCTCCCGCACCATGCGCATGGCTGCGCGCGGTGCCACGCCCTGCGTGATCAGATCGTCCACCGCAGGCGGCGTGAACAGACTGAGCTGTTCGCAGCTGCCGCCGAACACGTTGGGGTCGATGAGCGCCTGCGTGATGCGCTCCCGCCCGGCGGTGCCGCGGCCCGGGTGCGCACCCGCAAAACCCTTGCAGGTGATAAAGTACTGTGCCCGCTTGAGCACCACGCCCATGCGCTTCAGCTCGTCCAGCCCAAGGCTGGAAAGCTTGCGCGCGTGCCAGATGCGCCGGGCGCTTTTGGGGCCGATGCCCGGCACACGCAGCAGCATTTCAAAGGGCGCGCGGTTCACATCTACCGGAAAAAGCCCGTAGTGCTGCACGGCCCAGTTGCATTTTGGGTCGAGGTAGGGATTGAAGCTCTGGTTGGCTTCATCCAGAATTTCGTCTGCCTTGAACTGGTAAAACCGCAGCAGCCAGTCAGCCTGATACAGCCGGTGCTCCCGCAAAAGCGGGGGTTTGGTGTCCAGCGCAGGCAGGCGGGTGTCCTCGGCTACCGGGATGTAGGCGGAGTAGAACACCCGTTTCAGACTGTACTTCTGGTACATGCCCTCAGTGAGCTTTAAAATGTGGTAGTCTGTCTCCGGCGAAGCACCTACGATCATCTGGGTGCTCTGCCCGGCGGGTGCGAACTTTGGCGCATGGCGGTAGACGGTCAGCTCCTGTTTGCTCTGCGCGCCGGAAACTGCGATCTGCTTCATGGGCCGGAAAATGGAGTGCCGCCCTTTGTCCGGGGCCAGCAGGTTCAGGCTCTGCTCACTGGGCAGCTCCACATTCACGCTCAGGCGGTCGGCCAGATATCCCAGCTGCTGCAGCAGTTCCGGGCTTGTGCCGGGGATGGCTTTGGCGTGGATGTAGCCCCCAAAGCGGTATTCGCCCCGCAGCAGCCGCAGGGCGGCCAGCATCCGTTCGGTGGTGTAGTCCGGCGTGCCCAGCACCGCGCTGGAAAGGAACAACCCTTCAATGTAGTTGCGGCGGTAAAACTCCACGGTCAGCTCGGCCAGCTCCCGGGGCGTGAAGGTGGCACGGGGGATATCGTTGGACTTGCGGTTGACGCAATAGCTGCAGTCGAAGGCACAGCAGTTGGTCATGAGCACCTTTAAAAGGCTTACACAGCGGCCATCAGCGGTAAAGGCGTGGCAGCAGCCCGGCGCATAGCAGCTGCCAAGAATGCCTGCCCGCGCGGTGCGGGATGCGCCGCTGGAGGTGCAGGCAACATCATATTTGGCGCTGTCGGCCAGAATGGTAAGCTTGTCCATCAGGGTCTGTTCCATGCAGAATACACCTCCAAAGTGGGAAAAAGGGTCAAAAAATAAAGCCATGCGCAAAATGCAGATGGCTTTACATCAATTTGTGCCGAATTCCTTCAGTCACGGCTGCCGCCGTGCCAGCTCCCCCGGAGGAGGAGCCTTTGGCAGTACGGGAAAGTTTCCGGTTTTGCCAAGGCCTCCCTCCATGAGGGAGGTGGCTGCGAGCAGCGTGAGCAGACAGAAGGAGTTATTACCACTTCGCCTTGGTCTCCACCACGCGGCCGGCGATGTGCAGATGGTTCAGGTCCTCACCCTTGATGACCATTTCGCTGTAGGCCGGGTTGAAGGGCTGCAGCACCACGCAGTTGCCGCGCTGGATATAGCGCTTCAGGGTGCCCTCGCCCTCATCGCCGTAGATCAGCACGCCAAGGTCGCCGTTTTCCAGTGTGTCCTGCTTGTGCACAAGGGCAAGGTCGCCGTCCTGAATGCGGGGCTCCATGCTGTCGCCGCGCACCACCAGATAAAAATAGTTGGAGGGGTCCTTCACACGGGCATACTCCTGACCGTAGTCCTCCTCAAAGGCGAGGGCACCGTAACCGGCCTTTACCGTGCCGATCACCGGGATCAGGCTTTCAGAATAGCTGCCAAAGAACCGCTCTTCCGGGGCGGAAACATTGCTTACCGGGCGGTACAGGCCCAGCAGATAATCTGCTGTGGTGTTCAAAAGCTCGGCAATGCGGGCCACGGTAGACGGATCGGGAGAGGACTTGCCGCTTTCCCATTTGCCGACAGCCTGCTGTGTCACGCCCAGTTTGGAAGCCAGCTCAGCCTGGCTGATGCCCTGCTTTTTGCGGCACTGCTTCAAAAGTTCTGAAAACGACATGGTATATTTCTCCTTTACACCGCGAGGAAATTTTCTTGTGTTTATTATACAACAAAAAGGTGTACTTGTAAAGACCTGAAACAGGCCGAGACCCAAAAAGGTTGTGGTAAATTTTGTTTTTAAGGGCTGAAAGAAAAAAATTGCGCCAAAGGCTTGACACCGGCGTGCAAATCTGGTAAATTAAATAGGCATTCGACACGGCGTAAGGCGGATGTCCACAAGGAGAGATGTCCGAGTGGTTTAAGGAAGCAGTCTTGAAAACTGCCGTACGGCAACGTACCGTGGGTTCGAATCCCACTCTCTCCGCCATTTTTTATTGAATAAGTGTAACACACTTTGCTCTGGAGTAGTACTCAAGAGGTCGAAGAGGCGCCCCTGCTAAGGGCGTAGGTCGTCTAAACAACGGCGCGAGGGTTCAAATCCCTCCTACTCCGCCAAGAAAAAGCTCGTTGATTCGTTGAAATCAATGGGCTTTTTCCTTTGTAAAGGAAAAATGCGGCTTGCGGAACAAAAAGGAGGAACCAATGGCGTTTGGCGTTTTGGCGGGTCAGATTACGGTGATCTTTCTGGAAGTGCTGCTGGGCTATGTAGGTGCACGCAGCGGCATTATCAAGGATCGTGACAGCAAGTTTTTGTCGGATTTTATCATGAAGCTTCTGCTGCCCTGTACCATGCTGGCTGGTGCAGCCGTGGACGGTGAGCCGGAGCTGCTCACTCAGGCAGGGGTGCTGTTCGTGCTGCTGCTGGCACTGTTTGTGGTGACCACCGGCCTGTGCCGGTTGAGCAGTTGGCTGCACCACGACACGCCGGGCAAGTATGCGGTGCTGGTGGGCACGGCGGCTATGCCCAACTGCGGCTTCATCGGCCTGCCGCTGTGCAGCGCCCTGCTGGGCACCGCGCGCGGCACTGTGTTTGCAGGCATGGCCATGGCCTCTTATAATGTATGGTTCTTTACCTATGTGGTGTGCCTGTTCCGCCCCGGCGAGAAGATCCGGCTCAAGACCTTCATCACCCCCACCAACATTGCCACAGTGGCTATGCTGGTGCTGCTGGCCACCGGCTGGCGGCTGCCCGCACCGGTGCAGCAGTTCTGCAGTGCGGTGGGCGGCTGCACCACCCCGCTGGCCCTTATGATCGTAGGTGTGCTGCTGGCAGACAGCGACATCCGTGCGCTGCTGCACACCGGTTTCCTGTACCGGGTCACCCTGCTGCGCGGCATCCTGTTCCCGCTGCTGTTCATGCTGCTGCTGTGGCTGCTGCCGCTGGACAATGTGCTGCGCACCGGCCTGTCCATCATCGCCTGCTGCCCGGCCGGCAGCCTTGCCGCTGTGCTGGCCAAGCAGACCGGCACCGAAGCGACCCTTGCCAGTCAGGCGGTGGCCCACTCCACCGTGTGTATGCTGGTCACAGTGCCTGCCATACTGCTGCTGACGGGCGTTATGTTCCCGATGTGAGAAGCTGTAAAAAAGCCCGCTGTCTTTGGACGGCGGGCTTTCTGCTGTTATAGCATAAGGTTCGTGATACCTGCTAGCACCAGCAGGTGCACCGGGTAGAACCAGTAAAAGGCTTTTTTCTGCAGCGGACTGCACGCGCCGCGCTGCCCGTTGTAGAACCAGACCAGCACAAAGGCCAGCGGCGCGGTCAGCTCGAACAAAAATAGCAGCGCACCTGCAAGGCACTGCCGCTTGCGGTCTGCGCGGGTCAGGTACAGGGTGCAGATGATGAGCACGCCGATGGCGTGGTAGTCGGTGTTGGCAGCCAGCGCCAGCGCGGCGCAGCCGCCCGCCCACACAAGCCCCTGCCAGCCGGGCAGGCCGTTTTCCTTTTCAAAGCGCTTGAGCCCTGCCATAGCCAGCACGCCCAGCGCCAGCGTCCAGTAAACATTCTGGTGCTGCGGGGCGAACGGTGTGCGGAAAAAGGCAAGGTCAAAAGGCACCTCGCTGACAAGCCCGAACAGCAGAAGCCGCCGGACGTATTTTTTTACATCGTGGGTGTGCAGAAAGCCCTCCACGGCCAGAAAGCAGAAGATGGGAAAGGCCAGCCGCCCGATATACCGCAGCACACGGTCTGCAGCCAGCAGGGTGCTGACCGGGATGCCGCCGCAGCTGGCAGCACCGGCGGCGAGGGCCGGCAGCAGGATGCCGGTTTCGATGCAGGAAGCGCCGATGTGATCAATGAGCATGGTGATGCAGGCGATGTATTTGAGCGCTGTGCCGCTGAGTCCACAGCGGACAGGGGCTTTGGCAGTCTTGGTCATAAGGAATCCCTCACTTGATAAAAAATCTACTTTTTGTGCTTTTTAATGATACGGCGCAGGCTGGCAGGCTCCTGCGTCATCTTTGACAAAATACGCCGGAAAAGCGCATAAATCGGGCAAAATGCTTGACAGAAAAGGCGCGGGATAGTACAATCAAGAATATAATTGAACTATCTCAAATGAAAGATGAAAAAGATTCACAGAGAATCGGGCGTCTCCGAACCAGTAAAGACGGAAGGAGGCTTTGGGCATGACGCTTTTTTCCTACGAGATCTTTGATGCCGTGGCCCGGCAGGGCAGCTTCAACAAGGCGGCACAGCAGCTGCACCTGACCCCATCGGCCATCAGTCACGCCATTGCCGTAATGGAGGAGGAGCTGGGCTTTGCTCTGTTCAACCGCGGCAAGAACGGCGTATCCATGACCAGCTACGGCGCATCCCTGTACCCCTCTATTCGCGATGTGCTCAACAGCGACGAGGCCCTCAAGCAGAGCATCGCCCGCCTGAACGGCCTGGAAAAGGGCAAGGTGAAGCTGGGCGTATTCAACTCGGTGTGTGCTTCGCTGCTGCCGGGCCTGCTCAAAAGCTTTATGACCCACTACCCGCAGATCGAGATCGAGGTGTATCAGGGCACCTACGATGATGTAAAGGAATGGCTGCGAACCGGTCAGGTGGATATCGCGTTCCTTTCCTCCACCTGCCGTGAAGAGTTCAACCTCACCGAGCTGTTCCGCGAGCCGCTGCTGTGCATCGTGCCGCAGGACTGGCCCGAACCGGAAAACGGCGTGATGACTCCCGCCCTGATGAACGGCCAAAGCTTCGTTGTGCAGTGCGATGCCACCGATGCTGAGATGCGCCAGTTCCTGAAAAAATATAAGATCGGCACCGAGCGCCGCTGCCATGTCATCGACGACCAGTCCAACATCGCCATGGTGGAAGCAGGTCTGGGCATTTCCATCATGCCGCAGATGCTGCTGCGCGACTGCAAGGCTGCGATCAAGATCTATCCCATCGAGCCAGAGGAAGACCGTGTGGTGGGCCTGGCTGTGCAGCGCCCCGCCGCAATGGCCCCAGCAGTGGAACAGATGTTCCACCACATCGTGGACTACTGCAGACAGATCGAGCTGAGGTGAGCCGGACACCCTTATACTATACCATAAAACAGTCTGTGTGTGGAGCATGGGCTGTTTTTTATTAAAAAAGAGCGATTGTATCAGCGTGCAAAATCCGCTATACTTAGAAAAACAGACTGGTTTTATGCAGAAGCCTTGATTGGAGCAGAAAGATGAAGACCATAAAACGACGTGCCTTTTGCAAGGCGGCAGCAGCTGCCGTGGCAGGCGTGCTGGCCCCGCACGCGGCGGCAGAGGCTTTGCTGCCGCAGGCTGTGGTGGGCAGCGCGGTGCCGGAGGATTACTACTCCTTTGCCTTCCGCAGCGACCACAGCGAAACAGATCTCTCCCACGATTTTTATTATACAGATGCCTTTTTTGAGAACACGGCGCTGCAGTACAGCCACAAGCTGGCACTGGCAACGCTGGGCCTTGTGGCGGCAAGCGGCAGCACCTACAAGAGCGATGCGCTTTACTGGGTGGAGGGTGAAGCGGGCCGTGAGGACAGCATTGCGGATGCCTACCAGAAGCTTGGCTTTGCCAATGCGGTCTATGTGGGCTACCAGTGCAGTCTGAACACCCCGGTGGATACTGCGGGCTGTGCTTTTGCGCAGAAAACACTGGTACAGGATGGCCAGCGCACCACCATTATTGCTGCCATGCTGCGCGGTGTCGGCTATGGTGCCGAGTGGGCCAGCAACCTGCATGTGGGCGAAGGCGGCGGGCACTATGGCTTTGTGACAGCAGCAGAGCATTTTTTTGAGGATCTGCAGGACTACCTGAAAAAAGCCGAGGCTGCAGCGGGAACGCTGGGCACCATCAAGCTCTGGCTGGGCGGCTACAGCCGCGGCGCGGCTGTGGCAAACCTGACGGCGGCGCGCATCCGGCAGCAGCTGCCGCAGATCGCGCAGGAAAATACCTTTGTTTACACCTTTGCCGCACCGGCGGCACTGACGGCAGCGGATCGCCCGGATCTGCAGGCGGACTACGACAACGACCACACTGCAGACGGCGGACTGAAAACGGATTGGGATGTAAGCAATATCTTCAACATCATTTCCAGCGGCGACATCGTGGCCCGCGTGATGCCGGAAGAGTGGGGCTACCACCGCAACGGAAACGACCGCTTTCTGCCCTCCACGGCGTACCAGAACGAGCTGGATGATCTGAGCATCATCGAGAGCCGGATGGGCGGCGTGCCGCTGCGGTTCGACCAGCTGGCGACAAAGGAAGATGTGGATTCGGTGGTCGCGGCGGCTCTGGCGTTCTGCAAAAGCGCTGCAAATTACCACGAAAAATATGAAGCTGCCTTTATGGATATGCTGCAGTGTGCCTTTACCCTCTCGGAGAAAGAGGTAGCCGAGGGCGTGATCCTGGACGATGAAGCTGTGACGGAACGGCTGCGCAGCATGGAGAACATCCGCAAAATGTCGTGGACGAAGGTGCTGCGCTGCGTGATGACGGCTTCGGCCATGAGTCGACCCATTCTGGAGCAGGTGGGGGCCATCGTGCCGCTGCGGGCGCAGCAGGTGGTGGTGCCGGTGCTGGCGGTGGGTCTGTGCTACGAGGTGGAGAGCGATGTGCTGAAGCTGCTGGTGTACTACATCCTCAGCCTGATGAGCGTGAACAGCCCGGCAGACAGCGTTCTGCGTGCGGCATTTTGCCACTACCCGGAAAACTACATCACCCTGATGGAATATTACGACCCCGCCGAGCACGGCATGGAAGCCTATACCCGAAAATAAAACCTCCGGAAATAAAAAAGAGGGGCTGTTGCAAAATAAAAATGCGATAGCAGCTTGCACAAAGGAATAGCGCAAAATCAGAAACCCGGAACCCTTTTTGAGCCATTTTGGCCCTGAGAAGGTTCCGGGTTTTTATAATTTTCCGGCGCAAGACCGGGCTGCCACTCAAACGCCCCGCTGGGGCGTTCGTTGCTTCGCAAACGCGGTCTTGTTGGGGCGTGCGGAGCCACAAACCCTGCTTCTTACTATTTGGAAATTACATGATTATGCACCACTGGGTCCACGAGAACTGACGCTCATCGGAGGCATAGAACTATAAAAAGATTGGCCGTTCACAGTGTTTTGAGTCAACCCAATCAAATCGATCAACTGGCTCTCGTTATAGCGCTCTTGACAGTTATCCAGCACAGCGCATTGGCAGCTATATACACCACTATCGTTAGAGACAACTCCCCACCATTCAAGGTCTGCCAAAAGTTTTCCAATCTTCTTGCGGTCAAAGCGTATTTCTTTTTCCAAAAGGGACGAGCAAATTTGTGGAGCAGACATCGGTTTTTGCTTTAATAGGAGAGCTAATGCTAATTCCTGTCCATGCAAACGGTGAAGCAAAAGACCTCTGCGAACCCAAATGTTCGATGCTTTTTTCATAGCAAATGCCTCCTTTTTTAGATAGCTCGTTCACTTAAAATACGATTGATGTCCATTTGAAATTGCGCTCATTCACAATTGTTATGTTGACGTGAGTATATCATATTACACAATAAAAGACTACTGTTATATATCAGAACTTGCCCTTTTTCCTGCGTACGTGCGTACCGACCATGTACGGACGTACGCAGCGATTGACCCGAAACGCACAATATAGGGGGATGCAAAACAAAAGGCAGGGCAACACCGCTATGGTGATACCCTGCCTTTGTTTATTGCTGTTCGAGTTCTGTACCGCCCACCACATTCCCAGACCGAATGGTCGGGCGACACCTTTCTTGGTAGACATTCCTAGCCGTTGGGAACCGCGCACTAACAAACACCCCACTGGGGTGTTTGCTGTCCCGCCTGCGGCGGTGCCGTGCTGTTCGAGTTCTGTACCGTCCACCACGAAAAAAGTCCCCAGACCTTTTGGTCTGGGGACTCGTGGTGGAGCATTGTCCACAGCACTCGAACCCAACACTTCCTCACGGGTGACCGTTTTGGCATCATCCGTGAAGTTGAAATTGAGTACGACCCGGTCATCAAAGACGTAGACCGAGTTGACAAAGGTATCAATGATCTGCCGCTGGTGTTCCGTGCTGCCCACGTCACCCTTGCGGAATTTTTCAAGCCAGAACCGAATCCACTCACGGGTCAGGACGGGCTTTTTCAGCTCTTCTTCCAGAATGCTGGTGTTCAGGGCTTCTTTCCGGGCTTCCAGCTCGTCCAACCGCTGCTTGGTGGTCGAGGTCAGGATGCCCTGTTCAATGGCTTCCAGAAGGTTTGCGAGCCGTTTCTCCGTATCCCGGAGCTGCTCTTTCAGAACAGGCAGCCGGGTGTTCTCCTGCTGCTGGGCTTCCATGACCAAATCTATCAGCCGTTCGGTAATTTCATCGCTGAAGATCACCTTAATGGCAGTGTCCACCACGAACCGTTCCAGCGGCTCTTTGCGGATGGCTTTCAGATCGCAGTGCGCCTTGCCGTGGCGTTTGGCTTTGCCGCACTTGTAGTAATAGTAGGTGTTTCCCATGTGGCTTGTGCCGCTTTCGCCGCCCATCAGGGTGCCGCACTTGCCGCAGAACAGCTTGGTGGTCAGCAGATAGCTCACATCCTCTTTTGCGGGGCGACCGTGGGCAATCTTGTTCTGCTCGAAACGTTGCTGCACCCGGTTGAACAAGTCCTCGTCCACGATGGCCGGAATGCCGCCTGGCGTCACGATGTCCTTGTAGCGGTATTCGCCGATGTAGCGGCGGTTGCGGAAGATCTGGAAGAAGCTGTTCTTCACGAACGGCTTTCCGGTGCGGGTACGCAGGCCGCGCTCGTTCAGGGATGCCGCAATCTTCTCAGCCGGTTCGCCGTCGGCATACCGGGTGAAGATTTCTTGCACGATGGGAGCCGTCTCCGGGTCGATATGGTACAGCCTGTCCTCCTTGCCAATGGTGAAGCCCAGCGGCACCACACCGCCGTTGTACTTGCACTGGAGGGCGTTTTCGCGCTCACCGCGCGCCACTTTCAGGGCGAGTTCGGCGGAATAGTATTCCGCCATGCCAATCAGCATACTCTCCACCATAATGCCTTCAGGCCCCTGCGAGATGGGTTCCATGGCAGACACCAGATGGACACCGTTCTTTTCCAGCTGGTACTTGTAGTTCACGGCATCGAACCGATTCCGGGCAAAGCGGTCGAGCTTCCAGACCAGAACCACATCGAAGATTTTCTTCGCGCTGTCCTTGATCATCCTCTGGAAGTCTGGACGGTCATCCGTCTTGGCAGAGTAGGCACGGTCGATGTAGGTGCCGACCACTGTAATACCGTTCTTCTCGGCGTAGTCCTTGCAGTCGCGCAGTTGTCCTTCAATGGACGCTTCTCGCTGGCTGTCAGATGAATAGCGGGCGTAGATCACGGCGGTCATGGTTGCACCTCCTTGGCGTGTATTCGACTTGCCTTTATAGTATCGGGTCAAGCGCAGCTTGTCAACAATCTGCGAGCAGATTGAAATGTGAAAATTACGAAACGCAGCGAAAAAGGGGAGAGCAAGAATCGTCCCGTGGCCACAAATTTTCAATTCTTGAAAATGTTGTGCCCTTCCGGGACTGCACTTCTGCGACGCTCCCGCGTTTTTGAAGTGTTCTTGTTGGGGCGTACCTGCCCCAAACCCTGCTTCTGAGGTTACGACAAACGGGAATTTAGTTGGTTGATTATTCTTCGTTATCCTTTTGAGATTCATCACTTTCCCTATTTCGATTTTGACCATCGAGAGCAGACCCTATGCCTACACCAAGCGCTAAACCGACAAGCATATAGAGTGGAATATTGTTGGTTACTACACCAATAGCCGCACCGATAGAAATTCCTATGCTCATAAAAGTCGGTAAATAGTGAGGCTTATCATCTTTTTTATTTTTCATATAGCTATACATTCCTTTCCAAATTATAAGATTTATTGAGTGTCGTTATCAAAATGATTGCAGCAAAAGACTCAATACATAACTAACGATTGCTCCTACTGCAGCACTTCCGATAAACCATAAAACCTTTTGATAAGGACGTTTGCCGTATTCTCTGGCGCTCTGGATTTCATCCAGCCTTTTACCTTCACAAAATGCTACGATTTCTTTATATGTTTGAACATCATTGTCCTTTTTTATTCGTTCAACCTTTGCTGCAAAATACATGGCAGCTAAAGCAATGACACACCAAAGGATCAATGCCCATTTATTACCAATGTAAAATAACGGAGCTGCCGAAATAACAGCAATAACGAGAAAAACCGTATAGATTGCGCCATAGTGATTGAGTTTTTTGATTTCCTCTTGTTTGATTACTTCTTTCATAGTATCAATATCTCCTTTGATTAGTTTATCAAGTGAGATTTGAAAGATTTCACTCAGTAATACCAAGCTGGTTACATCTGGATAGCTTTTGTCATTTTCCCAATTTGAGATTGTTTGCCTTGAAACATAAACATGATCGGCTAACTCCTCTTGAGACAGTTGTAACTCTTGGCGATATTTTTTTATTTGCTTTCCGAGTTCCATCTCTTCACCTCCTTGCATACTCATACTAATCAAAAGATTGTATTTTCGCAATCAAAGGACATTGACATCTGTGTTTTCCGTGTGTCAAAGGTCTTTTACATACCGTTAACTTCCGATTTGTTGAGCCGAGTATACCATACTACCAGCTGAAAGAACACCCCTATATGTCAGAACTTTCCCTTTTTTCTGCGTACGTGCGTACCGGCCATGTACGGACGTACGCAGCGATTACCCCCAAACGCGCCATATAGGGGGACGATCAAGTTCGCACAAAGCGAACTTGATTCCGCAAAGCAAAAGGCAGGATACCACCGTCATGGTGATACCCTGCCTTTGCTCGTTTACTGTTCCGAGTAGTCCTTTCGCAGAACCTTCTGTAAACAAAAAACGTACCCGAACCCTTTTTCGTAAAGAATCGGGTTCGAGTACGAACTGTATGGTGGACGGTACAGGACTCGAACCTGTGACCTCCTGCACGTCAAGCAGATGCTCTACCAGCTGAGCTAACCGTCCATATTCTGTTTTGCCGAAATCAGCTTGATTATATTACCATACCTTCTGCCAAAAAGCAAGTGCTTTTTCAAAAATTGTAAAACTTTTTTAAAGGCAGGGGCGCTGACTGCCCTTTTTACGCGCCAGCGCACATTTGGCGGCGGCATGCGAAAGGTTTTCTGTTGCTCACACTGTTTTGTTGTGATATAATAATAAAGTTATAATAGGAATAGTATCGGAAGGTATTTGCAGCATGAGAGTTTTGGGCATCGACCCCGGCTACGCCATCGTGGGCTGGGGCGTGGTGGATTACGCAGGCAACCGGTTTGCGCCGGTGGATTTCGGTGCGGTGTGCACCGACGCGGGCGTGCCGTTCGAGCGCCGTCTGGACGAGGTGTATGCAGGCATCAAAGAGGTGATCGAGCGCACCCGGCCCGAGGTGCTTGCCATCGAAAAGCTGTTCTACCAGCACAATCAGACCACGGTCATCGGCGTGGCAGAAGCCCGCGGCGTGATCCTGCTGGCGGCAGCGCAGGCAGGCCTGCCCATCTACGAGTACACCCCCATGCAGGTAAAGCAGGCTGTTACCGGTTACGGCAAGGCCGTGAAAAAGCAGGTGCAGGAGATGACCCGCGTGCTGCTGCATCTGCCCGCCGTGCCAAAGCCGGACGATACCGCCGATGCGCTGGCAATGGCCATCACCTTCTGCCACACCAACGGCAACCAGCTCAACCGCTTTGTCCGCCGTGTGGCCGGGCCGATCTGACCCTCTCACCGGTTCCGTCTGCCTGCAGCGGCACGGCACCGGAGTTCTCCCGAAGGGCGAGCTGAACAGAGGAAAATTGGCCGACACAGAAACGGAGAGGGTTTTAAATGATCTACTGTCTGACAGGAAAAATCGTCAAAAAAAACATGAACGCAGTGGTGCTCAGCTGCGGCGGTGTAGGCTACTATGCCCAGTGCCCGGCCAGCGTGGCCGGGGCCTTGCCCGGCGTGGGCAAGGAAGCCACCATCTACACCGTGATGAGCGTCACCGAGAACGACGTGAGCCTTTACGGCTTTGCCACCGAGGAGCAGCAGGCCTGCTTTGAGATGCTGACCGCCGTGTCCGGCGTGGGGCCTAAGGTGGGTCTTGCCATCCTGAGCGTGATGGAGCCGGACCGCGTGGCACTGGCGATCTCGGCGGGGGACCACAAGGCGTTCAAGGCGGCTTCCGGTGTGGGCCCCAAGCTTGCACAGCGCATCGTGCTGGAGCTGAAGGATAAGGTCGCCAAGGGCTTTGTGGACGGCATCTCGCTGGAGGATGTGGCAGGTGCTTTTGCCGACACACAGGCTTCTCAGGGCAGCAGTCAGGCCATTGCGGCGCTGGTGTCGCTGGGGTACAGCCAGAGCGAAGCAGCGCTTGCCGTTTCCAAGATCGACGCGGCATTGCCCGTGGAAGAGATCATCAAACTGGCCTTGCGCAGCATGGCAGGCAGGAGGTAAAGAATGCAGGACGAAACTGCGCTGTACGGCGCAAAAATGATGCAGCCCGGCATGACGGCGGCGGACAGCGAGGAAAACAACCTCCGCCCGCAGCATCTGGAAGACTACATCGGGCAGGAAAAGGTCAAGCAGAACCTGAAGATCTATCTGGAAGCCGCCAAGCGGCGCGGGGAGCCCATGGACCACATCCTGCTCTACGGCCCGCCGGGTCTGGGCAAGACCACACTGGCAGGCATCATTGCCAACGAAATGGGCGTACAGATCCGCATCACCAGCGGCCCGGCCATTGAAAAGCCCGGCGACCTTGCCGCCCTGCTCACCAATCTGCAGGAGGGCGATGTACTGTTCATCGACGAGATCCACCGCCTGTCCCGTCAGGTGGAAGAGGTGCTGTATCCGGCACTGGAAGACTATGCGCTGGATATCATGATCGGCAAAGGCCCCAGCGCCCAGAGCATCCGCATCAACCTGCCGCGGTTCACGCTGGTGGGTGCCACCACCCGTGCAGGCCAGATCACCGGCCCCCTGCGCGACCGCTTTGGCGTGCTGCTCAAGCTGGAGCTGTACAGCCCGGATGAACTGAGCAAGATCATCCAGCGCTCGGCAGGCATCCTCGACCAGCCCATCACGCCGGAAGGCGCTTACGAGCTGGCCAAGCGCAGCCGCGGCACGCCCCGCGTGGCAAACCGCTTTTTGAAGCGCATCCGCGACTTTGCCACCGTGCTGGGCGACGGCATCATCGACCGGGATGTGGCCCTGATGGGCCTCAAGCGGATGGACGTGGACGCACTGGGTCTGGACGAACTGGACCGCAGTATGCTGCGTGCGATCATTGAAATGTACAACGGCGGCCCGGTGGGTCTGGAAACGCTGGCGGCGGCCCTCGGCGAGGAATCCGTCACGCTGGAAGACCTGTGTGAGCCGTATCTGATGCAGATGGGCTTTCTGACCCGGACGCCCCGGGGCCGCTGCGCAACGCGGCTAGCCTATGAACATCTGGGCCTGAAAGCGCCGGAGGCCGCTGCGCCCGAGGACAACGGGCAGCAGAGTTTGTTCTGAGAGAAACGGGCTTGCCCTCTCAGTCTCACTTCGTTCGACAGCTTATTCCCCCTTTTGGCTTCGCCATTTTCCCCCGGCCGGGGGAGGTGGCACGAAGTGCCAGAAGGGGAACAAGGTGGCATCGCGCAGCGATGACGGAGAGGGCGAGGATGCTTACAATATTAAAACTTGCTTCTTTCTATAGAAAGTGGGGTATTATTATGGGAAAATATTTTGGAACCGATGGTGTGCGCGGTGTTGCAGGCGCAGACCTGACCTGTGAGCTGGCAATGAAGATCGGCCGCGGCGCTGCTGCGGTGCTGACCGGCAGCACCGGCCACCGTCCGCGCATCCTGATCGGCAAGGACACCCGCCAGTCCGGTGATATGCTGGAAGCAGCCCTGACCGCCGGTCTGTGCAGCGTGGGTGCGGATGTGGAAAGTCTGGGTGTTCTGCCCACGCCCGCTGTGGCCTATCTGGTGGGTAAGTACAATGCCGATGCCGGCATCGTGATCTCTGCCTCCCACAATCCGATGGAGTTCAACGGCATCAAGATCTTTGCCGGTACCGGCTATAAGCTGCCGGACGAGGTGGAGAACCAGATCGAAGCCTACATCGACAACGATTGCGCGGGCATTGAGCTGAAGACCGGTGCCGAGGTGGGCCGTGTTTACCGCCGCGACGACGGCCTGCAGGACTATGTGGATCACCTGTATGAGTCCATCCACGGCGACCTGACCGGCCTGAGGGTCTGCATCGACTGTGCAAACGGTGCTTCTGCCGCTGTGGCGCAGAAGCTGTTCCCCCGGCTGGGCGCAGACTGCACCTTCATCGGCATTGAGCCTGACGGCCAGAACATCAACAAGGGCGTGGGCAGCACCCATCTGGAAAATCTGGAAAAGGCTGTTGTAGAGGGCGGCTTTGACTGCGGCATTGCCTTTGATGGCGATGCCGACCGCTGCCTTGGCTGCGACGAAAAGGGTCAGGAGATGGACGGCGACAAGATCATTGCCCTGCTGGCCATGACCATGAAGGAAAAAGGCCGTCTGGACGGCGACACCGCCGTGGTTACGGTCATGTCCAATCTGGGCTTCATCAAATATATGGAGAGTCAGGGCATCAACACCGAAAAGACCGCCGTGGGCGACCGCTACGTGCTGGAAAACATGCGCGAGAACGGATTTGCCATCGGCGGCGAGCAGAGCGGCCATGTCATCCTGCTGCACCATGCCACCACCGGCGACGGTGAGCTGACCGCCGGCAAGCTGCTCAAGCTGCTGGCTGAAAGCGGCAAGAAGATGAGCGAACTGAACGGCATCTACGCCCAGTATCCGCAGGTGCTGGTGAATGTGACCGCCAACGCCGCCCAGAAAAAAGCCTACAAAGAGGACGAAGTTCTGGCCGGTTTCATTGAGAACGAGCAGCAGAAGCTTATGGGCATGGGCCGCGTGCTGGTGCGGGTGTCCGGCACCGAGCCGAAGATCCGCGTGATGGTGGAGGGCCAGGATCTGGATGCCATCCACCGCTGCGCCGACCGCATCGTGGATAAGATCAACAAGCGCATTCTAGGCCAGTAAGAAACGGATAAAAGAGAAGGGAGGACGCTATGCGCCCTGCAGATACCTGGAAAGACTATGAACTGCTGGATGCCACCGACGGCAACCGTCTGGAGCGCTGGGGTGAGACCATCCTCATCCGCCCGGACCCGCAGGTGGTGTGGAAAACGCCCAAGCAAAGCCCGCTGTGGGCAAAGGCAGATGCTGTTTATCACCGCTCCAATCAGGGCGGCGGCGAGTGGGAGTACAAGCGCCGTCTGCCCGAGAAGTGGAAGATCAGCTGCGGCGAGGGCGAGGATAAGCTCACCCTCATCGTCAGCCCCACCGGCTTCAAGCACACCGGCGTGTTCCCGGAGCAGGCTGTCAACTGGGCATGGTACGCCAAAAAGATCCGTGCCGCAGGCCGCCCGGTAAAGGTGCTGAACCTGTTCGGCTACACCGGCGGTGCCACGCTGGCCTGTGCGGCGGCAGGTGCCACCGTCTGCCATGTGGATGCCTCCAAGGGCATCGTGGCGTGGGGTAAGGACAATGCTGCGGCAAGCGGCCTTGCCGACCGGCCCATCCGCTGGCTGGTGGACGACTGTGCCAAGTTCGTTGCGCGGGAAAAACGCCGCGGCAACACCTACGACGGCATCATCATGGACCCGCCCAGCTACGGGCGCGGCCCCGGCGGTGAGATCTGGAAGCTGGAGGACTGCATCTACGATCTCATCAGCCAGTGCGAAGAGGTGCTGAGCGATACGCCGCTGTTTTTTGCAGTGAACAGCTACACCACCGGCCTGTCCCCGGCGGTCATGGAGTATATGCTCAAAACAACGCTGGTGCCCCGCTTTGGCGGGCAGACCTCCTGCGACGAGATCGGCCTGCCGGTGTCCGCCACCGGCGGCGTAGTGCCCTGTGGCGCAACTGCCATCTGGGAAGAATAAAAGAGGTAAACGGGCTCGCCCTCTCAGCTTCGCGTTGCTCAGCAGCTCCCCCAAAGGGGGAGCCCTTGGCAAAACCGGAAACTTTGCCGTACTGCCAAGGCCTCTCCCTTTGAGGAAAGACTTCCCCCGCGCCGGGGGAAGATGTCACCGCAGGTGACAAAAGGGGGAGTGTGGCATCGCGCAGCGATGACGGAGAGGGCGAGGCCGCTAAAAATAAACAAGCAATCAATTTCAATAGAATGGGGTACAGCCCCTTTCAGAGGGGCGCACCACCAGAAAGAGAAACACAAATGGAAGAGACGATTTTAACAGCACAAAATCTGAAATTCCGCTACGACAGCGACCAGCCGGTTTACGCACTGGACGGTGTCTCAACGGAAGTAAAGCGCGGCGAATTTGTGGCCGTGCTGGGTGCCAACGGCTGCGGCAAGTCCACGCTGGCAAAGCACTTCAACGCGATCCTGCTGCCGGAGAGCGGCAAGGTCTACGTGGAGGGCATGGACACCGCAGACGACGACAAGCTCTATGATATCCGCCAGACCGTGGGCATGGTGTTCCAGAACCCGGACAACCAGATCGTTGCCACCGTGGTGGAGGAAGACGTTGCCTTTGCACTGGAAAACCTCGGTGTGCCGCCCGAAGAGATGCGCCGCCGCGTGGACGACTCCATGAAGATGGCCGGCATCTATGAGTACCGCGAGCGCGCACCCCACAACCTTTCCGGCGGCCAGAAGCAGCGCGTTGCCATTGCAGGCGTTGTTGCCATGCGGCCGGACTGCCTGATTTTAGACGAAGCCACCGCCATGCTGGACCCCCGGGGCCGTGAGCAGGTGATGCAGACCATCCACTACCTGAACAGGAACATGGGCATCACCGTGGTGTCCATCACCCACTATATGGAGGAAGCTGCGCAGGCAGACCGTGTGCTGGTGATGAGCAAGGGCCATGTGGTGATGGAGGGCACCCCCAAAGAGGTGTTCAGCCAGACCGAGAAGGTGCGCTCCCTGCATCTGGATGTGCCGCAGGCTGCAGAGCTGCGGGACGAGCTGGTAAAGGCCGGCATCCCGATGCCGGAGGGCATCATCGACACCGGCGAATGCGCACAGGCTCTGTACGAGCTTTTGCAGTAAGGGGGGCAGACGCAAATGGCAGATATCATCAAAGTAGAACATCTGAGCTACGTCTACAACCCCGGCATGCCCAACGCGGTCACTGCGCTGGACGATGTGAGCTTTACGGTGGAAGAGGGCGACTTTGTGGGCATCATCGGGGCCACCGGTTCCGGCAAGAGCACCCTCATCACCCACATGAACGGCCTGAACAAGCCTACCAGCGGCAAAATTTATATCGATGGCCGCGACCTGTGGGAAGACCCGGAGAAGATCCGGGACTTCCGCTTCCTCACCGGTCTGGTGTTCCAGTACCCGGAGTACCAGCTGTTCGAGGAGACCTGTTATAAAGATATCGCATTCGGCCCCAAGAACATGGGTCTGGACGAAGCCGAGATCGACCGCCGCGTGCATGAAGCCGCCGATTTCGTGGGCCTTGACCCGGCCCTGCTGGAGCGCAGTCCCTTTGAGCTTTCCGGCGGCCAGAAGCGCCGGGTGGCCGTGGCGGGCGTCATGGCCATGAAGCCCCGCATTCTGGTGCTGGACGAGCCTGCTGCGGGCCTTGACCCGGAGGGACGGGACGACATCCTCAGCGAAGTAAAGGAATACCACAAAAAGACCGGAACCACCGTGCTGCTGGTGTCCCACAGCATGGAGGACATTGCCAAGTACGCCAACCGTGTTCTGGTGATGAGCAATAAGAAAATTGCCATGTACGACACCGTGGAAAAAGTCTTTGCCCGCGCTCCGGAGCTGCTGGAGCTGGGGCTTTCCGTGCCGCAGGTGACGAAGATCTTCCTCAAGCTGCGGGAGATGGGCGTGGATGTGCCCGCTGATGTGTACACCATCCCCTATGCGGTCAAGATGATCCTGGAGGCCAAGCGCCGCCGGGAGGCAGGCGAGAGCCTTGTGCTCCCGCGGGAAGCAAAGAAGGAAGGAGGCGCTGCCGGATGCTGAGAGATATCACCATTGGCCAGCACTTCCCGGGCGACAGTCTGGTGCACCGGTTCGACCCGCGCCTGAAGCTGGTGCTGACCATCGCCTATATCGTGCTGCTGTTTGCAGCTTCCAATCCGCTGGGCCTTACCCTTTCCATCCTGTTTTTGGCAGTGATGTACAAGGTGGCAAAAATTCCCGGCAAAATGATTCTGAAGAGCCTGAAGCCCATCCTGCCCATCGTGATATTCACAGCGGTGCTGAACCTGTTCTTTGTGTCAGGCGAGGGCGAACCGCTGGTGCATATCTGGTTTTTGACCATTTATGCCGAGGGCGTGCGCTATGCTGTGCTGATGGCGGTGCGTGTCATGGCGCTCATCGCGGGCACCAGCCTGCTCACCTACACCACCAGCCCCATCGTGCTCACGGATGCCATCGAGCAGCTGCTCAAGCCCTTGGGCAAACTGCACTTCCCGGTGCACGAGCTGGCGATGATGATGAGCATTGCCCTGCGGTTCATCCCCACCCTCATTGAGGAGACGGACAAAATTATGAACGCCCAGAAGGCCCGCGGTGCCCAACTGGACACCGGAAAAATGACCGACCGGGTCAAGGCACTGGTGCCGGTGCTCATCCCGCTGTTCATTTCGGCCTTCCGCCGCGCGGACGAGCTGGCCATGGCCATGGAATGCCGCTGCTACCGGGGCGGTGACGGCCGCACCCGCCTGAAGGTGCTGCGCTGCGAAAAGCAGGATTATATCGACCTTGCCGTGTGCATCGCCTGCTTTGCGGTGATCCTTGCCTCCCGGCTGATGTTCCCGAATTTTTAAGGGAAGCAACCTCGCCCTCTCAGTCATTCGCTTTGCTCATGACAGCTCCCCCAAAGGGGGAGCCTTTGGCAGAACCGCGAACTTTACCGTACTGCCAAGGCCTCTCCCTTTGGGAGAGGTGGCACCGAAGGTGACGGAGAGGGCGAGCATGCCGATCATGAAAGAAAACACTTATGAACTTTTTACTTACCCTTGCCTACGACGGCACGAACTACTGCGGCTTTCAGGTGCAGCCCAATGGCCGCAGCGTGGCCAAAACCTTTCAGGACGCGCTGCAGGCCGTGCTGGGCAGCCGCCCCGATATCAAGGGCTGCAGCCGCACCGATGCGGGGGTGCACGCGCTGGGCTTCAAGCTCAACTTCCACGCCGATACCCGCATCCCGGCGGCAAAGCTCCCGCTGGCGCTGAACCAACATCTGCCGCCGGACATCCGGGTGCTGGACGCGCAGGTGGTGCCGGAGGATTTCCATGCCCGGTACGCGGCCCATACCAAAACCTATCTCTACCGCATCCACAACCACCCCATCGACTCGCCTTTTGACGCGGCTTATTACACCCGGGTGCCCCGGCATCTGGACGAAGCCAGAATGCAGGCGGCGGCGCAGCAGTTCGTGGGCAGGCACGATTTTCTGGCCCTGTGCGCGGCGGGCTCTTCCGCTGCAGCCCATGGCGATACCGTGCGCACCATCACGGACTGTCATGTTACCCGCAAGGGGGACGAGATCGACATTGAAGTGACCGCCGACGGCTACCTGTACAATATGGTGCGCATTCTGGCGGGCACTTTGTGCGAAGCAGGCGCAGGCCGGCTGGACCCGGCGGAAATTCCCGCCATTCTGGAAAGCCGTGACCGCAGCCGCGCCGGGCCGACCCTGCCCGCCAAGGGCCTGTTTTTGAAGTGTGTGGAGTATGATCTGTAAGGAGAACCATTCATGAGCAAAATTCGCCGCGGCGGACATTCCGCCGAAGGGGAGCCGCTTTCTGCCGGGCGCGTCGAATATCTGGAAGCCGCCCGGGCCCGGGTGCGCACACGGCGCATCCGCCGCACCGTCATCATCGTAGCGGTGCTGACCATCCTTGTCCTGTTTGCCACCGGCGCAGTGGGGTCTTCTATTGCGCGCGCAAAAGACCTTGTGGATACTGCCGTCATCGCGCTGGCACCAGCCGCAGGCTGGCCGCAGCAGACCGGCATCACCGACCCGGATGCGGTGGCGCAGATGTCCGGCAGCTTTGTGGAGATGGGCGGCGACAGCTGCGTGGTATACAGTCTTGGCGGCACCCGCCTGAACAGCATCCAAAGCGGCTATGCCCGCCCGGCCATTGCTGCAGGCAAGACCCGCTTTGTGCTGTACAACCGCTCCGGCAATGAGCTTCGGGTGGAAAGCCGCACCCAAAACCTTTATACCAAAACCATGGACAGCACCATCTCCCTGTGCGCCGTGGCAGATGCCGGACAGGTGGCTGTGGTGACCGACAGCACCGACAGCGTGGCAAAGCTGACCGTTTACAATTCCAGTATGCAGCAGCAGCTGGTGTGGAACCTGACCAGTGAGCAGGGCACTCCGCTGCGCATGGCCTTTGCGCCGGACAGCCGCCGCCTTGCCGTGGCCGCTGTATCGGCGGTGGGCGGCCAGCTGACCACGAACCTTTATGTACTGCCCCTCTCGCAGGGCGACCCAGTATGCCTTGGCTCCGAGAACAGTGTGCCCCAGTGGATGGGCTGGATGTCCAACGGCTTTTTGCTGGTGCTTTATGAGAACCGCGCCGTGCTGTACAACACGAGCGGCGGCAGCGCAGGCGAACGCGCCAGCTACGATTTTGGCGGCGGCACCCTCGTCAGCGTGTCCAACACCAGTAACGGTGCAGCCCTGCTGTTGAGCAATGGCCAGACCAGCACGGCGGTGCTGCTGGACGGGGAGCTGACCGTGGGTTACAGCGGCAGCGTGCTCTCGGCCAGCCAGATCATCCGGGCAAAGAACGACGGCTTCTACCTGCTCACCGACAGCACGGTGGAGCGCTTCAACAGTGTGGGCGAGTTCCAGTGGAGCCAGTCGCTTTCGGCCCGGCCCCGGGCACTGATCGAGGGCAAGCAGATCATGGTGCTCAGCGGCAACACTGTGCAGGTGGTCACACCGCCGGAGCAGACAGCTTCCAGCGGACAGTGATTTTTGGGTGAGAAGATCATGCGAAAATAGCACTCTTGCGGGGAAAGTGATAAAAATAACAGGGAAAACAAGGTATGTTCAAGAATCCGTCATTTCTTTTTGATATCATATGCACGGCAGCATGGATCATTCTGGTGGTGCGCTATGCGCGCAAGGGCTTTCTTTCGTCCATTGTGCAGCTGGTGGGCAACCTGTTCAGTCTGCTGGGGGCCAAGGAGCTTTCCACTGCCTGCGCCGGCTGGGTGTTCGAGCATATGCTGGCAGGCGGCTTCCGCACCCAGATCGCAGCAAACATTGCTGCGGGCGGTGCGGTAGACCTTTCCGGCATTGCGGAAAAGTATGCGGGCTTCCTGCCTGCTTCTTTCCGCGCTTCCATCGTGGCAGCCTGCGAGCGCTCCATTGGCGCTGTGCTGGCCGATAACGCGGTGGTGCTGGCCGATTCCATTGTGGAAAACGTGCTGCAGCCGCTGCTCACACCGGTGATCACTCTGGTGCTGTTCTTCTTGTTCTACGCGCTTTTGCGCCTGCTGGTCAGTATGCTGGTCACGGTGCTGGGCCTTGTGAACAAGCTGCCGGTCATTGGCACGGTAAACCGCGGCCTTGGCTGGCTTGTGGGCGGTGCCACGGCGCTGATGGATATCTATTTGGTGCTGTGCATCCTGTGGGGCATCATCGTCATCACAGGCGGCAACCTGAATGTGCTCAACGATACGGTGATGAGCAGCAGTCTTTACTACAAAATCTTTAATCTCTTCAACCCTTTCCTGTAAAGGGTTTTGCATAAAGGAGGAACTATGGTCTGTATTCGATGCCAGAAACGTCCGGCGATCATCTTCATCCAGCGGATGGACAATGGTCAGATGAAGCAGGAGGGCTACTGCCTGCACTGCGCCCGTGAGCTGCACATCAAGCCGGTGGACGATCTGATGAAGCAGTTCGGCATGTCGGATCAGGATCTTGATAACATGGAGAACCGCATGGAAAGCATGATGGAGGAGATGGGCGATGCAAACCCGCTCTCCATGATGATGAACATGGCGAATGGCGGCGAGGATGCTGACCCGGACAGCATGGACGAAGATCTGATCCCCGGCAGCAATGCCACCTTCCCGCTGGGCTTTACCAGCAGCGAGAAAAAAGATGGCGACAAAAAGGCCGACCGCAAAAACGGCAAAAAGCCGCCTAAGCGCAAATTTTTGGATACCTATTGCGAGAATCTGACCCGCAAGGCCCGGGAAGGCAAACTGGACGATATCATTGGCCGCGACCGCGAAATTTACCGCACCATCCAGATCTTGAGCCGCCGCCAGAAGAACAACCCCTGCCTGATTGGCGAAGCCGGTGTGGGCAAGACCGCCATTGCCGAGGGCATTGCGGAGCGCATTGCCAAGGGGGATGTGCCCATCGGCCTGAAGGATAAGGAGATCTATCTGCTGGACCTCACCAGCCTTGTGGCAGGCACCCAGTTCCGCGGCCAGTTCGAGCAGCGGGTCAAGGGCCTGCTGAGCGAGGTGAAGGCCGCAGGCAACGTGATCCTGTTCATCGACGAGATCCACACCATCACCTCTGCCGGTGAGAGCGAGGGTGCCATGAATGCGGGCAATATCCTGAAGCCCGCCCTCTCCCGTGGTGAAATTCAGGTCATCGGTGCCACCACCTTCAACGAGTACCGCAAGTATATCGAGAAGGATCAGGCGCTGGAACGCCGTTTCCAGCCCGTGCGGGTGGAAGAACCCAGCGTGGCCGATACCCTTGCCGTGATGAACGGCATCAAGCACTACTATGAGCAGCACCATCATGTGCAGGTGCCTGCCGATGTGCTTTCCGCCACTGTCACCCTGAGTGAGCGCTATATCACCGACCGTTATCTGCCCGATAAGGCCATCGATCTGCTGGACGAAGCCTGCGCCTGCTGCAATCTGGCCCACCCGGTCATTTCCGAGTATCTTGGGATGCAGAAGGAGCTGGATGCCCTGAAGCAGGAAGAAGCCGAGATGGAGAATGCGGACGTCAATGAGCCCATCGACTACGAGCGCGTGGCCGAGCGCAAGACCCGCATTGCAAAGCTCGAAGCCGACCTGCCCGCAAAGCAGGCTGCTGCCAGCGAGATCCAGGTGACCATGGATGATGTGGCCAAGGTCATCGAGCTGTGGACCGGCATTCCGGCGGTCAAAATTCGGGAGACCGAGTTCGCAAAGCTGGCAAACCTTGAGGGCGAGCTGAAAAAGAAAATCATCGGGCAGGACGAGGCCGTGCATCTGGTGGCGCAGGCTATCAAGCGCAGCCGCGCCGACCTTTCCGGCCGCCGCCGTCCCGCAAGCTTCATCTTCGTGGGCCCCACCGGCGTGGGCAAAACCGAGCTGGTCAAGCAGCTGGCAAATCAGCTGTTCGACGGCCCCGACCCGCTCATCCGTCTGGACATGAGCGAGTATATGGAAAAATACGCAGTGTCCCGCATGATCGGTTCGCCTCCGGGCTATGTGGGCTACGAAGAAGCCGGTCAGCTCACCGAAAAGGTGCGCCGCCGCCCCTACAGCGTGGTGCTGTTCGACGAGATCGAAAAGGCACACCCGGATGTGATGAACATTCTGCTGCAGATTCTGGACGAGGGCAAGATCAACGATGCGCAGGGCCGCACGGTGGATTTTTCCAACACGGTCATCTGCATGACCTCCAACGCCGGCAGCAGCGACCAGAGTACCGGCGGGCTTGGTTTCAACAAGAGCGAGGAACAGCTCAGCGAGGAAAAGACCCGCAAGGCGCTGGCCCAGTTCCTGCGGCCGGAGTTCCTTGGCCGCGTGGATGAAGTGATCGCCTTCAAGCCTTTGACGGAACAGACCCTGCAGGGCATTGCGGCCCTGATGCTGGACGAGTACAAGCCCGGCATGGAGGCCAAGGGCATCGCCTACAGCTACACCCCGGCAGCCCTTAAGGCACTGGTGAAAAAGGCCGAGGGCGGCAAGTTTGGTGCGCGCGATTTGCGCCGCGTCATCCGCAAGGCCGTGGAAGACCCCGCCGCCGAAAAGCTCATCGACGGCACTCTTGCTTCCGGCAGCACTCTTGTGGTGGATGCTGGTGAAAACGGCGAAATCATCTTGAAGTAAACAAAAAGAAAGCCCCTGCATCCTTTTTTGGAATGCAGGGGCTTTTCCTCTGTTTGGCGCTGTACGGCAAACTGGAACTTGTCGCGGCGAGGCCCCTCCATCTTGCTGCCGCAAGACCGTTCTGTCACTTAAAAGCCCCACTGGGGCTTTCATTGTTCCGCTTCGCTCCACAAACGCGAACTTGTCGGGGCAAAGCCCCTCCATCTTGCTACGCAAGACCGTTCTGTCACTTAAAAGCCCCACTGGGGCTTTCATTGTTCCGCTTCGCTCCACAAACGCGAACTTGTCGGGGCGAGGCCCCTCCATCTTGCTGCCGCAAGACCGTTCGGTCGCTTAAAGTCCCCACTGGGGACTTTATTGTTCCGCTTCGCTGCGCAAACGCGAACTTGTCGGGGCGAGGCCCCTCCATCTTGCTAACGCAAGACCGTTCGGTCGCTTAAAAGCCCCACTGGGGCTTTCATTGCTCCGCTTCGCTCCACAAACGCGAATTTTCAAATTAGTCTTTGCAAATAACCTTTGAACCTTCACCATCAATTACAATTCCCTGACGGTTGTTAATTGGGCATAGATTCAAATCCGAAAACTCAGTCATTATTTTCTCGGTAACTTTCTTAAATGGTGCTGTAAGATAATGCGGAAGAACATAGAAATCAATCAAATCAATCCCTGCATCATCTTCTTGTGAGTAGTCCTCCGGCTTTTCATCCATTTGCTCGATATATTGGATGCTTGGAGCGCATATAATTGCGCCTGCCGACTCGCCGATCATCAGTTTTCCCTTTGCCAATTCTTTCTTCAACAGCTCATCCGTTCCCGTTTTACGGAGCTGGTCCATAAGAAAGAAAGAATTTCCGCCGGTAAAATATATCACATCCGCATCTTCAAAAACAGACTGTATCGTTGAATAAGCCTCCGTTGAAATATCAATTTCAGTTACGATTGCTCCCAACTTTTTGAATAATTTTCGAGCCGAGCCGACATAACCGGTGTAGCCTTCACGCAGTGAAGCTGTTGGAATAAATGCGACTTTCTTATTTTCAATTTCTTCCTTTATCAGACTTCCTACACTTGAAAAGTGCGAACATAAAAATAGTTTCATCAATATTCTCCTTTATAAATTCCGAGTTGTTGCGTTGAGTATAGCATAATGCGAACAAAAAGAAAAGCGGCGCTGTGAATGCATGATGTTATCCCGCATTGACAAAACTGCGCAGAATCAGTACAATAAAACATAGCTATCCGCAAATTTTTTGCATGAGAATAAAGGAGCGTTTTTCTATGCCGAGCAATAAAGTCCGCACCCGTTTTGCGCCGTCGCCCACGGGTTATATGCACGTTGGCAACCTGCGCACTGCTCTGTACACCTACCTGATGGCCAAGCACGAGGATGGCACCTTCATCCTGCGCATCGAGGATACCGATCAGGGCCGCTATGTGGAGGGCGCTGTGGATGTCATCTACAACACCCTGCGGGAGACCGGCCTGCTGTGGGACGAAGGCCCGGACGTGGGCGGCCCCGTGGGCCCCTATGTGCAGAGTGAGCGCATGGGCATGTTCAAACAGTATGCCGAGCAGCTGGTGGCTGAGGGCAAGGCATATTATTGCTTCTGCACCGAGGAGCGTCTGGAGGCCCTGCACGCCGAGCAGCGCGCCAACGGTGAGATGACCCACTATGACGGATGCTGCCGCGACCTGCCCAAGGAGGAAGTGGAAAAGCGCCTTGCTGCCGGGGAACCCTATGTTATCCGCCAGAAGATCCCCCGCGAGGGCGTGACCGGCTTCGACGATGTGGTGTACGGCCACATCGAGGTGAACAACAGCGAGATGGACGACCAGATCCTCATCAAGACCGACGGCATGCCCACCTACAACTTTGCAAATGTGGTGGACGATCACCTCATGGGCATCACCCACGTGATCCGCGGCAGCGAGTATCTGTCCTCTACCCCCAAGTACAACCTGCTGTATCAGGCGTTCGGCTGGGAGATCCCCACCTACATCCACTGCCCGCCGGTCATGAAGGATGCGCAGAATAAGCTTTCCAAGCGCAACGGCGATGCCAGCTATCAGGATCTGGTGGCAAAGGGCTACCTGACCGAGGCCGTGCTGAACTACATCTGCCTGCTGGGCTGGAGCCCCAAGGGCGAGTATGCCGAGCAGGAGATCTTCTCCCTGCCGGAACTGGTCAAGATCTGGTCTCCGGACGGCATCTCCAAGTCTCCGGCCATCTTCGATCCCCTCAAGCTGCGGGCCATCAACGCAGAATATATCCGCCGCCTGTCCCCGGAAGAGTTCCAGAAGAAGGCGGAGCCGTGGATCGACAAGGCCGTGCACACCTCCATTGACAAAAAGCTGCTGTGTGCAAACCTGCAGCCCCGCTGCGAGGTGCTGGGCGAGATCCCGGAGCAGCTGGATTTCTTTGACGCCATGCCCGACTACGATGTGAGCATGTACGCCAACAAGAAGCAGAAGACCACCCCGGAGACCGCCAAGGAGGCACTGGAAGCCCTGCTGCCTGTGCTCAGCGACGAAGCACTGGATTTTGGCAATCGCGATGCCGTCTTCGATGCCTGCAAGGCCAAGGCTGAGGAGCTGGGCAAGAAGAACGGCTGGCTGCTGTACCCGCTGGGCATTGCCCTTTCTGGCAAGCAGCGCACCCCCGGCGGCGGCACCGACCTTGCCTGCATGATGGGCCGTGAGACCACCCTTGCCCGCGTAAAAGCGGCAATTGAAAAGCTGAACGGCTGATTTTTGCCATAAAACCACAAAGCTCTGCAGAATTTTTGAACGCTGCAGGGCTTTTTTGCGTCTTTGGGCCGGTTTGCGGCAGAACACTGCACCGCGCCAAAAATCGCCGCGCGCCCGCGCTACAGTATATGCAGAAAGCGCGGGGAACAGAACCACAACGCCCCGCCGGAAAGCGGGGAGTTTTTATGACAGAGCGGATGGGTCTGGCAGCGGTCGGGCGGCAGAATAGACAGCGGGCAGCACTGGCACGGCGGGCGGAGCTGCGCCCGGCAGCGCGCAGGCTGGCGGCTGTGGCAGTGGGATTTGCGGGCGGCTGGGCCGTTCTGTACGGTGCACTGATGCCTTTTGGTCTGGGCTTTGTGCTGGGCTTTGCAGAGGACTGCTTTGCCCCATGTGCGGCGGGTGCGGCGCTGGGTGTGCTGCTGCACGGGTTTGGCGCGCTCTCGCTGCGCAGTGTCTGTATGCTGTGCGCGCTGGGTGCTGCAGTGGCAGCGCGGTGGATGGGTGCCAGAACACTGACCCCGGCGGCACTGGCGGGCTGCGGCACGCTGGTGGGCGTGGCGCTGTGCTTTGCCTTTGGCGGCGGCGGGGCAGAGCTGGTGTTTTACAGTGCGGCAGATGCCCTGCTGGCCGCAGCCATGGGCTTTTGTCTGCGGCAGTTTGCGCCCGAAAAGCCGGGTGCCGGGATGCTTCTGGTGGGTGCGGCCGCAGCGGCGGCACTGGGCAGCATACAGCTGTGGCAGCTGCTGCCGGGCGTGATCGTCTGCGCGGCGCTGGAACTGTATTTATGCAGCAAAGGGCAGGCCAAAGCCGCGCTTGCGGCCTGCGCGGTGCTGGGCGCTGCGCTGTGCGCGGCAGACCCGGCCCTCAGCTTTGCGGCATCCGGCCTGGCCTGTGCCACAGCGGCAGCGGCAGTGCTGGCACCCGGACGGCGCATGGAAACGGTAGCCGCCTACGCGGGCGGCTGCGTGACCGGTGCACTCTGTGTGCAGCCGCCCGGGAGCGCGTTCCAATATCTGCTGAACGTCTGCATCGGCATCACGGCCGTAGCGGCCATGCCCACAGCATGGCTTGTGCCGGAGCCGGAAGAAAAGCCGCAGGCAGGGCAGGCCCAGCCGCAGCAGTACAGTGCAGCGGCCACCCGGCTGGAACAGGTGTCCCAGAGCCTTGCATCGCTGGCAGAGACCGTGAACGATGTCTACGAAACGCTGCCGCACCGGCGTGAGGATTTCCATTGGGTAATTGATAACACACATGATACCCTTTGTTTTAACTGCGGACGGCGGGATACCTGCTGGAAGCAGGAGTATGCCGCCACGCTGGAGGGCATGGAAGCACTGCGCCCTCTGCTGGAAAGCAGCGGCGGGCTGGAAACGGCTCAATTGCCCGGGCAATTATCCCGGTGCATCCACCCGGCAGCGCTGTGCGCAGCGGCAAACCGCTCTTTTGCGCTGTACCGCAGCCGCAAGGAGGCCCGCCTTCATGCCGAAGCCATGCGCACTGCCCTGACCGAGCAGTACAGCGCCGTGGCCGAAGCGCTGGGCGTGTTGGGAGAACAGCTGGGCCGTCCGGGCGACCCGGAACCCTATAAATCCGGCCGGGTGGCGGACTTTTTTGCGCAGCTTGGCACTCCGCCGCAGGAGTGTGCCGTCACGCTGGATGATCTGGGCCGCACCCATGCGGCGGTCACGCTGCCGCGCACCCGCTTCTCGGCGCAGGAGCTGGCCGCGCTGGCCGGGGAGGTGGGCCGCATCTGCCGCCGCACGCTGGAAGTGCCGCAGGTGCTTTCCTGCAAGGGAATGACCACTCTGCTGTTCAGCGAAAAGCCTGTGCTGCGGGCCGTGTTCGGCATGGCGGGCGCGGCGGCGCGGGGCAGTATTTCCGGCGATGCGGTGCAGCAGTTCTGCAGCCCGGCGGCAGCGCAGATGATCCTGTGCGACGGCATGGGCACCGGCAGGCCTGCAGCTGTGGATGGCAACCTTGCCGCCGAGCTGACGGCCCGGCTGCTCAAGGCGGGCTTTACCGCAGAGCTGGCGGCAAGGCTGGTCAACGTGGCCCTTGCCCTGAAAAGTGAGGATGAGAGCGGTGCCACGCTGGACCTCATCAGCGTAGATCTTTACACCGGCACGGCAAGGCTGTTCAAGGCCGGTGCGGCACCGGGCTTCCTTGTGCACGGCGGGCGGGTGCGTGCTGTGGGCGACACCAGCCTGCCGGTGGGCATTCTGGGCGGAGTGAACGGACAGAGCCGGGTGGTGCATTTGACGGTGGGCGATTATGCGGTGCTGGTCTCGGACGGGCTGCTGGTGGACGGCCCGGGCTGGGTGGCAAAGCAGCTGGAGCTTTCCGCTGCGGCAGGAGAAGCGCCGGAAAAAGTTGCAAAGACGCTGGTGGAAACAGCCCGCGTGCGCGCCCAGAAGACCGGCAGGCCGGACGACATTACGGCGGCGGTGCTGCGGCTGGAAAAATGCGTTTGATGTTCATACAAACTTCGTTGATTTTCGACGGAGGAGAAGGTATACTATGAAAGCATAGAAACAAAACGGGAGGACAGAAACATGCTTACCATAACCGTAGCGCAGGATGGCAGCGGCGATTTTGCTTCGGTGTCCGAAGCGGTGCTGGCCGTGCCTTATGCCTGCGCAGCAGAGATCTGCATTGGCCCGGGCGTTTACCACGAAAAGCTGGTGTGCGAAAAACAGGATATCACCCTGATCGGCGCAGGCATGGAAAGCACCCGCATCGTGTGGGGCGACGGCGGCAAACTGCCGCACCCGGACGGCAGGCCCACCCACACCTTCCGCAGCTATACCGCGTTTTTCCGGGGGACAGAACTGCGGGTGCAGGACCTGACCATTGAAAACGATGCCGGCCCCGGGGCAAAGGTGGGGCAGGCCGTGGCGGCTTATGTGGACTGCTCTCACACCCTCTTTGAGAATGTGCGGCTGCTAGGCAATCAGGATACGCTGTTCTGCGCCCCTCTGCCGGAGAAGGAGCGGGAGAAGGATGGCTTCCTTGGCCCGGGCCGCTTTGCGCCCCGCCGCCCGACGGCCCAGTATTACCGGCACTGCGAGATCGCGGGAGATATCGATTTTATTTTTGGCGGCGCGGACGCTCTGTTTGAGCAGTGCACCATCCGCACCGTGAACAACCACCTGCCTGCAAGCTACGTCACGGCTCCCTCGGGCCGTGCCGATGGCCTTGGCTTTGTGTTCTGGGACTGCGACTTTGTTTCGGACGACTGCCCGGCGGGCACGGTGTTTCTGGGCAGGCCGTGGCGGCCCACCGGAAAGACTGCCGTGCTGGACTGCCGCCTTGGCGCACACATCGCGCCGGAGGGCTTTTCCGCGTGGCAGAGCCGCACCGACTCCGACCTTGCCAGCTTTGCCGAAGCGGGCAGCACCGGCGAGGGCGCAGCAGCGCGCGGTGCATGGGTGAAGCAGCTGGACAGCCAGCAGGCCGAAGAGCTGCTCAGATGTGCACGGAAGCTTTGTAGACCGGAATAAAAGCGGAAAATATAAAATAAAGTATAAAACGGATTTGAAGGATCTTCTATGAAAAAACTGCCGAATTTTGTCAAATGGATCATCATTCTGGCGGCACTGGCTGCAATGGGCTGGATGATGTGGGCTGTGAATGATCGTGCCTCCCGGGTGGAAATGCCCGCACCGGATAATACATTCGGAATTTATCGCACAGCAGATTCCAGCCAGTAAATCATTTGGAATGGCCGCAGCATTGCAGGCAGAAACGATGCTCTATAGAAAAAGCAAAAGCCGGGACGACCACACGGTCATCCCGGCTTTAAAATTATTCCTGATTATTCCTGCCCGGCCATCTCGGCTGCATTGGCGGGCAGGTCGTTCATGATGAACCAGAACGTAGTGCCCATGCCGATGGCGCTCTGCACACCAAAGCGGAAGCCGTGCTGCTGGAAGATGGCCTTGGTGATGGAAAGGCCCAGACCGGTGCCCTGCTTGCCGGCATCCGAACGGGAGCGGTAGTACCGATCAAAGATATAGGGCAGGTCGTCGGCAGAGATGCCGGGGCCGTGGTCCTCCACCTCGATCCGCACGCCCTCGGTGCAGCGCTGGGCCCGCAGGATGAAGATGCCGTCTTTGCCGATATGGTGCATGGCGTTGCCCAGCAGGTTATGCAGTGCGCGCTGCATCATGTTGGGGTCTGCGTAAACGGGCAGTTCCTCGTCCGGCAGCTCCAGCTGGAGCTGCCAGCCGTTCTGGGCGCAGATGGCATCGTACCGTTCACTCACCTCGTCGCACAGCTGGCCCATATCAAAGTGCACGCGCTCGCATTTGTCGGCACCGCTGGTCACCTTGCTCAGCTCCATCACGCTGGAGACCAGTGCGGTCAGGCGGTCGGTCTCGTCCACGATAATGTTCATCTGCTCATCGCGGTGGGCCTTGTCGTCGCCGGTAATGTCGCGCACCGTCTCGGCATAGCCCTTGATAAGGGTCAGCGGGGTGCGCAGGTCGTGGGAGACGTTGGCCAGCAGGTCGCGCTGCATCTGCGAAGAATGCTGCACTTCGCTTGCCATGTGGTTGAAGTCCCGGGCCAGATCGCCCAGCTCATCGCTGCGGCGGGTATCCACCTGCACGGCATAGTTGCCCATGGCCATCTGGCGGGCAGCGCTGGAAAGCTGGCGCAGCGGCTTTGTGAACCACTCACTGAACAGCCATGCCGCCGTCATGGCAAAGGCAAAGATCAGCGCCGCTGCCATGGGCAGCACGGTGCTCAGCACCTTGCCGGCTTCGGCCACATGCACAAGGCTGGTAGTGACCAGAACGGTGTACTCGCCGCCGGAGGTGTTGCGCCCTACCAGCAGCTGTGCCGAGCCGGAGAGCCGCGGCGGATTCAGGGTCTGCACAAAGCCGCCGGTGGTGCGGCATTTCTTGCGCATGGCCACAGCGGTGGAAACGATCATATCGTTGTTGGCGGAATCCGAGAGCAGCGTTTCGTGCAGGTTGCAGTAGGACTGGTTCTCGATCTTATAGATCGTGCGCATGGTGGTATCGGAAATATCCACACAGAAGCTGTTCAGCGAACCGCTGGCGTACAGCTGGGTGGCAAGCCGGTCAAAAAACGTGGTGTTGACCGTAAGATGGCCAAAAGACCATGCCGAAAGGGATTCGCCGTTTGCAATAGCCTTGTCCAGCTCGGCGGTGATGCTTTCTGCCTGAGTGGTCAGCTGTTTTTCAATGTGCTTGGTGTACAGCGGTTCCAGCAGCTGGGTGGACAGAAACCACACCAGTGCCAGCAGGAACAGACAGATACAACACAAAAACCACATCAGCTGGCCGCGGATGCCGGGGGAGTGATGGTGCCGCATGAATCCTCCGCTCCTTTATCAGCGCGTTGCGTCGGGGTCGAATTTGTAGCCGATGCCCCACACGGTAGCAATGTAGCTGCGGCACTTGCCCAGATGGCCCCGCAGCATTTTGACATGGGTATCCACGGTGCGGTCCTCGCCAAAGTAGTCGTAGTTCCACACCTTCTGCAGGATCTTTTCACGGCTGAGGGCGATGCCCTTGTTGGAAGCAAGGAACACCAGCAGGTCGAACTCCTTGGGGGTCAGGGCCACCTCCTCGCCGGAAACGCGCACCGTGTGGCTGGCCGTGTCGATGGTCAGCTCACCAAAGGTCATGGTGTCGGAGGCAGCGGCGGGCTTGGGCATGGTGCGGTTCAGCACGGCCTTGACGCGGGCTACCAGCTCACGGGGAGAGAAGGGCTTGACAACGTAGTCGTCGGCACCGCTCTCCAGGCCGGACAGCTTGTCGTATTCCTCGCCGCGGGCGGTCAGGATGATGACCGGCGTGTTGATGTGGCGGGCGCGCATCTCCCGCAGGCAGGTCATACCGTCCATGAACGGCATCATCAGGTCCAGAATGACCAGATCGAAGGCCCCGCCGGACAGTTGGGTCAGCGCAGCTGTTCCGTCGGCGGCTTCTTCACAGATATAACCGGAATATTGTAAATGTTCACGGATCAGCTCGCGGATACGCGGCTCATCGTCAACGATCAGGATCTTAGCCATAATACAGACACCTTCCTCAATAATAGACTTCTTGACCAGAATATCATACAGCAAGAATAAAAAAAAGCTGTGAAGTTTGCGTGAATGCTTTTCAAAAAAGTGCCCGCAGCGGCGGGCTGCTTCCAGTACCAGTATACCACAGAAAAACGGCCCTGCACAGCCGGAGTTTGCAGGGCAGACCGCAGGCCCAGCCGGATGGTGGTGCTTTCCGACCTGCACAATTCCGAGTTTGGCGCATATAATAGTGAGCTTGTGGATAAGGTGCGGCTGTTTGGCCGTGGGATGTGCTGTGCGGCTTTGCAAAGCCGCTGCTTTCCACAGCGCCCTGCAGAGCGGTTTTTACGCTGTCCGTCACCCCAGCGGCATGATGTTCTGCGGTGCAGTGCCCAGAAACGCCGGTGCCTCCGGCGACGCAGCGGTCAGGTTCGTCTTGCTCACCTTCCACCACAGGCGGGTGGTGCCGTCCGGCGCGGTAAAGATCAGGTTCCAGTCAAAGGGATTCTCGCTGGTGGAGTTCAGCTGCACCGGCAGAGCGTTCGGCGCAGCTGGTGCGCAGGGGGCAAAGTCGTGGGCGCGGATGCCCACGGCGGTGCAGGTTTCCGGCACCTCGGCGGCAAGGTGAAGGGGCGCATCCCAGCCAGTCAGGCGCACGGTGTGGGCATCCACGCGGGTGCAGGACAGAATGTTCTTGCAGCCGGTCAGCCGTGCGGCGGTGGTGCTCTGCGGGTCTGCAAACACCTCTTTGGTGCCGCCGGTGCGCAGCACCTGCCCGCCATCCATCACGATCATATCCCGGCACAGGCGGTAGGCTTCGTCACGGTTGTGGGTGACCAGCAGCGCCGTGCCGCCAAACCCGGCCAGCAAGCTGCCCACTTCGCTCTCCACTTCCTCGCGCAGGTAGCTGTCCAGCGCACTGAACGGCTCGTCCAGCATCAGAATTTTGGGTCTGCCCACAAGGATGCGTGCCAGCGCGGTGCGCTGCTGCTGTCCGCCGGAAAGCTGGGCCGGGTAGCGCTTGGCAAGGGATTCCAGCCGCATGGCCTGCAGCATTTCGGCGCAGCGGGCCTTGCGGGCGGCCTTGTCTTTTTCGGCTTTCAGGCCACAGAGCACGTTCTGCTCCACGGTCATGTTGGGGAACAGTGCGTAGTTCTGGAACAGCAGGCCCACGCCGCGCTGCTGCGGCGGCAGGTCGATGTGCTGGGCGCTGTCAAACAGCACCCGGCCGTCCAGTACAATGCGGCCCGCATCCGGCTTTACGATACCGGCAATGCAGCGCAGGGTCATGCTTTTGCCGCAGCCGGACGCGCCCAGAATGGCTGTGGCGGTGCTGCGCGCGGCAAAGTTGGCGTGAAGGGTAAAGCCATTCAGCTTTTTGGTAATGTTCACTTCAAGACTCATGCGCGGCCACCTGCTTTCTGTTTTTTCTCCAGCAGATTCACGGCCAGCAGCACCACTGCCGAGATCACGATATCCACCAGCACCCAGCGCATGGCACCGGCTTCGTCGTTGGTGCGCCACAGCTGGTACACGGTGGTGGCAATGGTGGCGGTCTTGCCGGGGGTGTAGCCTGCGATCATGCTGGTGGCACCGTACTCGCCCAGCGCGCGGGCAAAGGCCAGCACCGTGCCGGCCAGAATGCCTTGACGGCAGCAGGGCATCCGCACCCGCCAGAAGATCCACACGTCCGACTGGCCCAGCGTTTGCGCCGACCATGCCAGCGTTTCGTCAAAGCTTTCAAACGCGCCGCGCGCCGTGCGGTACATCAGCGGAAAGGCCACCACGATGGATGCAAAGATGGCACTGTACCAGTTCATGACCAGCTTCACGCCGAAATGCTCCATGAAAAAGGCACCCAGCGGCCGCTTTGCGCCGAACAAAAGCAGTAGAAAATAGCCCACCACCGTGGGCGGCAGCACCATGGGCAGGGTGAGCACCACGTCCAGCGCGCCTTTGACAGTGCGCGGCAGCTTGGCAATATAGTAGGCGGCAAAAATGCCAAGGAAGAACACCGCCGCGCAGCTGACGAGGGCGATGCGCAGGCTGTTCCAAAGGGGATACCAGTCCATAAATGATACCTCCGAACAAAAAGGCTTCCCCCGGAGGGGAAGCTCTGAAAAACAACGGATTTACAGTGCGCTGAAGCCCACGCCCTCGAACACGGTGGCGGCGCGGTCGGTCTGCAGATAGGCCAGAAACTCCCTGGCAGCCTCGGCGTTGGGGGCGGCCTTCAGCACGGCGGCAGGATAGATGACCTGACCGCACATCTCCTTGGTGGCCTCATCCACGGGGGTCAGGCCTGCGCTGTAGGCATCGGTGCAGTACACGACACCGGCATCCACGCTGGCTTCGGTGATCTGGGTGGTGACTTCCTTGACGTTGGAGCCGTAGGTGATGACACCGGCTGCGGCCAGTGCTTCCTCGTCCAGAGCGTAGTAGGCAAGGATCTTCTGGGTGTACTGGCCCACGGGCACATCGCTGTTGCCCATGCAGAACAGGATGTCCTCGGCCTTGAGGTGCTCGGCCAGAGAATCGAAGCTGTCGATGCCCTTATCGCCATTCTCGGGCACGCACAGAACGACCTTGTTCTCCAGCAGGTCCACGCGGGAATCGCTGTCCACGAAGTCCAGTCCTTCGGTGTTCACATCGGCGGAAGCGGTGCTGTCCAGCTGGTTCATCTGCTTCTGACCGGCGGAAATGAACAGGTCGCAGTCCGCGCCTTCCTGGATCTGGGTCTTGAGGGTGCCGGAGGAGTCGAAGTTGAAGCGGAAGGTCACCTCCGGGTGTTCTGCCGAGTAGGTCTCACCGATGGCGGTGAGGGTCTCGGTGAGGGATGCAGCGGCAAACACGATCAGCTCCATGGATCTACCGGTAGCTTCAGAAGGAGCAGCGGCAGAGCCTGCCACGGAAGATGCAGTGCTGGAAGCGGAGAAGCCGCAGGCGGTCAGGGCCGCAGCGGCACCGGCGATACCGGCAGCAGCCAGAAAACTGCGGCGGGAAATTTTAGTGTTGTTCATGATAAGCGCTCCTGTTTTTAAAATGAATTTTTGCATTTGATACGGTACAGGATGCGGTGCCGCCCACCGGGATACTTTTTTACTTCCGGGCGCATTCGCCGTCCAGCCCGGCGGCAAGGTGGATGCCGTGCGCAAGGCTGGGCAGGATGTACTCGAGGTTTTCTTTTACGGCCTTAGGGCTGCCCGGCAGGTTCACGATCAGGGTCTTGCCGCGCAGCACGCTGACACCGCGGCTGAGCATCCCGCGCGGTGTGATGGTAAGGCTATGGTACCGCATGGCCTCGGCAATGCCGGGCGCGTTGCGTTCGGCTACGCTCAAAGTCACCTCCGGGGTGATATCCCGGGGTGCAAAGCCGGTGCCGCCGGTGGTGAGGATCAGATTCACCTGACGGGCATCCGCAAGGCGCAGCAGCTGGGTTTTGAGCTGGGCGGCATCGTCCGGCAGAAGCAGTGCTTCCTCCACCTTGTAGCCTGTGGCGGTGAGCATTTCCACAATGAGCGGGCCGCTTTTGTCCTCCCGTTCGCCGCGGCTGCCCTTATCGGAAAGGGTGATCACCGCCGCACGCAGGGGCAGATCTGCCGGGGTGGGCAGCAGCTTCATCTCGTTGCCGGTGTGGATGGTGCCGCCTTTTACCACCCGTGCGAACACGCCCTCCCGCGGCATGATGCAGTCGCCGGTCTGCTGGCGGATGGCGCAGCCGCTGTGGCACTCCTTGCCGATCTGGGTCATTTCCAGCACGGCATCCCCAATGGCAAAAAAGCTGGGCACCGGCAGGGTGGCAAGATCGAACCCTTCCACCACCAGATTTTCGCCAAAGGCACCGTAGTCCACCCAGAGCTTTTGACGGAAAGCTTCAATTTTTTCCGCGCTCAGCAGGCTGACCTGACGGTGCCAGCTGCCGCCGTGGGCATCGCCCACAATACCCCACTCCGGGGTGAGAACAGCGGACGGCACCGGCGTTTTCAAGGTGCCGCGCCGGGGGCTTATGCAGATAGCCAGAATTTTACCCATAAATTTGTGTTATCCTCCGATCCGGTACATCCCTCGTGTGGCGGGCATGGAGCCTTGGCCGAAGTGATGTTCCCGGGGTTTTGCCAGAATCGTGTTTTGAATGGCCTGCAAAAGGGCCGCGTCGTCCGCGCCGCTGCGCAGCAGAGCACGCAGGTCGGTGCCGGATTCGCTGGCAAGGCACGGACGCAGAAAGCCCTGACTTGTCAGCCGTACACGGTTGCAGGAAGCGCAGAATTTGCCGTGCACGGCAGCAATCAACCCGATGCTGCCGCGCCAGCCGGGCGCAGAATAATACACCGCCGGCCCATCGCCAAAGGCCGCACCGGTCACCGGCTGCAGCTGCGGCCAGCGGCGGTAAAAGCGCTCCAGCAGTTCCGGGCCGGAAAGGCCGGGCAGCCCGGCACCAAAGCCAATGGGCATCATCTCAATAAAGCGCACCTGCAGCGGATGCTCCTGTGCGAAGGCAGCAAGGCTTTCCAACTCGCCCTCGTTCACGCCGGGCTGCGGCACACAATTCAGCTTGACCGGAATGCCGCTGGCAAGGGCCGCCCGGATGCCGTTTTGCACGGCGGCAAGCTCGTCTTTGCCGGTGATGCGCCGGAAGGTCTCCGGGTGTAAGGTGTCAAGGCTGATGTTCACGCTGTCAAGGCCCGCCGCCAGCAGGGCGGGCAGCTTCTGGGTCAGCAGCACGCCGTTGGTGGTAAGGGCAACGCGGCGGATGCCGGGAATGGCTTTCAGGCCCGCCGTCAGTTGTTCCACGCCCCGGCGCACCAGCGGTTCACCGCCGGTGATGCGCACCGTGTCGATGCCGCACTGGGCGAACAGCGCAGCCAGCCGCAGAAATTCCTCATAGGTCAGAATATCTTCGTGGGCCAGCTTTGGCACGCCGTCCGGCATACAGTAGCGGCAGCGCAGGTTGCACAGGTCGGTGAGCGAAAGGCGCAGATAGTGGATATTGCGGCCGTATGCATCAAACATAGCCGCCCTCGGCCCGCACATAGTGCCCGCTCTTGCCGCCGGTCTTCTCGACCAAGTGGATCTCGCCCAGCTCCATGCCCTTATCCACGGCCTTGCACATATCGTAGATGGTGAGCAGCGCGGCAGAAACGCCGGTCAGAGCTTCCATTTCCACGCCGGTCACGCCGGTGGTCCTGGCGGTGCACACGGCCTCTACGGCCTGCTGTTCGGGCAGAAGGTGAAAATCCACAGTCAGCTTGCTCAGCGGCAGCGGATGGCACAGGGGGATCAGCTCGCTGGTGCGCTTGGCCGCCATGATGCCTGCAATGCGGGCCACGCCAAGCACGTCGCCCTTCTGGGCGGTGCCGTCCAGAACAGCGGCAAAGGCTGCCGCATTCATAGTGATGATGCCGCGGGCCACAGCCTGCCGTGCAGTGACGGGCTTTTCGCTCACATCTACCATCACGGCGCTGCCGGACGCATCAAAATGAGTCAGATTGTTTTCGTTCATAAAGATCGTATCTTTCTTGTTAAAGTGAATCAAATTTTCAAACGTCCTCGCCCTCTCAGGCTCATTTCATTCGCCAGCTCCCCCAAAGTGGGAGCCCTTGGCAGTCCACGCAAGCTTCATCTCTTTGCCAAGGCCTCTCCCTTTGGGAGAGGTGGATTTGCGAAGCAAAGACGGAGAGGGCGAGCAAGCTGTCCTCAGCAATGCCCGAAGCCGCAGTTGGGCCAGTGGCATTCGGCGCAGCCTAAGCACAGCCCGCCCTCGCCCAGCCGGGCAATGTCCTCGGCAGTGATGGGGTCGTCGGCCAGCAGGCGCGGCAGCAGCAGGTCAAAAATGGTGCGCTTGGCGTACATCACGCAGCCGGGCAGGCCGCACACCGGCACACCGTCCAGATAGCTCACAAGGAACATGGCACCCGGCAGCACCGGTGCGCCATAGGTGATGATCTCGGCACCGGTGTTCTTGATGGCAAGCGGCGTGCGGTCGTCGGGGTCCACGCTCATGCCGCCGGTGGTAAAGATCAGCTCGCAGCCTGCGGCCTTTGCTTCCAGAATGGCGGCGGTGATCCCGGCGGGGTCATCGTCGCAGGTTTTGTGATAGGTCATCTCACAGCCGTATTCGGCCAGCTTGCCCACCAGAATGGGGGTGAATTTGTCCTCGATGCGTCCCTTGAATACCTCGCTGCCGGTGGTGATGACCGCAAACTTTTTCGGGTGGAAAGGCAGCACGTTCAGGATGGGTTCGCTGCCTGCCGCAGCCTGCATGGCATCCATCTTCTCCTGCTCGATCACCAGCGGGATGATGCGGGTGCCGGCCAGCTTCTGGCCCTTTTTCACGGGCAGGTCGCCGTGGATGGCAGCGATCATCATTTGGGGCGTGCGGTTCACGGCCAGCAGAGCGGCGCGGTCGATCTTCAAAAGACCGTCGCAGTCGGCAACCAGTTCGATCTTGCCTTCCTTCGGCTCAGTGCCGTGGATGTTGCGGCCCGCCGCTGCCTTGTACAAAAGGGCAGCGGCTTCGTCCTCGTGCAGGATGCCGGGGCGCTTCTCCCAGACATAGAGATTTTCTTTGCCAATGGAGAGCAGCACGGGAATATCCTCCGGCTGGACGATGTGCCCTTTGCGGAAGCGTGCTCCCTTGAACTGGCCGGGAATGATCTGTGTGATGTCGTGGCAGAGCACCTGCCCGACAGCGTCTTCGGTACGGATGAGTTTCATGCAGAACCTCCGTTACAGGGACGGCATCTGGTTCTCGATCCAGTCTGCCAGAGCAGTAGGATCGTCCAGTGCAAAATCAGCGCCCGGCACATCGCCCACGATGGCCATGGGCTGGAACGCGGTGCCCACCGGGCTGACCGAGCTGCGCACCACCTCGATCTTGGCCCAGCCGCTGTCGCCAAAGCCTTCCAGCAGTACAAGGTCGTAGCCGTGGCGCTCGAACAAAGCCAGCAGGTCCTGCTCGTTCAGGCGGAACTGCTCGGTAAGCAGATAGCGCCCGGCAGTAAACACGGCCACACCCTCGGCACCGGCCTCATGCAGGCGGTCGGTCTCGGCGGGCAGGCGCAGATCGTCAGCCTCGCGGATCACGCCCACCTTCAGCCCGCGGCTCTTGAGCACCGGCAGCAGCGCGGCCAGCAGAGCGGTCTTGCCGCTGCCTGCGGAACCGCTGACAGCCAGCACTGCCGGATGCTTGAAGCTCAGTTCGGCGGCAAGCGCCTGTTTTTGTTCACTGTACAAAAGTATCACCCTCCGTTTTATCCCATCGGCAAAAACTGCCGGTTCACTCCTCAATGCGCACAAAGCGCGGCTGCACTTTGCCGTCCCGCTCCACGGTCTCGCACCACATGGCGGCAGGACGCACCCAAAGCCCGCGTTCCCCGTACAGGGCGCGGTACACCACCATTTCCTCTTCGGTCTCGCTGTGGCGGGCCATGCCCAGCACTTCGTATTCGTTGCCCTTGAAATGCCGGTAGCGGCCCGGCTGCACATGATATTTGAATGCTTCCATGTTATCCTCTTTTACACTGACATGCGGCATTCCGGTGCAGAATGCCATATTTATAATCAGTATAGCATATTTCAGCACGGCAAAAAAGGCTTTGGCAGGAAAGAGGAAGAAAAAGGCGGCAGGCGGCGGCAAAAGCCGGGAGACAGAGTTGGGTGCTTGAACTGCCGCGCCACAGATGCTATACTGAAACGATAAGGGGATATCCCCCCTGAAAAAGCTCTGAAGATAAAGGAAAAAGCCCTATGAGGATCGGACTTGTTGAATTTCTGCTCATCCTTGCCATTGCGTCGCTCACCATCGGGCCGCAGGTGGCATTGTTCGTGGATCGCTGGATGCGCCGGGCAAACCGCGCCAATGCCCGCGCTGCCCGCCGCCGTGCCGAGTATGCGGCCCAGATGGCGGTGGAGCGGGACGCGCTGCTCAAGCGGTTCCGCACGGCCAGCACGGTGTTTGGCGTGTGCATCCTGCTGGCGCTGGTGTACGCACTGGTGTTCCGGCCCATCGATACGCCGCCACAAGGCTACACCGCGCCGGATGTCCGGCAGGACACCGGTGCAGCACAGACGGCCCTTGCCGCCGATCATAAGGGAACGCTGGATCTGGGCGAATATCAGGGTGTGGACTGCATCCGCACACAGGACGGCCTTGTGTATGCCGCAGCATACGACGGCGCAGCCTTAAAAAAGCGCACGAGCGACCTTGTGCGCACCGACGGCGGACACGATGCGGCCATCCTTTCCGTGGACGGTGAGCTGACCGGCTTTGCCTTTGACGGCAGCGGGGACCTGTGGCTGAGCATCCTCACGCCCGGCGGCGGCAGCCTGTGCCGCGCCGCCCACGACAGCTGGGGCACGGCGGTGGAGCAGGTTGTGACCCAGATCGACGGTGCACCGCTGGGGGATGTCTCAGCGGTGGAAGCCGCGCCGGACGGCAGGATCTACTTTGCGGTTGCTGCCAGTGCCAGTGCCGCGGACGGGCTGGAGAGCACTCTGCGCACCGAACTGCTGGCCCACACCGGCACGGGCTGTGTGTATGTATACGACCCGGCAGCACGCACGGTGCAGAAGGTGCTGGGCGGTGTGGCCGGTGCTTCCGGGCTGGCCCTGAGCCGGGACGGCAGCACGCTGTTCGTGGCTGACCTTGGGAACCGCTGTGTGTGGAGCGCTGCCGCCGATGCCCGCGACCTGACGGCGGGCGGTAAAAACTGCCAGAGCTTTGTTTCCGGCCTGCCGGGGTATCCCGGTGCGCTTGCTGTGGATGCAGACGGCACATTGTACATCGGCTACCGGTGGGCGCGCAGCAGCTGGCTGGAAAAGAACGCCGACAGCACCCTGCTGCGGGGCATTGCCCTGCGTGCAGGCCGGAATCTGCAGGAAAAGCTGTTCAGCCTGCCTGCCGATGCGCCCTGCGCGGAAGCTGTAGATACGGCAGACGGCAACTGGAAGCGGACGGTCTCCAGCAAGGGTGCAGGCGGTGTGACAGCTCTGTGCCCGGTGGAGAGCAGGCTGTATCTCGGCCTTGCAGGCAGCGAAAAGGTGCGCAGTGCAAATCTTTGATCTTTGATAAAAACCGAGGTGTTTTTTATGACAGAAGAATTCAAAAAACAGATCGAGACGCAGGCCCGGCAGGCAGTGACCGAACTGCTGGCCGAAGCAAAGCTGAAAAAGGGCGATGTGTTCGTGGTGGGCTGCTCGTCCAGCGAGATCGTGGGCGGGCACATTGGCAAGGATTCCAGTCTGGAAGCCGCGCAGGCCGTGTACGCGGGCATTGCCCCAGTGCTGGCCGAAAACGGCATCTGGCTGGCCGCGCAGTGCTGTGAGCATCTGAACCGCGCTATTATCATCGAGCGCGAAGCCGCCGAAAAATACGGCTGGGAAGAGGTGTGCGTGGTGCCGCGCCCCCACGCAGGCGGCAGCTGGGCCACTACCTGCTGGAAGAAGTTCCGGGAGCCTGTGGCCGTGGAAGAGATCCGTGCCCATGCAGGCATTGATATCGGCGGCACCCTGATCGGGATGCACCTGAAGCGGGTGGCTGTGCCGGTGCGGCTGAGCCTTTCCAAAATTGGTGAAGCGAACATTCTGTGCGCCCGCACCCGCCCGAAGCTCATCGGCGGCGAACGCGCCAAGTATACCGAGGAGGACTGAGCATCATGGCAGAAAAGAATCTGGAACAGATGCAGGAGGCCGTGGCAGAGATCCGGGAAAAGATGGCAGCCGCGGCCCGTGAGGCAGGCCGCGACCCGGCAGCGGTGCAGCTGTGCGCCGCCTGCAAGACCCGCACGGCGCAGACCGTGGCTGCAAGCGCAGCCCTGCCCATCGATGTGTTCGGTGAGAACCATGTACAGGAGCTGTGCGCAAACTTTGACGCAGGTGCTTACTGCGGCAAGCCCAGCCACTTTATCGGCCATCTGCAGACGAACAAAATTAAAAAAGTGCTGGGCCGTGCCAGCCTCATCCAAAGCGTGGACAGTGAGCATCTGCTGAACGCCATCGAGAAGGAAGCAGCCAAGGCCGGCATCGTGCAGGACGTGCTGCTGGAGGTGAACATCGGCGGCGAGGAGAGCAAGACCGGCGTGGCACCGGAAGCGCTCTGGCCGCTGCTGGATGCTGCTGCCGCACAGGAGCACATCCGGGTCAAGGGGCTGATGGCTATTCCGCCCGTGAACGACGACGATACCCGCAACCGTCGCTATCTGGCCGAGGTGTACAAGCTGTTTGCGCAGGCCGGAGAGCGCGGCTATTCCAACGTGTCCATGGAGACCCTCTCCATGGGCATGAGCGGCGACTTTGAAAACGCCATCCGGGAGGGTGCCACCCTTGTGCGCATCGGCACCGCCATCTACGGCGAGCGGGATTACAGTAAAAAAGTGTAAAAATAAAAACGGCCTCGCCCTCTCAGTCGCTTGCGCGACAGCTCCCCCAGAGTGGGAGCCTTTGGCAGTCCACGTAAACTTCATCTCTTTGCCAAGGGCTCTCCCTTTGAGGAAAGACTTCCCCCGCGCCGGGGGAAGATGGCGCGTAAGCGACAAAAGGGGGAATCTGGCAAATCCGAAGGATTTGACTGAGAGGGCGAGCCCACTGAAAAGTATCTGAAACATCCTGAATCGTAAAAGCCTGAAGAAAATCAAAAAACGGAGGAACCATGTCAAAAACCAAGATCAACGACCCCGGGGCGCACCACGCAGGCAGCGGTGCGCTGATCCGGCGTTTTCTGCCCTATCTGGCAAAGTACAAAATGACCCTGTTTCTGGACCTGTTCTGTGCAGCGCTGACCACCCTGTGTGACATCGTGCTGCCCAAGATCATGAGCACCATCACCAACGCCGCCATGGGCGTGGGCATCACCCTGACGGCGGGCATCGTGCTGCGGCTGGCAACACTCTATTTTGTGCTGCGCATCATCGACGGCGCAGCCAGCTATTACATGTCCAGCATCGGTCATATCATGGGCGTGCACATCGAGACGGATATGCGCCGCGATGCCTTTGACCACCTGCTCAAGCTGGACCACACCTACTACAACAACACCAAGGTAGGCACCATTATGGGCCGCATCACCAACGACCTGTTCGATGTGACCGAGTTCGCCCACCACTGCCCGGAGGAATTTTTCATTGCGGCCATCAAGATCGTGGTATCCTTTATTATCCTGTGCCGGGCCAGTGTGCCGCTGACGCTGGCGGTGTTCGCCTGCGTGCCGCTGATGGGCGTGGTGTCCGTTTACCTGAACGGACGGCTGCGGGCGCGGTTCCGCCAGCAGCGCGTGCAGATCGGCGAGCTGAACTCCACCATTGAGGACAGCCTGCTGGGGCAGGGTGTCGTGAAGGCCTTTGCCGCCGAGGATGAGGAACGCGAGAAGTTTGCAAAGGGCAATAGGGATTTTGAGCAGATCAAGACCCTCGGCTACTACGCCATGGGTGCCTTCAACACCTCCACCCGCCTGTTCGACGGCCTGATGTATCTGGTGGTCATTCTGGCAGGCGGCCTCTCGCTGGTGTACGGCAGGATCACCGCCGGTGACATGGTGGCCTATATGCTGTACGTCACCACCCTTATTGCCACCATCCGCCGCATCGTGGAGTTTGCCGAGCAGTTCCAGCGCGGCATGACCGGCATCGAGCGCTTTGCCGAGATCATGGACACCCCTGTGACCATCGGCGATGTCCCGGATGCGGTACCGCTGCAGCCCGGTCCCGGTGACATCCGGTTTGAAAACGTCAGCTTTGAGTACCCAGACGACCACAACAAGGTGCTGCACAACGTCAGTCTGGATATCCGGCCGGGCGAACGGCTGGCGCTGGTCGGCCCCTCGGGCGGCGGCAAGACCACCCTGTGCAACCTCATCCCCCGCTTCTACGAGGTGACCAGCGGCCGCATCCTGATCGATGGGCAGGACATCCGCCATGTCACTCTGAAGAGCCTGCGGCAGGACATCGGCATCGTGCAGCAGGACGTGTATCTGTTCAGCGGCACGGTGGCCCAGAACATCGCCTACGGCAAGCCCGGTGCCACCCGCGAAGAGATCATGGAAGCGGCGCGTCTGGCCGGGGCGGAAAAGTTCATTCTGGCCCTGAAGGATGGCTTTGATACCTATGTGGGTGAGCGCGGTGTCAAGCTCTCCGGCGGACAGAAGCAGCGCATCGCCATTGCGCGGGTGTTCCTGAAGAACCCGCCCATCCTCATTCTGGACGAGGCCACCAGCGCACTGGACAACGAAAGCGAGATCCTGGTGGGTCAGAGCCTGGAAAAGCTGGCCCATGGCCGCACTACCCTCACCATCGCCCACCGCCTGACCACCATCAAGGACTATGACCGGATCCTCGTGCTGGGCGAAGAGGGCATCGTAGAATCCGGCACCCACGACCAGCTGCTGGCAAAGCAGGGCGTTTATTACCGCCTGTGGAACCAGCTGCCGGGGGAAGATACGCTGTAAATTTTATTGAACGTACAAAGAAAACCCGGAAACGACCGTCGTTTCCGGGTTTTTAAGTTTCTGAAAAAATACCGCTGAATTATTCACCCACGATCAGGCGCACAGAACCATAGATACCAGCATCGTTGCCGAGGATGGCGGGCACGATGGGGGTCTCACGGCAGGACTTGAAGGCATAGACCTTGAAATGCTCCCGCAGCGGGGCAAACAGCACCTCGCCTGCGCGGGACACACCGCCGCCGATCATAAACATCTCGGGGTCGGTGGTGGCAGCGATGCTGGCAAGTGCCAGACCCAGCGTGTCGGTCATCTCGTCCACCTCACGGGCGGCAAGGGCATCGCCATTGCGGGCGGCATCAAACACGTCCTTGGCGGCAAACTCGGTGCCGCGCAAGGTGCAGGGAGTGTCCGGGTTCTCGTCCAGCAGCTTCTTCATGCAGCGCACAACGCCGGTGGCACTGGAATACTGCTCCAGACATCCGTGCTTGCCGCAGCCGCAGGCGGCGGTCTCGTGGCGGTCCACGGTGATGTGGCCGATCTCGCCGCCGGCACCGTGGGTGCCATCGATGACCTTGCCGTTGACGATGACGCCGCCGCCCACGCCGGTGCCCAGCGTGACCATGACCGCGCTGCGGCAGCCCTTGGCGGCACCCATCCAGATCTCGCCCAGAGCGGCCACGTTGGCATCGTTGCCCACCAGAACCTTGATGCCGCCCAGCATGGTGCTCAGCTCTTCGGCCACATTATGCTTGCCCCAGCCGCCGAGGTTTGCACAGATGATGGGCACGATGCGGCTGTCCAGAACAGGGCCGGGCACGCCCACGCCCACGCCCTCTATCTGCTCAGCGGCAAGGCCTTTTTCCTGCATCTTGCCCTGCACGGCAGCGGCCAGATTTTTCAGAATGTGCTCACCGGCGTTGGAGGTGTCGGTGGGAACTTCCCACTTTTCCAGCAGTTCGCCGGTGGTCTTGAACAGGCCGATCTTGGCGGTGGTGCCGCCCAGATCGATGCCGAATGCGTATTCCTTCATAGTTCATTTACCCCTTCTGCGGCCCGGGGCCGCATTTTTCATTCATACAGCCAGTATAGCACACCCGCTCCGAAAAGAGCAGTGCCGCTGCGGATTTTCATGCAAACAGACGGAAAACACAGTGGATATTTGGCACAAATGCCAGTGCTCACCGCACGGTGTTGGTCAGGCTGCCAATGCCGTCGATCTCGCAGCGCACCGTGTCGCCGGGCTTCAGAAACTGCGGCGGGTCCATGCCCATGCCCACGCCTGCCGGGGTGCCGGTGGCAATGATGGTGCCGGCCTTCAGGGTCATGCCCTGAGTCAGCTCGTGGATCACGTGGTCGATATCAAAGATCTGCAGGCCGGTGTTCGAGTCCTGCCGCTTTTCGCCGTTGACAAAGCTTCGGATGCCGAGCTTGGGCGGGTAGGTGCCGAACTCGTCTGCGGTAACGATGCAGGGGCCGATGGGCGTGAAGCCATCGAGGCTCTTGCCGAAGTACCACTGCTTGTGGGCGGTCTGCACATCGCGGGCGGAAACATCGTTCAGGATGGTGTAGCCGAACACATAGTCTTTTGTCTGCCCGGCGGGCACATCCCTGGCATCTTTGCCCAGAACCACAGCCAGTTCGCATTCGTAGTCCAGCTTCTGCACAAGGTCGGTGTGAGCTTCAATAAAGCCGCCGTCCGGCACAGCGCGGGAAACGCGCTTGGAAAAATAAATGGCATCCTGATGTTTGGTTGCAAAGGCATCGGCAGAGTATTTCTCCGCTTCGTCCGAGTGGGCCATGTAGTTGATGCCAAGGCACACCACATCCTGCGCCGGGCAGGGAATAGGGCTTTGCAGCTGCATGGCATCCACGGGCAGGGCCGGGATGCCCGCAATGGCAAGCTGCAGGCCTGCCCGAACCTGCGGGGTCAGAAAGGGGATGGCATCGGACAGGGTTTCGTAGGAAAGGCCCAGCCAGCTCAGCGGCCAGATCTGTGTGCCGTCCGGCGAAAGAATAGCCGGATCTTCTACGCCGTCCGGCAGGCGGCAGGTGACAAAACGCATTTCAGTTTCCTCCCTCAGTGGCGGTAGGCGATGGCGTTCTGGATGCGGTCGGCCTCAGCCTGCCCGGCCAGCTGGCGCACCAGCTCCAGCGCAAAGGGGATGGCACCGCCCAGACCGTAGCTGGTGGTGATATTGCCGTCCACTACCACTTCGGTATCCAGCACCTCAGCACCGGCCAATTTGTCTTGGAAACCGGCGTGCGCCGTGGCTTTTCTGCCCTCCAGCAGGCCGAGAGATGCCAGCACGCTGGGTGCTGCGCAGATGGCAGCTACCTTTTTGCCGCTCTTTGCAAAGGAAACGCAGGTGTCGGTAACGGTCTTGTTGGCGGCAAGGTTCGGGGTGCCGGGGATGCCGCCGGGCAGCACCACCATGTCCACATCCGAATAATCCACCTCTTCGGCCAGTGCGTCGGCGGTGATGTGCACCTTGTGGCTGCTCACGATCTCGCGGCTGCCGGATGCGCTGGCCACGGTCACCTCCACCTTGGCGCGGCGCAGCAGATCGACCACCAGCAGGGCTTCACATTCCTCGGTGCCCTCGGCAAAAAATACAACAGCTTTGCTCATAAAAATCAAACCTCCCTGATTTCTGATGAAGACGGCGCATCTGCGCCGCATGAGGAAAAACGATAGAAGTACCCCGCTGGCGTGGGGACTTCTGCCTTCCCGGTCGAATGATAAAAGCCGCATACCGCACGGGCGGCACGCGGCATGGTTTGTGTGGAAGTTCAGTTTTGATCGTCGGCAGCTTTTTCCGCTTCCAGCAAGGCGCGCAACACGCTGTCGTCGGCACTCAGCACCCGGCTTACCCGGCTGATGATGGCGCTGGATGCACCGGTCTTATCCATGATCTCGGTGTAGATGCGCTTGTCCACCAGCATCTCGGCAATGTTGTAGCGCTGCTCCATTGCGCTCAGCTCGGAATAGCTGCACACATCCTGTAAAAAACGGTAACACTGTTCCGGGGTCTTGAGCTGCAAAAATGCCTGATACAGACCGGACTGGCCGGTAGGATGATCTTTTGCCATGTTATTCTCCTTTTTTGCAGATGCCGCCCACAGGCAGACACTTTATTACACTACACCAGTGTAGTACAAACGGGGAGAAATTTCAATAGCATTTGCGGCTTTTTAGCCCAGCGTGTGCTCAAATACCACTTCGTCCCGGGGGACGGTGCCGTTTTCCTGCTCGGCGGGCTTTAAATTGCGGTAGCGCAGGGCCTTGAAGAACTGCTGCACCGGCAGGGCCTTGGTGTGCACGGTGCACCACACACGGCCCTTGCCCTCGCCGCGGGCCAGCCGCTCGCAGGAGAGCACGATGTCCCGGCCCAGTGCCTTGCCGCGATATTCGGGCCTGAGGTACAGGTGCATCAGATGCAGGGCGGTGTTCTCCATCTTCCACGCAAAGTAGCCGATGGTCTTGCCGCCCAGAACCACGAGGAAGTAGTTCACATCGTTGTCGATGTCCTCCTCAATGGCATCGGCGCTCTGCAGCTCTTCCACAAGGGTGTCCAGCTGCTTTGCGGGGTAATAGCGCTTGTACACCTCATGCCAGAGTTCACTGGCAAGGTCGGCGGTGGCGTGGATATATTTGGCCTTGGCGACCAGCTTGTAATCAGGCTTCATAGTTCTCCTTACACTTTTACGATATAATCCGGCTTGCGGGGTGCTGCGGGCTTGGGGTCTGCAGCAGGGTAGCCCAGAATGCAGTGGCCGATGCCGACCCAATCGCCCTCGATGCCCCACTGCCGGAGCAGGGCCTTGCCCTCTTCTGTTTCAAACTCTTCCTTTGCGCGGTTGATCCAGCAGCTGCCCAGCCCCAGCGAAGCTGCAGCCAGCATCAGGTTGCCCATGACAAGGCTGCCGTCGGGTACGGCATTTGCGGCGTGAGCATCGGCCAGCACCACCAGAATGGTGGGAGCGCCGTACATGGGGTCGGTGTCCTTGCCCATGACAGCGGCGTTCATGCGGGTGAGCTGGGCGCGGGTGGCAGCGTCCTGCACCACCACGATCTTTGCGCTCTGGCGGCCCATGGCGCTGGCGGCGTAGGTGCCGGCTTCCAGCACGGCATCCAGTTCTTCGTTTGTGATCTGCTCCGGCTTATAGGCACGGCAGCTGCGGCGGTTTTTGATGGTTTCCAAGGTTTCGTTGGTCATAGCAATTCCCTCCCTTAAAACATGTGCCTTTATTGTATCACAACAAAGGCCGGAGTGCAAAGAGAAACCAGCAGGAAACGCTTTTGTTGCACGTAAACGTTATCGTTGCGGGAATCATGTCAAAATGCACAATAAAACGTAAAAAGATTATGGAAAAGCATTCTTGCTGCCAAAGGACAAATACGCTATAATAGGGCTACCAAACTGGAAAGGAGTCGTGCTCTATGGCAAAGGCATCGCAGGCAGTCATTCTGGAAAATGAATTTTATATCATCAAAGCCCCCAATGGAAAGGTACTGGAAGTAAAGAACTTCAACACCGAGAACGGCGCGGCCATCCAGCTGTGGAGCTATGCAGGCCATCCGTGGCAGCAGTGGCAGTTCGTGGATGCAGGCGAGGGCCGCTGGCGCATCTGCAACCGCTTTACCGGCAAGATGATGGATCTGGCCCTTGGCGGTGTGGTGGAGGGCACATGGCTGCACCAGTGGGACCGCACCAGCGGGCTGAGTCAGTGCTGGGCGCTGGAGCCCACCCGCAGCGGGCGCACCCGCATCCGCAATGTGCTGGCGGATAAATACATTGACCTTGTGGGCATGAACACCGCCAACGGTGCACAGGCCCAGATCTGGAACTTTGTAGCAGGCGGCAATCAGGAGTGGACGCTGGAACGCATCGATCCGGACACCGCCCAGAGCGGCCGCCGCGCTGAGGAAGCCAAAGACCCGCAGCCCACGCCCAGCCAGCGCAAGCATCAGAACGACCTTGTGCGCAAGCTGAACAATGCGGGCAAGGGAAGAGCAAGCCGGAAGGGACAATGATTTTAAATTGCCGCCGCGTTGCTCTGGCATATTCAGAGGAAAAAGTTATTTTTGGTTTGCACCCCGGCAAAGCCTGCGGGCTTTGCCGGGGGTGTTTTTTCACGGGAGGGGCCGCAACGAAAAACGGCATTTTCCACAAAAACAAGATCAGAAGGAGAACGCAATGAATCTAGGAGCCTTCATGAACCCCGAATTTCCCATTTTCAGCACCACGCTGTGCTATCTGGAACGGGACGATGCCTACCTGATGCTGCACCGCATCAAAAAGCAGGACGACTACAACCACGACAAATGGATCGGCGTGGGCGGAAAGTTTGAGCGGTTTGAAAGCCCGGAGGACTGTCTGCTGCGGGAAGTGAAGGAGGAAACCGGCCTGACGCTGAAGCGCTTCCGCGCCCGGGGTCTGCTGACCTTTATTTGGGGCAACATGACCGAGTTCATCCACCTGTACACCGCTGATGAATGGACGGGCGAGATGGTGCAGGGCGATGCCTGCAGGGAAGGCGTGCTGGAATGGGTGCCGAAGGATAAGGCGGCTGAACTGCCCATCTGGGAGGGCGACAAAATCTTCTTCCGGCTGCTGAATGAGGAACGGCCCTATTTCTCCCTCAAGCTGGTGTATGAAGGCGACACCCTCACGCAGGCAGTGCTGGACGGGAAACGGATCGTTTGAGCTCCATCTGCTGCGCGACAGCTGCAGGCTGACGGTAGCAAAAGGCTGTTCACCGCCCGGCCCCTTATCGTGAAAAGGCAACGCCGGAATGACCGCAGTCATTCCGGCGTTGCTATATATAAAAATATTTTTCCGCTGATATTGTCAGAGCGAAGCGGAGACAATTCTAAAAATCAGTTCAGCTTCAGATCGCCCTCTTTGATCCAGCCCAGCTTGCGCTCGATCTCGCAGAAGATCACACTCAGCACGGCGGGCAGAACAAAGCACAGCAGCACCATGGCAGCCCAGTCCATCGGGGTGATGGCGGCTTTGGTACCGGCGGCAATGTCGCTGACCCAGCCGGTGTACACGCCGATCTGGCCCACCAGACCGCAGGTGCCCATGCCGGAAGAGACAGCGGCACCGTTCATCTCAAAGTGGAACACGCAGGTGGCCAGCGGGCCGGTGATGGCACTGGCCAGTGTGGGCGCGATCCAGATACGGGGGTTCTTGACGATGTTGCCCATCTGCAGCATGCTGGTGCCAAGGCCCTGACTGACCAGACCGCCCACGCCGTTCTCCTTGTAGCTCATCACGGCAAAGCCGATCATCTGGGCGCAGCAGCCTGCCACGGCGGCACCGCCGGCAAGGCCGGTCAGACCCAGCGCGGCGCAGATGGCGGCAGAGGAAATGGGCAGGGTCAGCGCCACGCCCACAATGACGGATACCAGAATGCCCATGACCAGTGGAGCCTGTTCGGTGGCCCACATGATCAGGGTGCCCACCTGACTTGCGGCAGCGCCAATGGGTGCGGCGATCAGCATGGAAAGGCCCACGCCGGAAAAAATGGTCACCAGCGGGGTCACGAGGATGTCCACGCGGGTCTCCTTGCTCACGGCCTTGCCCAGTTCGGAAGCCACGATGGCAATGATGAGCACGGCCAGCGGACCGCCTGCGCCGCCCAGAGCATTGGCCGAGTAGCCTACGGTGATCAGGCTGAACAGCACCAGCGGCGGGCAGTGCAGCGCCCAGCCAATGGCGCAGGCCATGGCCGGGCCGCTCATGGCGGTGGCGTAACCGCCAAGGTCTACCAGCACGTCAAGGCCGGTCTGCTGACCCAGCGTCTTGATGATGGTGCCGATCAGCAGGCTGGCAAACAGGCCCTGCGCCATGGCACCCAGCGCTTCAATGAGATAGCGCTGCGGGGTGATGACGATATCCTTGCGTTTTAAGAAATCTTTCACATTTGACATGAGAAACTGCCTTTCTGTTTCAAGATGGTGGATTCAATGCAAAAACTGCATGTCAAGTATAATACCATACACATGTCAAGACAACAAGACAAAATGCTGATTTTGCTGGAAATATCTGCAATTTTTGGCTTTGTGCAATGTTTTTGCGGGCTGAGACGTATCTGTTTTGGAGCATTTTCTGATACCGGGGCGGCAGCTTTTCGGAGCTGCGCTTTGCAGTGTGCGGCAATTGACGGGGGCTTGCCCGCGGGTGTATACTGAAAGAGTATTGAGAAGATGAAACGCTGCCCTTTTTGCGAAGGGCGGCATCCCGATAAAAATGCATGAGGTTTGGAGCACAGCATGAAAAAAACGTTCTGGAATAAACTGACTGCCCGCGGCACCCGCGGCAAAACGCGGTGTGCAGCGGCAGTTCTGGCATTGGCAATGACCTTTTCAATGGGCGCACCGCTGGCACTGGCTGCACAGCCGGAAGAAAGTACCGCGGCAGTGACCGAGACTGTTTCTGCACAGCAGGAAACGGCAATGCCCACCCTGCAGACGGAGACCCCGGAGCTTGCTGCACAGGACCCGGAAGCACCGCCTGTACAGGCCACCGAAGCGGAGGAGAACAGCACGAACCAGCACACGCCGGAAAACAGCGTGGTGCTGACACCGGAAGAGATCCGTGCCGCGCTGGATGCCGGTGCCATGGATGCCGCCGAGGCCCAGTGCATCGACCTGAGCGATGAGAACGGATTTTTCAGCTGGCTGCTCAATTTCCTGTTCGGCTGGCTGGGAAAAGACGAGTCTCAGCCGGAGCCGGTCTATTCCGGCTGGCGCACCTCCGGCGGTAAGACCTACTACTACAGCCAGACCACCAACAAGCCGGTGACCGGCATCCAGTGCATCGACAATAAACTCTATTACTTCAATGCGGACGGTGTGCTGGAAAATGGAAAGACCTTCGGTGTGGATGTTTCCAAGTATCAGAAGAACATCGACTGGAACCAGATCAAAAAGGCAGGCGTGAGTTTTGTGATCGTCCGCATCGGCTACCGCGGCTATGGTGCTTCCGGCACGTTGGTGCTGGACCCCATGTTCGAGGAGCATTTCACCAATGTGAAGAATGCGGGCCTGAAGGTGGGCGTGTATTTCTTCAGTCAGGCTACCACCGAGGAGGAAGCCAAGGAGGAAGCCTTTGCCTGCGCCTACGTACTGAACGGACGCAAGCTGGATTACCCCATCTTCTTTGACACCGAAGCATCCGGCGCTTCCAATGGTTCCGGCCGTGCCGACGGTCTGGGTATGGAGGACCGCACCAAGTGCGCCATCGCCTTCTGTGAGGAGGTCAAGGCACAGGGCTACAAACCCGGTGTGTATGCCTCTACCCTGTGGTACCGCAAGCGTGTCAATCTGAACAGCCTGAAAAAATATACCATCTGGAACGCGCATTATGGTGTTGCCAGCAGCCCCATCGACTGCGCCCTGTGGCAGGGCACCTGCACGGCACGCCTGCCCGGCTATAAGGGCGATATGGACGTGAACATCAGCTACATCGGATAAGTGAGGAAACTGCAATGGACCGCATTCGCCTGATCGCATCGGACATGGACGCGACCCTTCTGGACGAGTACAGCCAGTTGCCGCCAAAGTTTACCGAGACCATCCGTGCACTGGCCGGGCAGGGCATCTTGTTTGCCGCCGCCAGCGGGCGGCCTCTGTACACACTGGAAACGATGTTCCCGGATCTGCTGGAGGAGATCATTCTCATTGGCGACAACGGCGGCGCTGCCCGCTGGAAGGGGAAAGACCTGTTTGTGTCCGAAATGCCTGCCGAGGGCTGGCGGCAGCTGGCCCGCAGCACAAAGCAGGCCGGAGACGTGGGCCTTTTGTGCGGACTGCAGGCGGCCTACGCGGAAAAGCAGGACGAGAAATACGATAAAGTTTTCAAGAATTTTTATACCCGGGTGGAATACGTGGATGATCTGACTGCGGTGGAAGCGGCGGCGGATAAGTTTACCGTCTATCTGCCCAACGACGACTCGCAGAAAGCCTTCGACCGGATCTACGGCGCATTCCACACCGGAAATGGCGGTGCATTCTCGGTGGCAGTGGCAGGCAGAAACTGGGTGGACGTGATGAACCCAGGTGTGCACAAGGGTGCAGCACTGGCAAAGGTGGGTGCACTGCTGGGCATTCCGGCCGACAGCATGATGGCCTTTGGCGACACCTACAACGATGCCGAGATGCTCACCACCGCGAAGTACGGCTTTTTGATGGAGAACGGCAGCGGACCGCTGCGGGCGCAGGTGCCGTTTCTGGCACCGTCCCACCGGGAATACGGCGTGATGCAGGTGCTGAAACAGGTGCTCCGCCAGAACGGCGAAGTAAGCTCGGAAGATTTTACAAAAGCACATTGATCGATATTGACAAAAGGGCAGGTTTTACCTGCCCTTTTGTCATACACCCCAGCTGTGCTGAATAAATTGTTCTCAGAGCAATAAACAGGCTGGGGAGGCATGGGGATATGTTTGTAGTCACGTTGAGCAAAACGAGCCTGAAAAAACTGGGTCTGGGTGCCATGTGCTGCGCACTGGTGGTGGGCAGTGCTCTGCTGGGCCGGTTCATCAGCAACCGCACCGTTGCGGTCTCGGCGGCGGTGAACAAAATTGAGAGTGCACAGGACATCCAGACATGGTTCACCGGCTACGGTCTGGATGTGGACGGCGCATCCATCACGGCAGACAAGGTTAAGATCCCCCGCAAGTGGGATGACAGCTTTTCGGCCTTCAACGGGGTGGTGCAGCAGAGCGGCATGGACCTTGCACGCTACAAGGGCAAGACCGTGGAAAAATGGACGGCGCTGATCCCGGCGGCAAGCAGCGGCGAGACCAGCCGCTACGGCGTGCTGTTGGTGTACCGCAAAAAGGCCGTGGGAGCTTACCTGCTGGAACGGCCCTCCGGCGTTGTGGTGGGCCTGAAAGACATGCAGGCCGCCATGGCGGAAGCTGAGGCACAGCAGACTTCCGGCGAGGACTACGAGGGCGACTGGGGTGAGCGCCACGACGAAGAGCTGACCGGAAGTGAACCGGCACAGCAGACCTCCGGCGAGGACTACAGCGGCGATTGGGGCGAACGCCATGACGAGGAATTGACCGCCCAGCAGACCTCCGGTGAGCCGGATGCCGTGCCGCAGGCTGTGCCTTATACGGAACTGCCGCTGGATGCCGAGGGCTACCCGGTGGAATGAGCACCGGAACGACTTGCCAAAGCCGGAAACGACCGGGAACGGCTTCGGGTTTTGATGCAAAATCAGGCCGCAATTTGCCTAAAATTTGCGCACAAGCAGAAGAAAAAGTGAAATGCGTGCATTTTTGTCACATTTGTATGTTCAATTGTACCAAAATTTTGCATAAAAAATTAGCAATATGAAATGGTGAAAAATTCCCGGCAAGGGTTTATAATAGATGTATCAACCGTGCCGCGGCTCGGCCGCGTCTGGTGCAAGTGCAGAAGCGCCGCACGGGATCAAGTAAGGAGAAAATGATTATGAAGGAATTCCAGTATACCGTTAAGGATGCATGCGGCATCCACGCTCGTCCCGCCGGTCTGCTCGTCAAGACTGTCAAGGGCTTTGCCAGCAGTGCTACCCTGGAAAAGGACGGCAAGAGCTGCGATATGCGCAAGCTGATGGCTCTGATGGGCATGGGTGTAAAGCAGGGTGAGACCGTTACCGTCAAGGTCGAGGGCGACGACGAGGAAGCTGCAGCAGCAGCCATCCAGAAGTTCCTGACCGAGAACGTCTGATTCCGCAGTTAAGATGAGGAAGGCCCTCGCGGGTGAGCTGCGGGGGCTTTTTTTGGACTGTCGGAGCAGTGCGGCCCCGGCACAGATGAAGAAGGAGTAGTGTGCAATGCAGGTAGGCACCGGTAAGAGCATCCTGAATGGCATCGCCATCGGCAAGCTCAAGATCTACAAGAAAAAGGATACTGCCATTTCTGCCGCAGAGGTAGCGGATACCGCAGCGGAAGTGGCGCGTTTTGAAGAAGCGCAGCAGAAGGCCATTGAGCAGCAGACTGCGCTGTATGAAAAGGCACTGGCAGAGGCTGGCGAGGACATCGCCGAGGTGTTCAACATCCATGCCATGATGCTGGAAGACGACGACTTTGTGGATGCCATCAAGGAGATCATCAACAGCCAGAAAAAGTGTGCCGAGTACGCCGTCAAGACGGCAGGCAACAATCAGGCTGCGGTGTTCGCCGCCATGGATGACCCGTATTTGCAGGCCCGCAGTGCAGATGTCATCGATATCGCACAGGCCATTCTGGACATCCTGCAGGGGGTGGACAACGCCAGCCTGCAGGGCACCGAGCCCAGCATTCTGGTCGCGGAGGGTCTGGCCCCGTCTGAGACCGTCCGCATGGATAAGAGCCTGCTGCTGGGCTTTATCACCCGTGAGGGCAGCTCCAACAGCCACACCGCCATTCTGGCCCGCAGCATGAACATCCCTGCCCTGATCCAGTGCAAGGACATTCAGGACGACTGGGACGGCAAGATGGCGGTCATCGATGGCTACAACGCCTGCGTTTACGTTGAACCCACCCCCGATCTGCTCAAGAGCCTGAAGAAGCGCCAGCAGGAAGATCAGAAGAAGCAGGCCCTGCTGCAGGAGCTGAAGGGCAAGCCCAACACCACGCTGGACGGCAAGACCATCAATGTCTTTGCCAACATCGGCGGCATGAGCGATGTGGGTGCTGTGCAGCAGAACGATGCCGGCGGCGTAGGCCTGTTCCGCACTGAGTTCGTCTACCTGAACTGCAAGGACTTCCCCACCGAGGACTACCAGTTCGAGGCCTACAAGCAGGTGGTGGAGAGTCTGGCTCCCCGCAAGGTGGTCGTCCGTACCTGTGACATCGGTGCCGATAAGACCGTCGATTACATGAAGCTGGATCACGAGGAGAACCCCGCTCTAGGCTACCGCGCCATCCGCATCTGCCTGACCCGCAGGGACTTCTTCAAGACCCAGCTGCGCGCTCTGCTGCGTGCTTCTGCCTACGGCAACATGAGCATCATGTTCCCCATGATCACCAGCCTGCGGGAGCTGCAGGATGCCAAGGCTGTTCTGGAAGAGTGCCGCGCAGAGCTGACCGCCGAGGGCGTCAAGATGGGCCAGAACATCGAGGTAGGCACCATGATCGAGACCCCCGCCGCTGTGCTGATCGCGGACGAGCTGGCTGCCGAGTGCGACTTCTTCTCCATCGGCACCAACGACCTGACCCAGTACACCTGTGCGCTGGACCGCCAGAATGCAAAGCTGGAACCGTTCTTCAACCCGCACCATCCCGCTGTGCTGCGCGCCATCAAGATGACCATTGAGGCGGGCCACCGCCACGGCATCTGGGTGGGCATCTGCGGTGAGCTGGGTGCCGACACCGCCCTGACCGAGACCTTCCTGCGCATGGGCGTGGACGAGCTGTCCATGAACGCCAAGAGCATCCTGCCGGTGCGCAAGATCATCCGCAGCGTGGACCTGAGCAAGCCTTCTGAGAAGTAATTCATCCGAGGATCCCGGTTTACCGTTCCCATAAAGCTCCCCGGCAGGGCATCCCGCTCTGCCGGGGCTTTTCTATACCGGGCAAAAGTTTTCGGAAAATACTTTAAAACGATAAAGCGAAATGCTATACTATAAGCGATGACAGGGTATGCAGGTGTCCAGCGCTGCCCATGGAGGACCGTTATGACTCAGTTTTTGATTCGTCTTTTCATCCGCCAGCCCGACCATGCGCAGGACCCTAAGGTGCGCGCCGCCTACGGCAACCTTGCCTGCTGGGTGGGCGTGGCATGCAACCTGCTGCTGTGTCTGGGCAAGCTGACCGTAGGCACTCTGTTCGGCTCTATTGCCATCATGGCAGATGCCCTGAACAACCTGTCGGATGCCTCGTCCAACGTGGTCAGTCTGGTGGGCTTCAAGCTGGCCGGCAAGGCCCCGGACGCAGAGCATCCCTTCGGCCATGCCCGGTATGAATATCTGGCGGGGCTGGTAGTCAGCGTGACCATTCTCGGCATCGGCTTTTCGCTGCTGAAGGAATCTGTGGTCAAGGTGCTGCACCCCACCCCGGTGATGTTCAGCTGGCTCACGGTGGCCGTGCTGATCGCATCCATCCTCGTCAAGCTGTGGATGAGCGGCTTCAACCGCACCATCGGGCGTATTATCGGCTCCGAGACCCTCATTGCCACTGCTGCGGACAGCCGCAACGATGTGCTGAGCACCAGCGCGGTGCTCATTGCAGCGGTGCTGTGCCGCGTGACCGGCTGGGATGTGCTGGATGGCCTGATGGGTGTAGGCGTGGCGGCGTTCATCCTGATCTCCGGCTGGGGCCTTGTGATGGATACGCTCAGCCCGCTGCTGGGCGAAAGCCCCAGCGAGGATCTGGTGGACCACATCGAGCAGAAGGTGCTCTCTTATCCCGGCGTGCTGGGAATGCATGACCTGATGGTGCACGACTACGGCCCGGGACACCAGTTCGCCTCCCTGCATGTGGAGCTGCCCGCCGAGCAGGACCCGCTGGAGGCACACGACCTGATCGACAACATCGAGCGGGACTTCTTTAAAAACGACAACCTCATGGTGACCATCCACTACGATCCCATCGTCACCTCGGACGCTGCCGTGGGCGTGCTGCGCGCCCGCCTGACCGAAAAGCTGCGTCAGATGGACCCGGAGCTTTCTCTGCACGATCTGCGCATCGTGCCGGGCAGGACCCACACCAACGTGCTGTTCGATCTGGTGCTGCCGGCAGGCTATGCAGGGGATAAGGTAGAGCTGCTGGCACAGCTGGAACAGTTCATCAAGGAACAGGATGCAGCCTACAGCTGCATCATCAAGGTGGAACAGAGCTATACGGCTGCCCACAAATAAACTCTCAGGGGGAAGTATTATGCTGAATGAGACCTACCGCGCGATGCTCGGCAATAAGAGCGTCATCCGCGAGACCTTCATGTACGGCAAACAGCGTGCCGCAGAGATCGGATATGAGAATGTGTTCGATTACTCGCTGGGCAACCCCAGCGTGCCCTGCCCGCAGGAGTTCACTGCCGCCATGCAGGACCTGCTGGCCAACGAGGAACCGGTAAACCTGCACGGCTACTGCCCCAGTCAGGGCGACCCGGGCTTCCGCACCGATGTGGCAGCGCACCTGACAAAGACCTTTGGCCTGCCCTATGAGCAGAAGCACATCTTCCCCACCACCGGTGCGGCGGGTGCCATCGCCCATGCCATCCGTGCGGTCACGCAGCCCGGCGACGAGGTGCTCACCTTTGCGCCCTACTTCCCGGAGTACGGCCCTTATGTGGCGGGCACCGGGGCAGTCCTCAAGGTTGTGCCGCCGCAGGCACCGACCTTCCAGCCCAATCTGGACGCATTCGAGCAGATGATCGGCGAAAAGACCACCTGTGTGCTCATCAACACCCCCAACAACCCCACCGGCGTGGTCTACTCTGCCGGGACGCTCACCCGTATGGCAGAGATCCTGACCGAGAAGAGTAAGGCGTTCGGCCACAATATCTTCCTCGTCAGCGATGAGCCCTACCGGGATATCGCATTCGACGGCAAAAAGGTGCCCTACCCGGCGGCGTTCTACCCCCACACTCTCACCTGCTTCTCCTATTCCAAGAGCCTGAGCCTGCCCGGCGAGCGCCTTGGCTATGTGGCGGTGCGTCCGGGCTGTGAGGGCGAGGATGTGCTGGTGGACATGATGGCCCAAATCTCCCGCTTCACCGGCCACAACTGCCCGCCCAGCATCATTCAGCGGGCCGTAAGCCGCTGTCAGGATGTGACCAGTGATCTGAGTGTGTATGAGACCAACATGAACCTGCTGTACGATAAGCTCACCGCGCTGGGCTTTGAGGTGGAGCGCCCCGGCGGTACCTTCTACATCTTCCCCAAGGCTCTGGAAGAGGATGCCAACGCTTTCTGCATGAAGGCCCGGGAGTTTGACCTGCTGCTGGTGCCCAGCGACAGCTTCGGCGTCAAGGGCTATGTGCGCCTTGCCTACTGCATCGATACCGAAAAGGTCAAGCGCAGCCTGCCTGCCCTTGAAAAGCTGGCAGCCGCTTACCGCAAATAAACATTCTGCCGAACTGCCCGCGCGGCATCTGGCAGTGCAGCGCGGCTGGAGAAACGATCCAAAGAGAGGAAAGGGAACCCTGCTATGGAAAAGATCAAAATGACCACGCCCCTCGTCGAGATGGACGGCGACGAAATGACCCGCATTCTGTGGAAGATGATCAAGGACGAACTGATCCTTCCGTTTGTGGACCTCAAGACCGAATATTACGATCTGGGCCTGCCCAACCGCGACGCTACCGCCGACAAGGTGACCATGGATGCCGCCCTTGCCAACAAGAAGTACGGCGTTTCGGTCAAGTGCGCCACCATCACCCCCAATGCCCAGCGCATGGACGAGTATAAGCTGCATGAGATGTGGAAAAGCCCCAACGGCACCATCCGCGCGGTGCTGGACGGCACCGTGTTCCGCGCACCCATCATGATCGACAGCATCAAGCCGGTGGTCAAAAACTGGAAAAAGCCAATCACCATTGCCCGCCACGCCTACGGCGATGTGTACAAGTGCACCGAGTTCCGCATCCCGGGTGCAGGCAAGGCTGAACTGGTGTTCACCGGTGCCGATGGCTCTGAGCAGCGCGCCACCGTGTTTGACTTTGAGGGCGCTGGCGTTCTGCAGGGCCAGTACAACAAGGATGATTCCATCCGCAGCTTTGCCCGCAGCTGCTTCAACTACGCACTGGATGTGAAGCAGGATCTGTGGTTCGGCGCAAAGGATACCATCTCCAAGAAGTACGACCACACCTTCAAGGATATCTTCCAGGAGGTGTACGACACCGAGTATAAGGCAAAGTTCGAGGCCGCAGGCATCACCTACTTCTACAGCCTCATTGACGATATCGTTGCCCGCGTCATTCGCAGCGAGGGCGGCTTTGTCTGGGCCTGCAAGAACTACGACGGTGACGTGATGAGCGATATGGTCTCCACCGCCTTTGGCTCTCTGGCAATGATGACCAGCGTGCTGGTCAGTCCGGACGGCAAGTACGAGTTCGAGGCCGCCCACGGTACCGTCACCCGCCATTACTATAAGTACCTGAAGGGCGAAAAGACCTCCACTAACCCCATGGCTACCATTTTTGCGTGGTCTGGCGCGTTTAAGAAGCGCGGTGAACTGGACGGCCTGCCGGAGCTGGTGAAGTTTGGCGAGGCACTGGAAGCCGCCAGCCTGCAGACCCTGAACGACGGCATCATGACGAAAGACCTGTGCGGTCTGGCTGAGGGCATCACCCCCACCGCCGTGGACAGCGAGGGCTTTATCAAGGCCATCCGCACCCGTCTGGAAGCCAAGCTGGCATAAAACGATTTTCAATATAACATAAAAACCGGAACGATCCACCCGAAAAAGGGACGATCGTTCCGGTTTTTGTTTTAGGCAGGATGTGCGACAAACTGGAATTTAGTAACGCAAAAGGAAATATACGACATATACCCAACTAAGTAATCCATGAAAAATCGCCCAACCGACAGACTTCCACGTTGTATAACTAATAACCATAGCTAATGCACTTCCAAAAGTTATTCCTGATTTTACCGTTTTCTTGACATTCGTTGATTTATTATCTTCCATGTTTGTTTCCTCCACAAATTCCGAGTTGTTGGTTACAAATGCAGTGCATCCAGTACTTCATTTACGATGTCCAGCGATACCTGCCCCGGTGCACTGGCCTGCCCGGGATTGGCAAAGGTCATGGCGGAGCCAAGGGCTTCGCCGGAAAGGCGGCTCACAGCGCCCAGAGCTCCCATGCTCATGGTAATGATGGGAGTCTCCGGATGCCGGTCGGCCATTTCAGCGGTGGCAGCCAGAAGCTCCAGCACATCGGCACGGCTCTGGGGCATCACAGCTAGCTTGGGCAGATCAGCCCCGGCCTGCTGCATGGCAACCATGCGGCTCACCAGTTCGGCGCGCGGCGGCGTTTTATGGAAGTCGTGGCTGGAACACACCACTGCAGCCCCGGCGGTGTGGGCATCTTCGATCAGCGCGGGAAGCTCTGCGCCTGCAGTGAAAAATTCAATGTCGATCAGATCGGCGCAGTCGGTGGCAAAAACGGTGCGGATAAAATGAAGATACTCTTTGTGGGCCAGAGCGACTTTACCGCCTTCGGATTTTGTGCGGAAGGTGAAAAGAAGCAGTTGATCCTTCAAGGCAACACGGAGCTTCGCGGCGCAGTGCACGATAGCCGGAAGGTCTTTTGCGCCTTCAAAGCAATCAATACGCCATTCCACACAATCGGCGCGCAATGTGGAAAACTCGGCAGCTTTTTCAAGAACGGCGGTTTCCGTGGGCTCTACAATAGGAATAATAACTTTGGGGCGGCCCTCGCCGATGCAGCAGCCGCGGATATTGACACAGGACATGGCGCTTCTCCTTTATGTAATAAGTATAGCTACCTTATACAGGATACGGGGATAACTCCATAATACGTTCTGTGCACAGTCTTGTCAAGAAAAAAGGAGCGTCTTGTAACGGGTGAAAAACAGGGGGGATTCTTTGCTCTGCAAAGAAATTGGAAAAAAGTTGTCAAAAAGTGTTGACAAGGAGGCGGGG
>NZ_QVGZ01000030.1:0-2019 GCF_003603345.1 Faecalibacterium sp. AM43-5AT
TTCCCTGCCGTAAAGTCAAGTGATGAATTCGCAAAAGAAAAGACCCTTCCCGTCAAAAAAACGAGAAGGGTCACTATAATCAATGTTATATCGTGTGAATTTTCAATTTTAGATTAGGCGGAAATTTCTCCAACAAAATTGTAGATGATTTTGACTTCCTGAATTTTCTGCCCATCGACCTTCTGAACCTCGCCAATCATGATTTTCTTGATAAGACGGTTCAGTACAACTTCGTCCAGCTCCTTGATGGCGGCATACTTGCGGATTTCCTCGATAAAGGCATGAACATCGCTTTCCTGTTCATCCGACTGGTGCAGAAGAAGATTCAATTCGCTTAAACGCGCCTTGTTGCTGTTCTGCTCCTGTTCCATAGCATCCGTCAGTTTCAGAAAACGCTGTTCCGAGATGATGCCTTTGCTCTTATCCGTGTAAAGATTCAGAAACATATCATCAATTTCCTGATTCCGTTCTTCCAAACGGCGAATCTCTGTCCGAACCGCAGAAGTATCCGTGCGGTATTGGTTCTCCATGCGGCGGCTCAACCGCTGATAAAAAGCATCCGAATCTTTCATGGCCTGTGCAGCCAACTCTTGAATATCATTCAGAACCAGCTCATGCAGGTCACGGGCTTCGATTTTGTGGCTGGAACATACTTTGCAACCGATTCGGTTATAGGTCTGACAGGTAAAAAATGCTTTGTCGATGGGTTCACGCTTCTTCTTGGTAGTTCGGTTGACATCCTTTCTGCCGACTTTTTCATACCGTGCCTGCATGGATTTCCCACAGGTGGCGCAGTAAATGATGCCGTGGAAGATGTTGTAGTATGGGCAGTCATTGCCCGTCATAATGGTCGGGCGGCGGTCGATCAGTTCTTGTACCTTCGCCCATTCTTCCGGGGTCACAATTGCTTCATGGCAATTTTCGATAATTTCCCATTCCTCACGGGGGATGAACTTGAACGAACCGGAACGGATGCCCGTTTGGTGTGTCCGGCACACAAGGTGTGCGCCCTTGTAAAACGGGTTGCGGAGGATGTGGCCGATTCTTGCTGTACCCCATGTGTAGTAGTTGGCATCCAGTGCTGTATTTGCTTTCACACGGGTAATGGGGATTTTCTCTTCCAGCAGCTTCTTGGCAATTCTCATATTGCCCATCCCGTCAAGGGCGTAGTCGTAAATTTTGCGGATAACGGGTGCTGCATCCGGGTCGATGATAAGATGTCCGTTGTCTTTCGGGTCACGCATCAAACCATAGGGCGGAGTGCCGCCGCAGAACTTGCCCTGCCGGGAACGGGTCATAACGCCAGCCAGAACTTTCTTGGAAATATCACGGCTGTACATATCGTTCAAGATGTTCTTGAACGGGGTAATGTCCATTTCCTGCCGGGTCAGACTGTCCACACCGTCCGTGATGGCGATATACCGGACATGGTGCTTAGGAAAGAAAATCTCGATATAACTGCCAGCTTCGATATAGTTGCGGCCAAGACGGGAAAGGTCTTTCGTGATAACACAGTCGATTTTTCCGGCTTCAATGTCGGCAATCATCCGCTGGAACGCCGGACGATTGAAATTACGCCCAGTGTAGCCATCGTCCACATAGTATTCGTAGCGGAACATTCCGTTCTTTTCCGCAAAGTCTTTCAGCATCAACTTCTGGTTGCTGATGCTCATGCTCTCATTCTCGCGCCCATCTTCCAAGGAAAGACGGCAATAGAGGGCTGTGGTTTTCTGGATATTCTGTTTCTTTCTGCTCATAGTTCTTTCTCCTATTCTATGAGCAGGGACACGACACCATTATAATACCATGTCCCTGCGAGCCTTTCAACGGTCAAATTGGGTTTATCCGGCTTTTCTTTCAAGCCATTCCTCGAACTGCGAGTGCGTCTGACGCTCGATAAGCTGTTCAAAGGCTTCTTTCATAGATTGGTTTCCAGAAAACTCACGGGAAACAATAAATTTCTTCTTCGTCTGCTGCTTCGTGGTGTGCGCAGGCGTATTGCTCATAGGCAGACCTCCA
>NZ_QVGZ01000031.1:0-1511 GCF_003603345.1 Faecalibacterium sp. AM43-5AT
AAAACTGTAGTGTACTAAATAAGTTGACACAATTTATTTAGTAACATGCGTAAAAATCGAAAGTATTCAAAAGCAGAATGTCTGTCTTATCTGGAAGAATACATGTGTTCTTCTCAGAATCACAGTGAATTTGAACGTGAAAAAGGTCTGAAACGTACCACAATTAGCCGCTGGCTTCGTATCTTTGGGATTGAAGATAAACCAAGTCCCATTATGAGCAAGAAACTAAGTCAGACGGAACAGGAGCTTCATGACCGTATTCATGAGCTCGAGCGGAAAATCAAGTCCCTGGAAGTAGAGTTGAAGCAGTCCAACATGGCCCGTGACGCCTACGACTACATGATCGACCTTGCGGAAAAGACCTATAACATTCCTGTAAGAAAAAACTCCGGTGCCAAGTAATCCGGGGCCTGTCTCAAGGCGGACGCCGTTATCGCGTGCGTCCGCTTTGCAGATTGCTTGGCATATCAGCACAGGGATACTACAAGCATGACTATGCCTCAAACGAGGCTGACATACTCTCTGCCAGCATTGTATTGTACTGCCTGTACGTCCGCCAGAAGGAACGTCTTCCCAAAGCGGGCTGCCGGGAACTCTACACACTCTGCCGTGAATACTTCAGGGAAAAGTTTACCATAGGACGGGACAGGTTTTACAATGTGCTCCGTTCCAACTCGCTCATGCTCAGGCGGACAAGGTATCGTCCGCGTACTACGGACTCCAGACACGGTTACCGTCTTTACAGGGATCTTGTAAACACTTCTCCCAAGTACACACCTGCGGGCAATGGCCGGCTTGTGGTGGCGGACATCACCTATATCTACACCAGAGAAGGCTTTGCCTATCTCTCACTGGTGACCGATGCCTACAGCAGATACATAGTGGGATATTGCCTTAGCAGGAGTCTGGATGCGGAGGGACCGCTGAAAGCCATGTACATGGCTCTTGAGACCTACCGTGCCTACGGAATCAGTACGGAGGGCATGATACACCACTCTGACCGCGGTGTGCAGTATGCCTCGAAGCAGTACACGGACCTGCTGCTTTCACAAGGCATCAGAATCAGCATGACCCAGACGGGAGACCCGCTTCACAATGCCCTGGCCGAGAGGATGAACAACACCCTGAAGAACGGATGGCTCTTCAATGAAGGTGATATGGACTTCAGACAGGCAGAGGAAGCCGTCAGTAAATCCGTTGCGATGTACAACAATGCCAGACCGCACAAGGCACTGGGAATGAAGACCCCTATGGAGATTTTCTCAGGCAGAGGAGGAAACCCTCTTATGGAATATCGGTATAATTGAATGATGTGCTCGTCGGGACGGGTGCTCCCGCCCCTTGCCGCACGGCGCTCCCCGAGCGATGAGTTTTTAGGGAGAAAATATACGGATATTGAGTTTTTGTTGTAGTTTTGCAGAACTGACAACCTTTTTAGGAATATAATGTTTAACCTGTCAACTTTGTCAGGAATTAATCTTCAAACTGACAACTATTTTCAGTACACTTCA
>NZ_QVGZ01000032.1:0-1471 GCF_003603345.1 Faecalibacterium sp. AM43-5AT
AAACATTTGTAAATAATCGGCAGCATTTTTTGAACCAGCTTCTGAACGAAGAACTGTAATGCCGGGAAAGGACATTCCATATGAGTGATTCTACGTTGAAAGAACTTTGGCAGCAGGTCGCAGAAAAGAAGGACTGTGAAGCAAAGCAGAAAGAACTGACTGCCCAGAGAGATACGCTTGCTGATCGTCTGAAAAAGCTGGAAAAATCCAAGCTGGCAGAACAGGCTGATGTGGACCGTCTGGAGGGGCACAGCCTTGCCGCATTTTTCTATCAAGTGATTGGAAAAATGGATGAAAAGCTGGACAAAGAACGGCAGGAAGCCTATGCAGCCCGTGTCAAGTACGATGGGGCTCTCCATGACCTTTCTTCCGTTGATGCCGACTTGGAGCAGATTCAAAATAGACTGGCACGGCTGTCCGATTGTGAAAGGCAGTATCAAGCTGCTCTTTCCGAAAAAATCAAAAGCATCAAAGCATCTGCCCACCCTGCCGCACAGCAGGTTGCGGAAAGTGAAAGCCGTATTGCCGCACTGAAAGTCCAAAAGCGGGAGCTGCTGGAAGCCATCAACGCCGGAAAGACCGCCCTGCATACGGTCAATGAAGTTCTGGAAACCCTCGACAATGCCGAGGGCTGGAGTACATGGGACGTAATGGGCGGCGGTTTGATGGCCGATCTTGCCAAGTATGAAGAACTGGACGATGCTCAGGAACAAATCGAACAGCTTCAAGTGGAACTGCGGCGGTTCAAAACTGAACTTTCCGATGTTGAAATCACCGCCGACCTTCAGATTACAGTAGACAGCTTTCTGAAATTTGCGGATTTCTTCTTTGATGGCCTCTTTGCAGACTGGGCAGTTCTGGATCACATCAACCAGGCACAGAGCAGAGTGGAAAACACCAAAGATCAAATCAAGCGAGTCCTTGCACTTCTGAAAAAGATGCGCGAAGATATTGACGTCCAAATCGCTGACGAAAAAGAAAAGCAGGAGCAGCTTGCGGTGGAAACCGAGCTGTAGGGTTGGAGTGTTCGCTTATGTAATATGCTCAATTCGACAACTCGGAATTTGACAAAGGAACGTGACCATATGAAAAACAACAGCCCGCAAAAGCACGCTTTCATTTCTTGTCTCATCTTGGTAACAGGAATATTGCTCGTGGTAATAGGCGCAATGACAACAAAGGAGTACAAAATCAACCTGTGCCTGTTAATCGGTGCAATAGTTGTTATTGGCGGCATTGTATATCATCTCATTATGATGAAATGTCCTTATTGTGGCTGCTCGCTTGTTGGTTATAGACCAATCCCTAAAGAGTGCCCAAAGTGTCATAAAAAGTTTGAATAATAATCGATCTTTATTACATCCCTTGCGGGCAACCCCAAAACGGTTGCCCGCTATTTTTATACCCTAAAATCTGAAGAAGGAGGCCAAAATGCCAAGCAAAACCGAAGAATATCTCGCCCTTGCCCAGC
>NZ_QVGZ01000033.1:0-1326 GCF_003603345.1 Faecalibacterium sp. AM43-5AT
CAGAGGGAAAAGGAGTGATCCGCTTTGAGATGGCCTCGCGTCCGATTAGCTAGTTGGTGAGGTAACGGCCCACCAAGGCGACGATCGGTAGCCGGACTGAGAGGTTGAACGGCCACATTGGGACTGAGACACGGCCCAGACTCCTACGGGAGGCAGCAGTGGGGAATATTGCACAATGGGGGAAACCCTGATGCAGCGACGCCGCGTGGAGGAAGAAGGTCTTCGGATTGTAAACTCCTGTTGTTGGGGAAGATAATGACGGTACCCAACAAGGAAGTGACGGCTAACTACGTGCCAGCAGCCGCGGTAAAACGTAGGTCACAAGCGTTGTCCGGAATTACTGGGTGTAAAGGGAGCGCAGGCGGGAAGACAAGTTGGAAGTGAAATCTATGGGCTCAACCCATAAACTGCTTTCAAAACTGTTTTTCTTGAGTAGTGCAGAGGTAGGCGGAATTCCCGGTGTAGCGGTGGAATGCGTAGATATCGGGAGGAACACCAGTGGCGAAGGCGGCCTACTGGGCACCAACTGACGCTGAGGCTCGAAAGTGTGGGTAGCAAACAGGATTAGATACCCTGGTAGTCCACACCGTAAACGATGATTACTAGGTGTTGGAGGATTGACCCCTTCAGTGCCGCAGTTAACACAATAAGTAATCCACCTGGGGAGTACGACCGCAAGGTTGAAACTCAAAGGAATTGACGGGGGCCCGCACAAGCAGTGGAGTATGTGGTTTAATTCGACGCAACGCGAAGAACCTTACCAAGTCTTGACATCCCTTGACAGACATAGAAATATGTATTCTCTTCGGAGCAAGGAGACAGGTGGTGCATGGTTGTCGTCAGCTCGTGTCGTGAGATGTTGGGTTAAGTCCCGCAACGAGCGCAACCCTTATGGTCAGTTACTACGCAAGAGGACTCTGGCCAGACTGCCGTTGACAAAACGGAGGAAGGTGGGGATGACGTCAAATCATCATGCCCTTTATGACTTGGGCTACACACGTACTACAATGGCGTTAAACAAAGAGAAGCAAGACCGCGAGGTGGAGCAAAACTCAGAAACAACGTCCCAGTTCGGACTGCAGGCTGCAACTCGCCTGCACGAAGTCGGAATTGCTAGTAATCGTGGATCAGCATGCCACGGTGAATACGTTCCCGGGCCTTGTACACACCGCCCGTCACACCATGAGAGCCGGGGGGACCCGAAGTCGGTAGTCTAACCGCAAGGAGGACGCCGCCGAAGGTAAAACTGGTGATTGGGGTGAAGTCGTAACAAGGTAGCCGTAGGAGAACCTGCGGCTGGATCACCTCCTTTCTAAGGAGTCAGGC
>NZ_QVGZ01000034.1:0-979 GCF_003603345.1 Faecalibacterium sp. AM43-5AT
TAATCTCCAGATAAACACTAATCTCCATGATTGTTACCATTGAAGGAATACATTTGCGACGATCTTCGGGCATACCGAATAAGATTTGCATTGGCAGTTGAAGACGGCTCATGTTACCTATTGCAATTCTGACTATTTGGAAATATACTTGTAAGTATCAAATTATTTCACTTTATGGGAGGAAATTATTATGGCAAGACCCAAGGGAAGCAAGAATAAGGCTCGTACTGTAAAGGCCAGCGTTGATTATGTAGCAGTCATTGCAGAAAAGGCCGCAAAAAAAGAGAAAATCGAATCTGAGGTTGCTACGTTGACTGCAAATCTCGATGATCTGAAGACGCAGCTGAAAGCCAAGAAAGCAGAATTGAAAGCCGCCACCAAGGAACTTGCCAAAGCCGAAAACAAAAAAGCTGCCGCCGAAGCAAAGGCAGCAGAAGAAGCAAAGAAGGGCGAAGCAGAAGATGTGCTGAAGAAGCTGCTTGCCAGCGGTATGACGGCTGAAGAAATCCTTGCAAAGCTCCAGTAATGCAATATGATGAACTGGACAAGCTGCTGAAGTAAAGGAAGGGGCTGTTGCACAAGGATAAAACCGGTGTAACAGCCTCTTTTTCATTCATGCTGCAATTTTTTCAGCTTTTCAAACGTATCTAAATTAAAGTGGCATATCATCTTCCTATTTCACAAATCCTTGCCGTTTTCAGACAGGAGGTTACTTTTATGAAAGTATCTGCCGACTATCGTATGCTCGCTCTCGATGCCCTGCGCGGAAAATGGAAAACTGCTGTTTTGACAGGTATTGCCGCCAGTGCGCTCGGTGCTACCATTGTGAGCAGTTCCAACAGTGCCGTATCCAATTCCAATCAGGCAAAGGACATCCATTTTGAACTGTTCTCCCAGCCCAACGGCGGTCGGCTGCTTGCTGTTCTGCTTGCCGGCATTGTTCTGTGGGCAGTCCTCCAACTGATCGTGGGCGGTGCAG
>NZ_QVGZ01000035.1:0-958 GCF_003603345.1 Faecalibacterium sp. AM43-5AT
AACTTACATTTATTCGACTCGAATGTTTACCGGATTCAGTGTAAGGTTGCCTCCGCCCGCCACCTTATACCATTTGCCTCTTTCGAGTTTGATTCTTTCCGTTACGCCCTGTGTAATATATCCGATTCTATATTTTTCTCCAGTCTCTACATCGGTAAAGACCACCTCAGTATCACAATCACCGCTCACTTTTACAGTTCCCCAAAGTGGCTGTATTTGTTCTGTCTTTATGGTGCCTTCATCGTTTGAAAGGGTGAAAGTATGGCTTCTCTGAATATTGATATAAATCGCCACCAGAAAAACCGTTGCCAGACATAAAGCAAACCTTCTTGTTTTCATCGAAACACCTCCTGCAAATTCGGTTTTATCGAATCATATCACATAAGCGGACTCTTCAAACTTACAGCTCAGTTTCCACCGCAAGCTGCTCCTGCTTTTCTTTTTCGTCAGCGATTTGGACGTCAATATCTTCGCGCATCTTTTTCAGAAGTGCGAGGACTCGCTTGATTTGACCCTTGGTGTTTTCCACCCTGCTCTGTGCCTGATTGATGTGATCCAGAACTGCCCAGTCTGCAAAGAGGCCGTCAAAGAAGAAATCCGCAAATTTCAAAAAGCTGTCCACCGTAACCTGAAGGTCTGCGGTGATTTCAACATCGGAAAGTTCAGTTTTGAACCGCCGCAGTTCCACTTGGAGCTGTTCGATTTGTTCCTGTGCATCGTCCAGTTCCTCATACTTGGCAAGATCGGCCATCAAACCGCCGCCCATTACGTCCCATGTACTCCAGCCCTCGGCATTGTCGAGGGTTTCCAGAACTTCATTGACCGTATGCAGGGCGGTCTTTCCGGCGTTGATAGCTTCCAGCAGCTCCCGTTTTTGGACTTTCAGCGCGGCAATACGGCTTTCGCTTTCCGCAACCTGCTGTGCGGCAGGGTGGGCAGATGCTTTGATGCTTTTGAT
>NZ_QVGZ01000036.1:0-773 GCF_003603345.1 Faecalibacterium sp. AM43-5AT
AGTAGGTCACGTTCCTGCTGTTCGTATTCATATTGGCTCCTTTCTGCATTGCGGCGGCGGATGGTAGCTTTCACGGTGCGCTCGATGTTCCGCAGCACCTCACGGCTCATGTCGCTGACGGCTGCGCCGAGGGCAAAAACGGCATCCGGGGTGGAAAAATCGTGGATGGCTTGAAAATCATCTTTATCGAACCACCCGGCAGGCTCAAAGCCACAGCGTTCCAGCAGCGCGTAGGTGACGCTGATGGCGGCGGCACTTTTGAACTGCATCTCCACCCCGGCTTCATCATAATCCATCAAGAGCGAACCGTCAACGATGGCACGAATGTCGCCGCCGTTGTTGTCCCAGTAATCTGCCACCAATTTTCCGGCAACATCGGCAAGCTGCTGACCAAAACTTTCGCTGTGAACGCCATAGTTTTCTGCCAACATAGACCTGACCGGCTCTTTCAGGGATTCATTGATCTGCCACAGGTCCGGGTACAGGGCGTTTCGCCGCGGTGCCGTATCAGACACATCAAAGACATAGTGCAGGCGCGAGAATCCACTGGATTCGTCCAGCAGTGCAATGCCCTTGGCACCCCGGCGCACATAACGGTTCATCCGGTTGTTCCAGATGTCAAAGTCGGCGCAGGCAGTGGCATCCGGGCGCTGGGCGCAGATCATGAGCTGGTCCGCAAAAGGGTACTTGTACAGCCGGGACGCAGTGGTCAGGTAGTCCGTCCAGCTTTCCCAGTACCGGGTCAAGCCGTTGGCTGTGCGCTGGGCAAGGGC
>NZ_QVGZ01000037.1:0-435 GCF_003603345.1 Faecalibacterium sp. AM43-5AT
GTCACAGGGCGAACTCTATACAATCCTGATAAACAAGGAGAAAAGAGGACGTTCGGGAAGTATCATTGCAATCATAAAGGGTACGGACGTCAGGACTGTCACATCCGTCCTGCTAAAGCTTTCCAGACGCAGACGCTTCCAGGTCAGGGAAATAACCCTTGACATGGCTCCGAACATGGAACAGACGGCACGTATCTGCTTCCCGGCCGCGCGCCGCGTGACGGACCGTTTCCACGTGCAGAAACTGGCTTATGAAGCGGTTCAGGAAATGAGGGTGAAGGCACGCTGGGAAGCCCTGGATGAGGAATCCATACAGATGGCACATGCCAGGGCATGCGGAAAGATATATCATGCTCCGGTATTTGAAAACGGGGATTCAAGAAAACAGCTGCTGGCCAGAAGCATCTATCTTCTCTACAAAAAAGAATCCTTATG
>NZ_QVGZ01000037.1:445-678 GCF_003603345.1 Faecalibacterium sp. AM43-5AT
CTTCTCTACAAAAAAGAATCCTTATGGACCGAATCACAGCGCGTGCGTGCCGGTATTCTCTTCAGAGAGTATCCTGATATAAAGAAAGCATACTATCTTTCCATGAGACTGGGATTGATTTACCATCAGTGCAGACATAAGGACGTGGCATTGACAAGACTTGCAAGGTGGTATGATGAAGTAGACAAATCAGGCTTCCTTGCCTTTGGAAGAGTGGCAAGATCCATACAGAC
>NZ_QVGZ01000038.1:0-644 GCF_003603345.1 Faecalibacterium sp. AM43-5AT
ACCCAAAACCACAAGGAACAGGATGGGAAACAGAATGCTGAACAGCATATCAAATCCAGCGTAAAACATCTTATTCCTCCAAAATTTCTTCCAGCAGGCACTTCACATCGTCCAGAAAAGATTCTTCTCCGAGGGTGTTCACCTTGAAGAACACCGCTTGACTGCCTCCTGCGGTGATGGCAGACAGCCGGATGGGGCTGTCCCCATTCTGGAACATGGTCAACGTCAGGCTCAGGCGGTTGCCGCCCATCATGCTGTACCGCTCAAATACACGGACACTGCACCGGGCATCGCCCTCTTTGAAATCACTGCCTGCCTCTAAATCTGCCGACCAACTGCTGTCCGGGATTTCTTGTTCCAGCTTCCGAAGCAGCTTGTCAAAGTTTTTGTTTCGGATGGTCTTTTCAAAGATTGCCATAATGGTTCCTCTGTTATGCCAACGAAATTCGGTTCCTTTATCTGGAATACGAGCGAAGCTGCCGAAAAATTGCAGAGAAGCTCCTCTCAATAACCGAAAGCCAGTGCGCCGCCATCCACAGCAAAATCCTGTCCGGTGATATAAGCGGCACCATCGCCCACCAGGAACTCGGTCATCTTACCCAAGTCGCGGGTGTCACCGTAGGCGTGCAGCGGCATCCGGTTCA
>NZ_QVGZ01000039.1:0-406 GCF_003603345.1 Faecalibacterium sp. AM43-5AT
TCACCGCTCACTTTTACAGTTCCCCAAAGTGGCTGTATTTGTTCTGTCTTTATGGTGCCTTCATCGTTTGAAAGGGTGAAAGTATGGCTTCTCTGAATATTGATATAAATCGCCACCAGAAAAACCGTTGCCAGACATAAAGCAAACCTTCTTGTTTTCATCGAAACACCTCCTGCAAATTCGGTTTTATCGAATCATATCACATAAGCGGACTCTTCAAACTTACAGCTCAGTTTCCACCGCAAGCTGCTCCTGCTTTTCTTTTTCGTCAGCGATTTGGACGTCAATATCTTCGCGCATCTTTTTCAGAAGTGCGAGGACTCGCTTGATTTGACCCTTGGTGTTTTCCACCCTGCTCTGTGCCTGATTGATGTGATCCAGAACTGCCCAGTCTGCAAAGAGGCCG
>NZ_QVGZ01000039.1:416-641 GCF_003603345.1 Faecalibacterium sp. AM43-5AT
CAGAACTGCCCAGTCTGCAAAGAGGCCGTCAAAGAAGAAATCCGCAAATTTCAAAAAGCTGTCCACCGTAACCTGAAGGTCTGCGGTGATTTCAACATCGGAAAGTTCAGTTTTGAACCGCCGCAGTTCCACTTGGAGCTGTTCGATTTGTTCCTGTGCATCGTCCAGTTCCTCATACTTGGCAAGATCGGCCATCAAACCGCCGCCCATTACGTCCCATGTACT
>NZ_QVGZ01000004.1:0-83970 GCF_003603345.1 Faecalibacterium sp. AM43-5AT
TGCAATGCAGACAGGCTCATTTTTTCCAATCTTCTCATAAGGCAAATTATCGGAAAAGCCCAAGACAGTAATTTATGCGTATCGCGCTATCGAAACAAAACGGTAAAGTGGATTTTATCTGCTTTTCCGTTTTTCTTTTTGTCCAAAATTGTGAAATCTTTAAAACTGTATTCCAAAACGGTCCTGCAGATTCCTATTAGTGTAGGGGCTTTCAAAATCTTTTGTAAAACAGCTTTCCTCTGGTTCTATAAGTGGAAATCGAACAAAATCTATATTCTAAAATTAGGCAGTTCAACAAAATTTGAAAATCTGGTTGCCAAACACCCATTTTAGATTGTTATAGGTAGAGGGGAACGTTGGAAAAATGAATTTTCTTTGAACTTTTAAAAGACCCAGTTTAAAAACACCCCTTAAAGTTTGTATAGGGTATAGGAAGTATTTTCAAAAGTAAGCCAATTCGCTACGGCATCACTTCTGAAAATCCCTAATTCCTTACAAAGTCACATCGCACCTTGAAAATCGCATGAGCCACCCCAGCAGGATACCTCTGGTACTGAATGCGCATTCTGCGCGTCTTACCGGAAAATACGCCGGAGAAAATCGGGCAGGAACGGGCTGGGACAGAGTGGACGGTAGTTAAGAGCAAGATTCGCCTTTGTATACGAAACCGCTCCTACGGGCGGTTTCTCTACGGCGGCATCTTGGTGGGGATTGCGCTCCCCATACCCTCACATCGCGCAAAATCACATGATTTTGCCTGTTGGTGGCCTGCTGCAACAGGTCACAGCCGGAGTACAAACGCACTGCCGGGAAAATCAAATTTTTGATTTTGGAAAGGAGACCCCATGCCACGAACGAAGAAAAAAGTGAAATCTATCGTAAAGACAAAAGTAATCTCCGCACGAGTTACAGAAGTAGTACATGAACTTTTACACCAGCAGGCCGAAGATGCCGGAATGACGCTCTCTGAATTTGCAGCGCAGATGCTGATGAAAGGCCGCGTGAATACCTCGTATGTGTTCTATGTCCACCCGGACGAGATCGAAGCCATCACACGGGAGTTTGCCGCCATCGGGAACAACCTGAACCAGATTGCAGCATTCTTCAACAGTGGGGGTCTTCCATCACATGTTATGCGTGAAAACATCAACCATGCGATTGCCTGTATTTTTGAGATGCGGGAACAAGTCGCAGAAATGGCAGGAAAGAACTATGGCAATCTTAAAGCACATCGCAAGTAAGAGTTCCAGCTATGGTGCTGCACTGGAGTATCTGATTTTCAAGCATGATGAGCTTCGGAAAACTCCGATCCTTGACCAGAACGGAAATCGCATCATGCGGGATGAGTTTTATCTGGACGGTCTGAACTGTGAACCCTATTCCTTTGATGCAGCCTGCCAGCAGCTGAACAGTGAATATCAGAAGAACAAAAACAAGAATGAAATCAAAAGCCACCATTACATCATCAGCTTTGATCCACGGGACAGCACAGAAAATTGTTTGACGGGTAAACGGGCGCAGGAGCTTGGACTGGAATACGCAAAAGCAAATTTTCCGGGGCATCAGGCTTTGGTCTGTACGCACATGGACGGTCATAATGGCAGCGGCAATATTCATGTACATATCGTAATCAACAGTTTGCGAAAACTGGATGTGCCTAAGCAGCCCTTTATGGAGCGGCCCATTGACTGCAAGGCAGGGTACAAGCACCATGTGACGAACGAATACCTGAAACACCTGCAGAAATCCCTCATGGATTTGTGCCGCCGCGAGTTTCTGCATCAGGTCGATTTACTGTCACCATCCAGAACGGGTGTGACCGAAGCGGAGTATTGGGCACAGCGGCGGCTGGATGAGAAAAAACAGAAAATCGAAACGGAAGGATTTACGCCCAATCCGACAAAGTTTCAAACACAGAAGCAGCTTATCCGGGATGCCGTTGCCGCTGCTCGTGAGAAAGCAATCTCGTATGAAGATTTTCAAGACATCCTGCAGGATGAATACAACATTTTCGTCAAAACCCAACGTGGGCGTTATAGCTATCTGCCGCCGGAACGGAACAAGTTCATATCGGAGCGTTCTCTGGGAGAAAGCTGCAAAAGAGAATGTCTGGAAGGATTCTTTGTTCAGAACGCCGAGAAGAATCTGCGGTACAAGGAAGAACCCATACTGATCTTTACGACCAGAACCAGGCTGCGGCTCGTTGTGGATCTGCAGGAGAATGTTAGGGCACAGGAAAATCTGGCCTATGCACTAAAGGTCAAAATTAGCAATTTGCAGAAAATGGCTGAAACGCTGGTATGGGTACAGGAGAATAACATCAACGACCTGACAGAACTGAACGATCTGTGTAAGACAGCACGGGCTAATGCGCAGGCTGCGTATGAACGGCTGTCACAGGCAGAGGATGAACTGTACAAAAGAGGTCCAACAGCAATTTACGAAAGCATTTTTCAAGAAAAAAATCCGTGCAGAGCATTCCAAGGAATTGGATGCCTATGCAGAATCCGTGAAATACTTCCGGGAAGAAAACGATGGAAAACTGCCATCGCTGAAATCCTTGAAAAAGCGGAAAGAAGAACTGACGCAAGAAATCGCGGAGAGGAAAAAAGCGTATGCTCCCTTGAGGGAAGAATCCAGGCGTCTGAAAATTGCATCGGATAATGTGTACAGCATCTTCCGAAAAACCAATGAGATGAAATCCGATCTTGCATGGAAACGCGAGTGGGAGGCCAAAGTCCGCGAAAAGGCAAGGCAGGAGCAGGCTCGACAGGAACAGCGAGAGCGTCAACCGAAACGCAAGAAGCGTAGCTACGATATGAGCCTGTAAATCAGCAGGGTCTTCCACCCCGCACCCCGGAACCCTGTCGGATGCGTAAGCCCACAGGTGGCTTTCACATCCGATAGGGACTTTTGAAAATAGGAAGGAGGTCAATTTTCAAGAACGACAATTTATTTAAAATCGTAAAACGGAATATTACTACTCGACAGGCTGCAGAAGCCTATGGCTTTCAGCCCAACTGCAGCAGCATGATTTGCTGTCCATTCCATACAGACCGTAACCCCAGCATGAAAGTAGATTCCCGGTTTCACTGTTTTGGCTGTGGAGCGGATGGTGATGTTATTGACTTTACCGCAAAGTTGTTTCAACTGTCCCTGCGACGGGCGGCGGAAAAGCTGGTCGCAGATTTTGGACTTTCGGGGAATCCTGTTTTTCCACTACAGTATCCGAAAATTGTGGAATATAAAAGTCAAAACCCAATCCAAACATTGTACGAGTGCAGCGCGATTCTGGATGACTGGCGCAAACAATTTGCGCCGAAGTCAGCAGAGGAAGAACAGCATCCCTGCTTTGTTGCCAGCCTGCATTATACTGATTACATCCAATATCTGATAGAGAATCGACATTTTCTCACCGAACATCGGAAGGAGGTTCAACAGATTGCCCAACGAATCCGAAAATACGAGATCGACCATTTCCAACATCCGCAAAATGCTCTCGCAGGCTGAAAAAGGTGGTGTTCAGAACACGATTCAAAACTGTGTGACCGTTTTGCAGAACGACCCGATTCTTGCAGATTCCATCCGGCTGAATCTGCTGAGTGAACGCATTGATATTGTAAAGCCGATGGGCTGGCAGCGTTCTGGCCCTACACTGACCGACACCGATATGATGTACATTCTGCGCCGAATGGAAAAATACGGCCTGTACAGCGAAAAACGGGTGTCTGCAGCAATTCGCATTGTTGCCAACGAAAATCATTATCACCCTATCCGGGACTACTTGAATGACTTGAAGTGGGATGGCACAGCACGGATAAGCCGCGCCTTGCATCGCTTTCTCGGTGCCGCAAAAGATGAGCTTACCACGGAAGCATTGAAAATTTTTCTGCTTGGAGCGATCAAACGGGTGTTTCATCCCGGCTGCAAGTTTGAAATGATGCTTTGCTTGGTCGGTGGGCAGGGTGCAGGAAAATCCTCTTTTTTCAGGCTGCTTGCTATCAAAGATGAATGGTTCTCGGATGATTTGCGGCGACTGGACGATGATAACGTGTTCCGCAAGCTGCAAGGCCACTGGATCATGGAAATGTCGGAAATGATTGCGACTGCCAATGCCAAAAGCATTGAAGAAATCAAGAGCTTTCTCAGCAAGCAGAAAGAAACCTACAAAATCCCGTATGAAACGCACCCGGCAGACCGTTTGCGGCAATGTGTCTTTGCAGGTACGACCAACCGACAGGATTTTCTCCCCCGTGACCGTACAGGAAACCGACGCTTTATCCCCATCCCGGTGGATGCAGCACAGGCTGAAGTACATATTCTGGATAACGAAGCGGAATCCCGTGCCTATATCGACCAGCTTTGGGCAGAAGCCATGACGATTTACAACAGCGGTGATTATAAGCTGACATTCAGCCCTGCCATGCAGGAGGCCTTGCAGATTTGCCAGAAAGATTTTATGCAAGAAGATACGCAGGCGGGCATGATCTATGCGTTTCTGGAAGATTACACGGGCGACCGGGTATGTTCCAAACAGCTTTACGCTGAGGCACTGGGCAATCTGAATCTTCCTGCGGAGTGGGAAACCCGTGCCATCTGTGAGATCATGACTGCAGGAATTGCAAACGACGAAATCAAAGGGTGGACAGCTCATAAAGCAGCCAAACGCTACCCGAAGTATGGCGTGCAGAAAGGATGGGAACGTGTAACCGCTGCAAAAGCGGATGCAGACGGTTTTGTAAAACTTACAGACGAAGAAGCTCAGCAGATGGGAGTTCCGTTTTGAAGGGCTGCTTTACATCGTTGGTTACAGGTGTGGTTACATCCTTCATCTGTCAAAAAACTGCATCATTCCAAATGTTTTTTCCTATTTGTAACCATGTAACCTGTAACTGATAAGAAAAAACAAATACGGAAAGTTGCCAGCACATCGCCGCACAAAAAGTTTTCTACCGTGGTTACAGGCTACTGGTTACAAACAAAAATACGGAGGTTTTGCCTATGAAAGAAGTTCGCGTTTGCACAGCGAAGCGGAGCAATGAAAGCCCCAGTGGGGCTTTTAAGCGACGGAACGGTCTTGCGCAGCAAGATGGAGGAACCAAGTCCCGACAAGTTCCGATCTGGGAGAAAAGCAATCTGACGCTGGAAGAAGCCGCAGCCTATTCCGGCATTGGCATCAATAAGCTGCGCGAAATGAGCGATTCCAAAGACTGCACCTTTGTTCTCTGGAATGGTACGAAGCGGCTGCTGAAACGCCGTAGGCTGGATGAACACCTTGACCGATTATTTTCGATTTGACAATAAAAATGAAGTCGGCAGTTGAAAGCACCTCGGCGGTATGGTATGATTAAGCTGTAGGTTGCTTTCTGCCAACAATGGAGGACATAACGATGGCAGAAAGAAGAAAAGACTCAAAGAAGCGTGTTCTAAAGGAAGGTGAATATCAGCGCAGTAACGGAACGTATGAGTACCGCTGGCGCAGTGAAAACGGCAAGCGCAACAATGTGTACGCCAAAAGTCTGGAAGAACTTCGTGAGAAAGAAGCAGAGATTCAGCGTGACCGCAGTGATGGCATTCGTTCGGAAGCGCGGAACGCGACCATCAATGACATTCACGAGCAGTGGCTGCAACTGAAAAAAGGGCTGAAAGCCAATACGTTGGTCCATTACGAGTATATGTACAAGATGTATGTATTTCCGGAGTTTGGAAAGCGGAAGGTCGGAAGCCTGAAAAAGTCGGATGTGCGGCGGTTTTACAATGGCCTTGTGGATTCGCAGCGTTTGAAAGTGGCAACGGTGGAGAACATCCATACCGTGATGCATCAGGTGCTGGATTTTGCGGTTGAGGACGAGTATCTCCGCATCAATCCATCCGATAATGCGTTGAAAGAGTTGAAGCAGACGCATAACCTGGACAGCGAACGCCGCAAGGCTCTGACCGCAGGCCAGCAGAAGCTGTTGATGAACTTCTTGAAAAACAGTGAGAAGTACAATCACTGGCTTCCTATCATTACCGTGATGGTGGAATGTGGTCTCCGTGCTGGTGAGGCAACGGGTTTGCGCTGGGAGGACATCAACCTTGATACGGGTGAAATCAGTGTAAATCACACGTTGATTTATTACAGCCACCGGGAGAAAGGTTGTGTGTACGGAATCAATACACCCAAAACGGAAGCTGGAAATCGAATTGTGCCTATGACTCCGGCAGTCAAGGCTGCTTTTGTACAAGAGCGAGAGTATCAGAAGAAAACTGGAATTTCCTGCAAGGTGACGATTGATGGCTATACGGATTTTATTTTTGTAAACCGTTTTGGCGAGTGCCAGCATCACAGCACCATCAATAAAGGCATTGACCGTATCATCCGCGACTGCAACGAGGAACAGCTGGCAAAATGCGAAAGCGGTACAATTAAGCCGAAGAACCTTGTCCTGCTTCCGAAGTTTAGCTGCCACTCCTTGCGGCACACCTGCGCCACCCGACTTTGCGAGGCTGGAATCAACATGAAGGTCATTCAAGACGTACTGGGCCACGCCGATATTACCACTACCATGAACATCTACACTGAGGCCACAAAAAATCTCAAGAAAAAAGAAATCGAAAAGTTTGCTGAATTTTTATCTGCAAGTTCGACATTTGACGGAAAGGAGGAAACTGACTGATGGAAAGAAAATCTACATCCCCAGCAGCGCAGGTTCTTGCCCCGGCAGTGAGCGAGATTCGTTCTCTGCTGGAAGCTTCCCGTAAAAACATAGCACAGCAGGTCAATCAGGAACTGCTGTCAACTTATTGGAAGATTGGTGAGGTCGTTGTTCGTTGTGAACAAAATGACAGCATCCGTGCCGCATATGGTGAAAAGACCTTATCGCAGCTTTCCAGGGCGTTGACAAAGGAGCTTGGCAAGGGCTTTTCGCGCTCGAATGTTTACAATATGCGGCAGTTCTATCTCAGCTATCCAATTTTCCAGACAGTGTCTGGAAAATTGAGTTGGTCGCACTACTGTGAGCTGTTATCCATTTCCGATAAGGAGAAGCGCAGCTTCTACGAAAAGGAAGCAGTCAATTCTGGATGGTCTGTCCGTGAATTAAGACGCCAGATGGAAAGTTCCCTGTTTGAACGGCTACTCTTGTCTCGTGGGGATGCCAATAAGGAACAAGTTTTAGCATTGGCTGAAAAAGGTGTGGACTACACTAAGCCGGAGGACATTATCAAGGACCCGTATGTATTCGAGTTTTTGGGGCTACCGGAAGAAAAGCCGTTCCTTGAAAGCGATTTGGAAGCAGCACTGGTGCGACAAATCGAAGATTTCTTGCTGGAACTTGGCCGGGGCTTTATGTTTGTCGGCACACAGCAGCGTGTCACAGTGAACAACGCCCACTACTATGTGGATATGGTGTTCTACAATAAGATTTTACACGCCTATGTGCTGATCGAGTTGAAAACCACCAAGCTCACGCCCGAAGCCGCCGGACAAATCAATATGTATCTGAACTACTACGCCGCAGAGGTCAACGACCCGGAAGATAATCCTCCTATCGGCATCATCCTCTGCACTGACAAGGACAGCGTGGCAGCCGAGTATGCGCTGGGCGGTTTGTCGAATCAGATTTTTGCATCCCGGTACGTCTTGTATATGCCGAACAAGGAGCAGCTTATTGGACAGGTGGAAGAAGTCTTGAAGCGTTGGCACTCTCACGAAGACGAATAAGTTTACCACCAGCCTTACCACTGACTTACCACCAATTTGAGAATAGCTGTAAACAGTTGCGTAGAGTTGCGAAAAATAAGACCTTTTTATCTTGCACAAACAAAGGCTTATGAACACTTGTAAACAGCTATAAATCACCACCAGTCAAGCTCCCTACGATGAAGCCGATTGAGCAGTAAAATCCGCGTTTGCGCAGCAATGAAAGCCCCAGTGGGGCTTTCAAGCGGCCGAGCGGTCTTGCGCCAGCAAGATGGAGGGGCCTTGCCCCGACAAGCTCCAATTTAAGCACAGCAAAGCCCCCGGCAGGTTTGCGCCTGCCGGGGGCCGTTTGCTGTTTTACTGCTTGGGGAACGCCTTATTCCACACTTCGATCACCTTGAACTTCGGGGTCCAGCCTTCGGGTTCAAAGCGGTCGCCCTTGGCATCCATGATGCCCTGCTCGGTGCACCACTGTGCGGCCTTGGCCGTATCGGGGTCAGTCACATCCACAAAGGCGGGTGCGCCTGCGGGTTCAGGCCTGCCTGCGGTGTTCCACACCAGCAGCGCCAGCTGGCCGCGGTTTGCCGGGATGGCTGCGCCTTCGGGCAGGAGGTTGTGCAGGATCACTCGGGTGGTGATCTCGTAGCCGCCCCAGATGGCTGCACCGCCAACGGCCACGGCGGCAATTGCACCGCCTGCAGCAGAGCTGGCATCGTAGCCAGCGCCGGGGTCAAGGGATTCGTCCGGGTCGATGGCCGACCAGTGGGCGATCAGTTTGACCGGGTAAGCGGGCATCTCAAACGTCGTTTTTGCACGGTTGGGTTCTTCCAGCTTGAGCTGCAGCTCTTCCGGCACATTCTCCGGGAAGTTCTCAGGGTACACGATTTCCCATTTCACGAACACCTTATCGGGGTGTTCCTCGGTATCAGCAGAGATCTCCACCTTGGTGCCGATCTCTGCGGAGATACCGCTGCCCTCGCCCAGAGTGGACTTTGCCTTGCCGCCCTCAACGGTGACGGTGTTCCTCAACACAGAAGCGGGGATGCTGTAAACAGCGGTCAGCTTCACATTGCCTTTGGGCATATCAAAGCTGATCTCCTCGGTGCCTGCTTCAGTCGCAGAACCCAGACTGCCCGCAGTCGGGTCGACGCTGATGTTTCCCTCTTCCACCTTCCAGTGGTGGAACTTCACGCCCTTGGCGGCATCCTCATCGGTGGGTGCGTTGGCCTTGACGGTGACCTTTTCGCCCTCAAAGGCGGTAGTAATCTGGCCGGTGGTGTCGTCGCCCACCTGCGCGGTGCCGTTCGCAACGGTAATGCTGTAAGTCGTCTCCCTCGGCTCAATGCGCAGGTAGCTGCTTTCTGCCGCTTCTGCAAGCGGATGGATGCGCAGGTCGATCAGTTTTGCATCCGGCTCATCGCTGATATAGTAGACGTAGGCCTTGCCGTCTGCCTGTGTAAAGTCAACAGTGCCCACACGGCCGCCCTGTGCGTTGTTTTTCAGGATCACAGTACTGGAAGCGGTGATCTTGGTATCTTCGGAGACTGCTCTTTCGGCATCACTGATGGTAATGGTGACATTCTGGGCCTTGTTGATCGTCAGTTCTTGCGCCGCTCTACCGTCGGTACTCTCAATGGTCACGTCACCGTTGCTGGTGATATTTGCGCTGCCCGTCACAGCGCTGCTGTCCGCAGAAAGGATCACTTCGCTGGAATCATAAATGTTCAGGTTTCCGTTCACAGCCATATCTTCGTCGCTGCTGATATTCACCTTACCGGTGCAGTTGATGTAAGCCCAGCCATCAATTGTTGCATACTGGTCACTGGTGACGGTCACATCATCTGCACCTACAACACTCGGATCGTCCTGCTGTCCGATCGTCAAATCGCCTCTACCGATGCCGCCGTTCAAAATGACATCCGTTTTCGGCGCTCTGATCTTCAGCAGGTTCTTGATCCTATTTGCTGCCGTCAGGGTCTTTTGCTCCGGGTCGTAGACGATACGCCCACTCTTCAGGTTTTGATAATTCTCGCTGGTGACAGGCTTATCGTCAACATAAATGCCAAAATTTTGCACGACCTTATTGCCAACCTGATTGCCGTTGTTGAGATCCATCTGATATGCCGTTTCTTCCGTCATACCGTTCTCTTCGTCCAGCACGCTCACCGCGCTTTTGGCGGCGGTGCTCTGCTGGAGCAGGTCATCGGTGCTTGCGGCCAGAGCCGGGGCGGAAAGGGTGAACATCATGCATCCGGCCAGCGCCACCGATACTGCACGCCGGATAAGTTTGCCTTGTTTCATGGTACAACCTCCTTTTTTCCCCTCGTATTTTTACGGGGGGGGTATGTATTACAGTACCTTGATTATCCCACACTTTACCGCATTTTGGAAGCAAACCTGCGTGAATCGCCCTAAAAGCAGCGTGAAAAGCACGATTTGTGCCGGTTCTGTTGCAGATACCCGGCCCGCAGGCACAGCAAAGCCCCCGGCAGGTTTGCGCCTGCCGGGGGCTTTGTTGTGTTATGAAAGATCAATCCTTCTTCTCTGCTGTGCGGGCAAAGAAGTTGGCGAGGATCGCACCGGAAATGTTATGCCACACGGAGAACACAGCGCCGGGGATGGTAGCCAGCGGATACTGTGCAAAGTGTGCGGCGGCCAGACTGGTTGCAAGGCCGGAGTTCTGCATGCCCACCTCGATGGAGATCGCGCGGCACTTGGTGGAGTCCAGCTTGAGCAGCTTGCCCACGCCAAAGCCGGTGAGGTAGCCCAGCACATTGTGCAGGATGACCACCACAAGGATCAGCAGACCGCTGGTCATGATCTTGGCGCTGTTGGCGGAGACCACGGCGCAGATGATCAGCACGATGGCGGTAGTGGAGACCAGAGGCAGCACGCGGACGGCTTCCTCGGTGAACTTATGGAAGAAGTGATTGACCACAAAGCCCAGTGCGATGGGCACCAGCACCACCTTGACGATGGACATGAACATGCTCATGGGGTTCACGTCAACACGCTGGCCAGCGTACAGCAGGGTGAGCAGCGGGGTGAGGAGCGGAGCCAGCACGGTGGAAACAGCGGTCATGCCAACGGACAGTGCAACGTCGCCCTTGGAAAGGTAGGTCATCACGTTGGAAGAGGTGCCGCCGGGGCAGGTGCCAACCAGGATCACGCCAATGGCCAGCTCGGTGGGCAGATGGAACACCTGCGTGAGCGCCCATGCCAGAAACGGCATGAGGGTGAACTGTGCAACGCAGCCCACGATCACATCCTTCGGGCGGCTGAACACCACCTTGAAGTCCTCCGGCTTCAGGGTAAGGCCCATGCCGAACATCACGATGCCCAGCAGGTTATTGACCCACGCCGTCTTTACCACGCTGAACGGGCCGGGGAAGAACAGGGCACCCGCAGCCACCACAATAACGATGGCGGCCATGTACTTGCCCACAAAGTCGCTTACTTTTTCCAGTGTTTTCATAGTTGTTTCTCCTTTTCCTTCTGACATGCTTTGGGACAAAAGCATCCGCAAAATAAAACGCCCTTGTCCCCTACGGTCTGTAAGAGACAAAGGCGTGTAATATCCTCTGCGGTACCACTCTTATTGCCAGCACAACGCTGACCACTCAGTGCACGTCCAACAACGCGCGGCCCGTGATAACGGGGGCCTGCCGTTCCTGCTTACTGGGGCGCACACCGTCCATTCAGCCGGAAAGCTCAGAGAGGATCTTCCCACGGATGCCCTGCACTGCCTTGCACCAACCGGCAGCTCTCTGCAACATTCCTTCCGGGTACTCTTTCTCGTCATAGCCGTAATCTTCTTGGTGACATGGAGTATACTCCCCTGCAAGGGCAAAGTCAATAGAATGAGGCCTTCTGATTTTTCATGCAGTTCATTTCAGGAGTGAAAGTGGTTCACGCAGCAGACAAAGCAGAACGGCATCGGCACCGACTGCTCCGGCAAGATGACGCGAAGCCATGGTCTAAAGAGTAGGCTGGGTAAGATGCTCATTCTTTCCAACGGTTACTACGGCGGCATCTACTACCACGGCATTTTGCTGGACGCTTTCCGCAAGCACGATGGCAAGCGTGCCCGGGTCATGATGGAAGAGCACCTGCAGCACGGCCTGTACGATCTGGAATCCGATAATCTTGGGCAGGAGAAAAACGACCTCTGAGCCGCTTTTTCCTGTCTGATACGCAAAAAAGATCCCGTTCACCCAGAAGTGGACGGGATCTTTTATTGCTTATGGGGCTTTACTGCAGCCGATCAGGCTTTGACGAAGGCAGCTGCTTCCTCAGCGCAGATATAGCCGCTGTCAATGCACAGGCCATAGCAGAAGCCGGGGATATCGTAGTAGGGGCTGTAGTACAGGCTGCCGCTGTCGGTGCCGGCAACGTACAGGCCGTCGATGGGCTGGTTGTCCAGATCCAGAGCGCGGCAGCAGTCGTCGGTGCGCACGCCGCCAAAGGTGCTCCATGCACTCGGCTCACACTGCACAGCGTAGAAGGGGCCTTCCTTGATGGGGCTGAGGTACCACTTGTTAGCACCAAACTGCTCGTCCACGCCCTTCTCGCAGTACTCGTTGTACTTTGCAACGGTCTCAGCCAGATGGGTCAGGCCGAACTTCTCGCCCAGCTCTTCAATGGTGTCAGCCTTGACCAGCCAGCCTTCCTTCAGGCCCTCTTCAATATCGCTGGGCAGGTTGTCCAGAATGCGGCCCTTGAAGTAGTTGCCAATGAACCAGTTCTCGCTGGTAGCGCCCTTTGCAGTGGTGTACTCGTACAGGCCCTGCGTGGTCATGGCATCCACATAAGCCTGATCCACAATGCCGTACCAAGGGGCGTTCAGCAGGATCTGCTCGGAGCCGTAGCTCATGGGGTAATCGCACAGCAGGCCCTCGTTGATAAAGCGCTTGCCTTCGCCGTCCACCAGCAGGTTGCCGTACAGGCCGAACTTGAAGCAGTAGTTCTGGTCGTACTTATCCTGCTTTGCGGGGCGGCTGGCCTTGCTGTTGGTTCCGCCGTACTCGCAGGGGCAGTAGCCAAAGGTCTTGCACAGCACAGCGCCTGCGTCGTTTGCCATTACAATGCCGTCGCCGGTGCACAGGCTGTTGCCGCCTGCAGCTGCGTTCAGCTTGCGGGTGTGCAGGAACTTCTCCTGCAGGTCGCGGTTGCCAAGGAAGCCGCCGGATGCAATGATGACAGCGCCTGCATGGACGGTGATGGGGGTGCCGTCCTCTTTTTCAGCGGTAAAGCCGCAGATCTTGTCGTTCTCCACGATCAGGCTCTTGGCTGCGGTGTTGTAGATCACCTGCACGCCGTTGTCGTCCAGAGCCTTCTCCCACAGCTGCACGCGCTCATCCAGAGCGTTGGTGATCAGGTGGAAGCCGCCCTTCTCATCCTTGAAGGGGGTCTCGAAGCGGAAGTTTGCTTCCTTCATCTCGTAGCCGATGCCCACCAGCTCTTCCACAGCGTCCTTGGAGGTCTCCAGGCAGCGCTTGATCAGGCTGGGGTTCGGGGTCCAGTGGGTGTAGTTCATGGCATGGTTGAACACTTCGTCCACAGTCAGGGTGGTGCCGCCCTCACGTGCGTGCAGCACGCTGGTGTCCACTGCAAAGGGGCCGGAGACCTTGATGCCGTTCACGCCTGCAACGCTGCCGGCCTTTTCCACGGTGAGCACCTTCATGCCTTTCTGGGCTGCCACGATGCTTGCCATAAAGCCTGCTGCGCCGCAGCCAATGACGGCCACATCCACATCGTATTCCTCAGCTGCGCCTGCGGTCTTTTCCACAGTCTTGGCCAGCCATGCCTGACGGTCGCCGCCTGCCTGCGCAACACAGTCTGCAATGGCTTCCTTGACAGCGCGGCTGGAATTGGTAGCACCGGTAATGCTGTCCACGCCGCCTGCCTGATTGTCCAGAATGGCGGGGATCAGCTCGTTCTCCACCTGACTGAACAGCGCGGGAGTCTCGTTCTGGCCCACGATCTTCACATCGGTCAGCGCAGTCTCAGAGAAGGTGCACTCCAGCTCAATGTCGGAGATATTGCCGTAAGCCTTGGCGGTGTAGGTGCCGGGCTTGAAGGTAAAGCCAGCCTCGGAAGCTGCGCTTGCAGCAGCAGAGGAAGCGGTGGAGGAAGCAGCAGTGCTGGAAGCAACAGAGCTTGCAGAGCTGCCGCAGCTGGTCAGCACACCGGCAGCAGCAGCGCCGACGGCACCGGCAGCAGCCTTTTTCAGGAAGTTGCGACGGGAAATGCGGTTTGCCATGATAAGGTTCTCCTTTACGTTTTCTTTCTTCTTCGTGTGTACGATGTTTTCCGGTCAGGCACCGCCGGGCCGGAACTTCGTTTGACATTTCACGAACAACACTTTACAGCATAAACCGGGTTTAAGGTCAAGCACCGTTACCGTTTTGAAACTTTGTTTGTCATTTAACAACAAGAAAGCCCCTGTGAGTTTGTGCAAACTCCACAAGGGCTTTTTGTGTCTATTGTGCTGTACCGCGTTTTTGGCTCAGATTACCGGCAGGATCACCGTCTCCATGTCCTTTCCGCAGCCATCCAGATTCAAAAAACCGGGCAGGATCATCATTTTTTCCCGCATATGGTAGCCGTGGGCAGTCATCCAGTCCAGAAGCAGGGCAAAGGTTTCCTTGCGCACGCTCTCCTCCCGCGTCAGGCTGCGGTGATACACGATGCATTTGCCCAGATTCATCCAGTGGACATGGGTGCGGTCATATGTTCCAAGCCGCCACTCCTCCGAAGCCGGGATGGCACAGACATAGCTGGGGTCCAGCTCCGGTTTTTCGGAGCTGAACTGCGCCGTCTCGATCACCCGCGCATAGCTGGAAATGGACAGCAGCTCCACAAAGCGGGAAATGGTCTCCCCTGCCTGCCCCGCCACGCTGAAGTCCCGCCCATTGGAAGCATAGACATATATTTTATCCGGCACATCCTGAACCGAAAAGTCTGAACCGGGTTCCATGTTCAGCAGGCCAATGGCCTCATCCAGCGCCTGCAGGCGGTATTCCAGCAGCTGCTTCTCGTGGGTCAGGGTGTAGCGCTGCCGCTTGAGAGATTGCTCAAACTGTTCGGTCTGCTGCTTTTCGTCCAGCATCCGCACCGCTTCCTCTATGCTGAAGCCATACTGCAGCAGGCAGCGGAAAGCGTTCACCCGGAATGCATCCTCCGGGCTGAACCAGCGGTAGCCGTTTTTCATCCGCTTCACCTTGAACAGGCCGATCTTTTCGTAATACCGGATCTTGCTCTGGGGCAGACCGGTCATGTTGGAAAATTCTCGGATATAATAGCCCTTTTCGTTTTCGCTCACCGTGCTTCCTCCTTACCCCGGAGCCGCACCGCCCGGCACCGGTTTCTTTGCCAGTTCTATTGTAACATACTTTTTATAAAAAGCAAAAAGGCAGGCCCTTTCCCAGCGGAAAAAGCCTGCCTTTTCTATATTTATATCAGAACTGCTTACTTTGTAGCCAGATACTTGCCCAGCTCACGGCCCAGCGTCAGGCACATACCAATGCTCACACCGGGGATCGGGGTGATATACTCGGGACCAAAGCGCATACCGCAGGTGTTGCCGGAAGCGTACAGGCCCTCGATGGGCTGATAATCCTCGTTCAGCACCTGCTGGTCATTGGTGGTCACAAAGCCGCCGGTGGTCACCAGTGCAAAGCCCAGACTCGGGGTGGTGACATGGGCGTAGAAGGGAGCCTTTGCAACTGCATTCAGGAAGTGCGGGTCCTTGGCAAAATCGCTGTCGTAGCCCTCGGCGCAAACCTTATTGTACTGCTCCACAGTAGCGGAAAGGGCTGCAGGCTCCACACCGATGTACTCAGCCAGCTGTTCGATGGTGTCGGCGCAGTACCAGCCGTTGGCGCCCTCGGCACCAGCAGCCTTTGCGGCCTCAAAGTTGCCCTTCATGGCTTCCACCACAGCGGGCATGTCGTACTCGAATGCCTGATGGCCGGGGAAGCCGCGCAGGATCTGGGTCTCATAGGTGCTGTCGTAGATGGAGGTGATATTGCCGCGCTTTGCACGTGCCATGAAGAAGCCGTTGATCTCCGGGCCGGCAAAGGCTTCGTTCTGGAAGCGCTGGCCATTCTCGTCCACCCACAGGGGGCCGGGCAGATAGTCGGGCACGGCCATGGAGTCGAAGTTCATGGTGGAGATGTCGCCCTCCAGACGGCCGCCTGCCCACACACCCATCTGGATGGTGGAGCCGTCGCGGCCAAAGGGAGCAAAGAAGTCCTCATCCTTGGTGAACAGACGCTTGATGTCCGGCAGCAGATCGTCCATCATTTCCTTGTTGCCGCCAAAGCCGCCGCCTGCCAGCACAACGCCGTTCTTCGCGTTGATCTTGAGGTAATTGCCGTCGCTGTCCTGTGCGATCACGCCGGTGACCTTTGCGTCGTCCATTACCAGCTGCACACCCTTGGTGCCAAACAGAGCGGTGGCATTGTCAGAGAAGTTCTCTTCCACATAATTGTAGTTATCCCAGCTCAGGTCCTTCAGCTCCAGCTGACCGGCGGTGTTGTTGTTCTTCTCGCCGCTGGTGGGGTTCTCCCAGTAGTTCTCCCACCATTCCAGTGTGCCGGTGTAGTAGTGCATGCCGTTGTTCAGCTGGTGCACGGTGTACTCGTTGTCCGGCCAGAACTGGATGCGGGTCTTGGCCAGCGTGTCCGGGTTGATCTTGTCCAGCCACCAGTCCACAGTGCTGCCGCTGTTCTTGGCAAACTTCATCACCAGTGCGGTGTTTGCCTTGCCGTGGGTCTGCATCATCCAGTTGTTCACAAACTCCACTTCGTCCACCTTGGGCACACCGTGGCTCAGCAGGTATGTACCCGCCATGGACCGGGAGCTGTGGAACCAGTTTGCGCAAGTCCTCACCCGCCACGGCAGCGACCCGCAGAACATCAAATTTGCGTATTCCATGGAGGAGTTGATGCTGCAGCTGGCTTTCTACGGCGGCTATACCATCCTTGCCGAGCCGGTGCTGGCTCAACTGCCCGCCAACAAAAACCTCACCTTTATCCCGCTGGAAAATGATACCGTTCCCGCTTGGGCCGTGTGGAATCGCGAGAACATCTCGCCCGCCCTCCGGCTGCTTCTGCGTGAGCTGGATATTGACCCGTGACCTGCTGCAGAATGCATTGACGATCTTGCGCAAAAGCGCTGCTCTTTTTTCAGAAATGCAGCAAGAAAGGTCTCTCCGGCGCTGCGTGGAGAAATGCAAAGGTCGATCACATGAATCAAAACGATCCTGTCCCGGACGATTTCACTCTTTCGCCGGCCTTTGTGGATGCACTGCCCGCGCTGTTTTTTGCCTGCAACATGGTACTGGTGGCAGGAATTTTGCTTTTATCATGAATATGCAGTGAGCCGGAAGCCTCTGATCTACAGAAGGCTCCCGGCTCATTTGCTATGGATTTTTTACGTAGATGCCATTCGAGTCCTTGGTCGAAACAAAAATTCCACGTCATGCGACTTGGGATTTCCTGGCAGCCTATTCTGTTGCTCAAACATCCCACTGGGGTGTTTATTGCTGTCGCAAACGCAAACCTCCGATAAACAAAAAATGTACCCGAACCCTTTCTCATAAAGAATCGGGTTCGAGTACGAACTGTATGGTGGAGAATTAGGGACTCGAACCCCAGACCCCCTGCGTGTGATGCAGGTGCTCTAACCAGCTGAGCTAATCCTCCATATTTTGTTTTGTGCGTTCCGAACTGGAACGTGATTATTATAGCACGGCCTTTGCCAAAATGCAAGCCCTAATTTTAAAAAAATCACACTTTTTGTATCCGTTTTCCGGTTGCCCTTTGATGCCAAATCGTGTATACTGAACACAGAAACTTTCCCACCGGGAAAAGAGGTACAAAAAATGCTGACACTTCGTGGAATCATTACGCTGATCGTTCTGATCGTTCTGTTTGCACTGGCCGTTGTGTGGATCTCCAAGCAGGGCGGCTGGAAGGGCGAGGGCTGCGGCGGCAACTGTGCATCCTGCCACAGCCACTGCGAAAAACAGGACCCGAACAAAAAAGCCTGAGTTCAAAAATGCCCCCGGACATTGCCTGCTGGCAGCGTCCGGGGGCATTCTGCTTTCAGCTTTCCGTCTCGCGGTAAAACACCCCGCGCTCTGCCGCGTACACGGCAATGGTGCTCAGCAGGTCCTGATGGGCTTTCTGGTAAGTAGTGCGGCCGATGTGCAGCTGATTGATCACATCGTCCTCCGTGCGGTGCTGCACATAGCGCAGCTCGAACAGATCCGCACGCAGCGGGTCGTTCTGCCGGTAATAAGCAAGGCCCTCCTCAATGGCGGCGCACCAGCTGCGCTCCACCGGGCTTCGTGCACGCTGCCGCATCCCATACCGGTACAGTGCCAGCCGCGTCTGATTTCTCTGCTCGCTTGTCATGTTCTGCCCTCCTCTTTTCATCCGCGCGGCGTGCCAGCACTTCGCGGCGGTTCTGCTCTTCAAAAAAGCAGAGATCCCGCTCGTACATGCTCAGACCAAGCACCGCGCTCAGCCGTTCTGCTTCGCTCAGCTTGAACTGTGTGCGCCCCTGCAGTTTCAGGTTCAGTGCATTGGGGCTGATCTTCAAGGCTCGTGCCACATACTGCATCTTGTACCCACTGGCGCGGATATAATCCCGGATCATTTCAGTATTTGCCATATTCCGCTCTCCTTTTTTCGTATCGGCAATGCCGTTTCACAATCTTTAGTTGTAGTATATTCCTGCATTGATTCAGTGTCAACCCATTTTTGCAAATTCGCAGAAAAAAGTTGATTTTAATGCAATTTTTTGGTATACTTCTGGTAACAGCATTCTTTTTGCAGAACAACCATACGTTTTTCAGAGAGGTTTCGCATGTCTGAGCTTTCTACCCGTCTGCATCTGCGCCGCAAAGAACTGGGCCTTTCGCAGGAAGAGCTTGCCCAGCGCATGGGCTATCGGTCCAAATCCTCCATTACCAAACTGGAAAAAGGCATCAACGACCTGCCGCAGTCCAAGGTGGAAGAGCTGGCAGCCGCGTTGGAGACCACCCCTGCCTATCTGCTGGGGCTGGACGCACCCTGTCCGCCGCCGGGCTTTGAGCCGCTGCCTGCCATGACGCAGGTCCCGCTGATCGGTTCCATTGCCTGCGGCACTCCTATCACGGCAGAGCAGAACATTGAACGCTATATCGGCGTTCCCGCCGCGTGGCGCGCCGACTTTGCCCTGACCTGCCACGGTGACAGCATGTCCCCCACCATCTGCGACGGCGACATCGTATGCATTCGCTGCCAGCCGGAGGTGGAGCAGGGCGAGATCGCCGCAGTGCGCATTGGCGGCGAGGCCACCCTCAAGCACTTCCACCGGCAGGGTGATGCTGTGATGCTGCTTGCGGACAATGCCGCCGTCTGCCCACCCATGATCTTTACCGGCCTGCAGTTGGAAGAGCTGCACATTGAGGGCCGCGCTGTCGGCCTGTGCCGGGGGCTGTGAGCCGCCTGCAGTCTTTCAGGCACGTTTCATAAAAGAAGGAGGCTTCTCATGTTTTTCTCCCGCAAAAAGCCTGCCCGTTCTTACGACCCCGCCACCCAGCAGCCTGCACTGCGGTGCAGCATCTGCACCGGGGAGCAGGTGGCCGGTTTCATCTCCCCGGATGGCCATTTTGAGGACGTTCAGCTCATTCGCACGCCTCAGGAACTGGACGCATTCCGGGCACGGTACAGCATCCCGCCGGAATACCCCCTGAAAAAGATCTATTAAAAGGAGTTCACCATGCCCACTGCACCTGAAGAGATGACCCTGAAGGTCATTGCCCATATCCATACTGCCTTTCCCACCAAGTTCGGTATCCCGCGCCAGAGCGGCCTTGTGGACGAGCTGCGCGGCGAGGTGATCTTTACGCCCGAATACCGCAATGCCGATGCCGTGCGCGGTCTGGAAGATTTCAGTCACATCTGGCTGGTGTGGCAGTTCTCCGGCGCGGTGCGGGACAGCTGGTCCCCCACTGTACGCCCGCCGCGTCTGGGCGGCAACACCCGCATGGGCGTGTTCGCCACCCGGTCGCCGTTCCGCCCCAATCCTTTGGGCCTTTCCAGCGTGCGTCTGGAAGGCATCGAGCACCGGCCGGACGTTGGCCCGGTGCTCATCGTGCGCGGTGCCGACCTGATGGATGGCACCCCCATCTACGACATCAAGCCTTACATCCCCTATGCCGACTGCCACCCGGATGCCGCCGAGGGCTTTACCGGCCAGACCCAGTTCCACCGTCTGCAGGTACAGTTCCCGCCCGAATTGCTGGCACAGGTGCCGCAGACCGACCGCGCCGCCCTGACCGGCGTACTGGCAGGTGACCCGCGCCCCTCCTACCAGCACGACCCGCAGCGGGTGTACGGCATGGAGTTCGGCCCGGTAGAGGTGCATTTTACCGTGGATGGCGAGGTGCTCACCGTGACTGGCATCGCCCGCCGCTGAGAGGAAGCGTTTATGGAACTGCGGAACATCAATACCTTTTTGCACATCGCCGAGCTGCACAGCTTTTCCCGCACTGCGCGGCAGCTTGGCTATTCCCAGTCGGCGGTGTCCTCCCAGATCGCACAGCTGGAAGCAGAGCTGGGCGCACCGCTGTTCGACCGCGTGGGCAAGACCGTGCGGCTCACCGATGCGGGCCAGACCTTTTTAGGCTATGCACGCACCCTGCTGGCCACGGCCCAGCAGGCGCAGGCTGCCCTGCAGCCCGCCCGGCAGATCAGCGGCAGTCTGCGCATCGCGCTGGCGGATTCGGTGTGCTCCACCTTCCTGCCCGGTCTGCTCAAACGCTACCACGCCCTGTGCCCGCAGGTGGAGCTGGTGCTGTGCACCGCCACTGCCGACGGAATGCTGCAGATGCTGGGCACAAATCAGATCGATCTGGCCTATACGCTGGACCAGCCCCTGCTGCAGCCCAATCTGGTGCTTGCGGCGGATGTGCCGGAGCCGGTGTGTTTTATTGCACCGTCGGCTCACCCGCTTGCCGGGCAGGAAGTTGTTACGCTGGAAGAGCTGCCCCGGCAGGAATTTCTGCTCACTGAGCGCGGCATGAGCTACCGCGACGCTTTGGATCAGTGCCTTGCCGCCCGCGGCCTTGCCATCCACCCTTATCTGGAGCTGGGCAGCGCTGCGCTGCTGTGCCAGATGGTGGAGCAGGGCATGGGTCTTTCCTTCCTGCCGGAGTACATCGTGCGTCCGGCGCTGGCCGCAGGTCGTCTTGCCCGGCTGAATGTGCCGGACTGCACCGTGGAGATGCATCGTCAGCTGTTTTATCACCGTGACAAATGGCTGACCCCTCAGATGAAAGCCTTTATCGAGCTGGTGCGCCAGCCCGCGCCCGGCACTGCCAGCAAATGAAAAGAGCACGGGTCCATTGAAGCGCAAAGCTGAACACACAAACGAAAAACCGCCGAAGGCTTTCCTTCGGCGGTTTTTCTTATGATAGGAGGATCAAAAATGATCGTCGCTAAATATTAGTTCAGGATGGTCAGCTCGGTCTCGATGTCGAACAGGTGGACCTTGTGGGGATCGAATGCAACGCGGACGGTGTCTCCGTTGCGTGCCTTGGAGGTGGGAGCCACACGAGCGGTCATCTTGTTGCCCTTGTACTCCAGATACAGGTAGATCTCAGCGCCCATCATTTCGGAGACGTCCACCTGAGTATCCAGCTGGCAGTCAGCGTGCTTTGCCATAAACTCGGGCTCGTCGTCGATGTCCTCGGGACGGACGCCCATCTTGATCTTCTTGCCGACGTAAGCATCCAGCTTGCCGTCTGCGGTCTTCTCCTTGGGCAGGGGGATCACGTCGCCGCCCAGATCAACACCGTACAGCTCACCCTTCTTGATCAGGGTGCCGTCCAGGAAGTTCATCTGGGGGCTGCCGATGAAGCCAGCAACGAACATGTTGCAAGGCATATCGTACAGGTTCTGCGGGGTATCGACCTGCTGGATGATGCCGTCCTTCATAACCACGATACGGTCGCCCATGGTCATAGCCTCGGTCTGGTCGTGGGTAACGTAGATGAAGGTGGTAGCCAGCTTCTTGTGCAGCTTGATGATCTCGGTGCGCATGGAGGTACGCAGCTTAGCATCCAGGTTGGACAGAGGCTCGTCCAGCAGGAAGACTGCCGGGTTACGAACCATTGCACGGCCCAGAGCAACACGCTGACGCTGACCACCGGACAGAGCCTTGGGCTTGCGGTCCAGCAGATGCTCGATCTCCAGGATTTTAGCAGCCTCGTGCACGCGCTTGTCGATCTCGTCCTTCGGGGTCTTGCGCAGTTCCAGACCGAAAGCGATGTTCTTGTAAACGGTCATGTGGGGGTACAGAGCGTAGCTCTGGAACACCATTGCGATATCACGATCCTTCGGGGGAACGTCGTTGATCAGACGGCCACCGATGTACATTTCGCCCTTGGAGATCTCCTCCAGACCGGCGATCATGCGCAGGGTGGTGGACTTGCCGCAGCCAGAGGGGCCGACGAAGATGATGAATTCCTTATCCTGGATCTCCAGGTTAAAGTCGGTAACAGAGGGAGCGGTAGCACCCGGATAGATCTTATAGATGTGCTGGCAGCTGATCGAAGCCATAGTCGTTTGCCTCCATAATTTTTAAGGTTCTCACGCTCTTGACGGCGTGTTCATTCGTTGGTACTATAATAACAGATAATTTTGTGATATAAAATAGCATTTTATTGATTAGAGGTGTCAGATATTGCTTTTTGACTGGAACACCATCGCTTTTCCCGCTTCCGTGCAGGATCTGCAGCTGTCTGCCCCCCTCACCCTCTCCGGCGAAGGACTGTGGGTGTGCCTTGTGTCCAGCGGCCAGTGCTCTGCATCCGTACCTGCTGCCGGGCCGCTGCCGCTGGGTGCAGCGCTCATTTTGCCGCCGCAGTCCGTGCCTGCCGGGCACCTGATCCTGAGCCGTGCCCCGCTGGCCCTTGTGCCGGAAAGCATCTGCCATCTGCTCTGCGTCCAGCTTACCGGGCAGGCGGCTTCCCAGTTTCTGGCCGGGCTGCACGAACTGCCCTTCCTAGCCAAGGGCGGTTCCTGCCCGGCCGCTGCCGAACTGATGGACCGCCTTGCTGAGGAAAAGGCCGCCCACAGCCGTGCCCGCAGCCAGTTGGCCTACGCACTGTTGTGTGAGCTGGCCGATGCCGACAGTGCCGCGTCCGCCCTGCCGCCGCTGGTGCAGGCCGCCATCGAGGACATCCGCGCAAACTACGCGGGCCTTTACGGCGTGGAGGAGCTGAGCGAACGGCTGGGCGTGTCCAAGAGCCATCTGGTGCGCACCTTTACCGCAGCCATTGGCGTGCCGCCGGGCAAATACCTCACCACGGTGCGCGTTGAAGCAGCCCAGCGGCTGCTGCTCCACCGGGAGTACACACTGGACGTGGTAGCCAGCCTGTGCGGCTTTTCCGGTGCCAACTACCTGTGCCGGGTGTTCAAAAAAGAAACCGGCCAATCCCCCGCACAGTGGCGGGCAATGGCCGGTCACGCCGCGCAGAGTGGGCTTTCGCCCGAGGAATCTCTGCGCGAACAGGAGCTTTATATTTAAGGGCTATGCGGTCTGCTTTTTACCGCGCAGCAGCAAAAACAGGGTCAGCACTGCGGTGAGCAGTTCCGATGCCGGGAACGCTGCCCACACACCATTCATGCCAAACAGGCGGCTCAGCACCAGCGAGCAGGCCACGATGGCCACCATGCCGCGGCAGATGGAGGTGACGGAGGCTTCCACCGGGCGGTTGGTCGCGCTCAGATAGCCCGCCGCCACGATGTTGAAACCGGCAAAGAAGTAGCCCACAAAGTACAGCCGCATGCCCATGTGGGCAAACTGGGCCATCCGGGCGGAGCTTTCGCTGTTGAACACGCCCACCAGTGCATCGGTAGCACCAAAGATGATGCCGTACAGCACCGCTGCCAGCACCAGTGCGGTGCAGCTGCCCAGGATGAGCAGCTTTCTGGCACCGGCCTTGTCGCTTTTGCCGTAGCACTCGCTCACCAGCGGCTGTGCACCCTGTGCTACGCCGTTGAAGATGGCCGTTGCCACCAGCGCAAAGTTCGCCACCACGCCATAGGCCGCCACGGCCACATTGCCCGCCAGACCCAGCAGCAGGAAGTTGAACACGGTGGTGGTAACGCCGGAGGACATCTCACCCACAAAGCCGGAGATGCCAAGCTGGCAGCTCTGGCCCAGCAGCCTTGCCGAGGGGCGCTGGCGCACGAACTGCACGCTGTTCTCCTTTTTAAAGAAGTGGCGGCTGCAGATGGAAATGCTGATGATGGGAGACACGGCGGTGGCCAGCGCCGCACCGGCCAGCCCCAGCCCCATGGGAAACATGAAAATATAGTCGAACACCACATTGAACAGGCTGCTGCTCAGGGTAGCCACCATGGCAAGGGAAGGGTCGCCGTCGTTGCGCACAAAGGCCGACACGATATAGTTGCACATGAAGAAGGGCGTGAACATAAGGAAGATACGGGCATACGGGATGCCCAGCGCCATGATCCCCGCATCACCGCCCATCAGCCGCAGAAGGCCGCCGGGCGCAAAAATGCCCACCAGCAGGAACGGCACGCTGAGCACACAGGCGCAGAAGATGGCATTGGAAAAATAGCGCTGGCAGCGCTCGTCTCCCTGCGCCCTGAGGATGGCATAGCGGGTGGCCGCGCCAAGGCCGACCATGGAGCCGACGGCAAAGATGAAGTTGTAGACCGGCAGGCAGAGGTTGAGCAGGGTCACGCCGTCGGTACCCGCCGCCTGCGAGATGAAATAGGTATCGGCCAGAATGTAGCACGAGGTACCCAGCAGGCCGAAGATATTCTGTGATACATATTTAAAGAACTGTTTTGTCAGGTTCATCCAAGTTCCCTTTCATGGCATTTTTTACGCATACCGGCATATTTTAGCACACCCCAAAATGCAAGTCAACACAAAAACGCCCTGTACCGTGCAAAAAAGCATTGACAGCCCGGGCTCTGGCCCTTACACTGGGAGCGGTCACAAAATCATCCCCCTCGCCGGGGGAAGTCTTTTATTACCAGCATCTTAATTTGGGAGGTTCTCTATGTCCGGCAGCACACTGTTTTCCATTGGCGAAGCACTCATCGATATGATCCCGTCCAGGGTGGGCTGTTCTTTTGACGAGGTCCCCTCGTTCAGCCCGCGCACTGGCGGCGCACCGGCCAACGTGTGCGCGGCCTTTGCCCGGCTGGGCGGCAAAAGTGCTTTTCTGAGCCAGCTGGGCGACGACCCCTTCGGCCACAAGATCGCCCGGGAATTGGAAGCCTGCGGCATCGACCTCTCCCATCTGGCCTTTACCGATAAGGCCAACACGGCCCTTGCCTTCGTCAGTCTGGAAGAGGACGGCAGCCGCACCTTCAGCTTCTACCGCAAACCCTCGGCCGACCTGCTTTATTCTCCGGAGCAGATCGACCCTGCATGGTTCGCCGATGCCTTTGCCCTGCACTACTGCAGCGTGTCACTGGTGGACAGCCCCATGCGCTACGCTCACCTTGCGGCCATCTCCGCCGCACGTGAAGCTGGTGCTATCGTCAGCTTTGACCCGAACCTGCGCTTCCCCCTCTGGCCGGACCGCGACATGCTGCGCGGGACCGTGCTGCAGTTCCTGCCGCTTTCCAATATCCTCAAAATTTCGGACGAAGAGCTAGAATTTCTCACCGGCACTGCGGACATTGAATCCGCCCTGCCGCAGCTGCTTGTGGGCGATGTACAGCTGGTGCTGTACACCTGCGGCAGCAGCGGTGCCCACGCCTACACCCGCACCGCCCACGGCTTTGCCCCCTGCCGGAAAGTCCGGGCTGTGGACACCACCGGCGCAGGCGACGGCTTCATCGGCTCGTTTTTGTGGCAGCTGGAACGTGACGGCGTGACACTGGAAAAACTGGCAAAGCTCAGCAAAACAAAGCTGAACGAATACCTTGCCTTTTCCAACCAGTTCTGCGGCATCAGCGTGCAGCAGCACGGTGCCATCGACAGCTATCCCACACTCAGCCAGATGCAGTAAAACATACAATATGCCCTACGTCACAGAACCGCAGGGCTTCTTTTCTATTTACAATTTGTAGTATTGCGCCGATATATTCCAGTTTTGTTCTGTTCCCGACATCTTTTCTGCCGGTTTAAGATTTGTTTATCCTTTGTACAAGCCTTGTTCTTATTCTCTGCCCGGTTCCATGTTACCATAAGGGCAAGAACAACAAGCAGGGAGGCTTTATCCATGCCCTTTGAATTTACCCTTCTGGATGCCTTACAGGCTCTGCGCTGTCCGGTGCTGGATGCACTGGCGGTGTTTTTCGATCAGGCCGGTGCCCACGGCGAGATCTGGATCGCCTTCACGGCGGTGCTGCTGGCGTTCCGGCGCACCCGCCGGGCCGGGCTGGCCATGGCGCTGGCGCTGGGCTTTTACATGCTGGCGGGCCACTGCGCCTTAAAGCCGCTGTTCGCACGCCCGCGCCCCTGCGACCTCCGGCCCGAAATGCTCACGCTGGTGGCCCGGCCCCATGGCTGGTCCTTCCCTTCCGGACACACATCCTCCGCCTTTGCCGCTGCCTTTGCGCTCTGGCTGCAGAACCGCCGGCTCGGCATCCCGGCTCTTGTGCTGGCCGGGTTCATCGGCTTCACGCGGATGTACCTGTATGTGCATTTTCCCACCGACATTCTGGGCGGCGTGGCACTGGGCCTTGCATTGGGGGCCTGCGGCTCCCTGCTGGCAGATAAGATCAGCAACAAATGGGCGAAACGCAGCGAAGTAAAACGAACTGTATAAACCAACTCCGTCTCGCACTCGTTCTCGCTTTGCTTTTTACATTCAGATGAAGTATATCGCTTCGATCCTATTCGTGAAAAAGAGCCTCGGAAAAATCCGCAGATTTTTCCGAGGCTCAACGAATTATAATAGAATTTCCGCTAAAACAGCCAAAGCGCACGCGGCGGCTATTCCCGATCGTTCTCTTGCATTCAGGTAAAAACAAAAGCAGCCAGCACCGTGGAAAGGAGGATAAAGCGGTGCTGGCTGCGGTATGAGAACTCCCGAACTTTGCGGCGGATCAGGAGGGATTTGGTAGTCTGTCCGCCGTCGTTGGCGATTGCCTGGCATAGGCGGGGGACAGTGTTTTAATAAGTACCTGCTGGGCTGTGCCCGATGCACCAGCCCCCGCAGGTGAAAGCCCTTGTCGGCTTTGGGGAGATGTCTTTGCATCTCCCTGACTGCACCCTTATGTTACCAGACAATCATGGCATTTCTTTGTGGACTTTTTGAACAATTTGCAAATAGATTTTCAGGTGTTTTCAAAGGAGACCCCTGCTTATCGGGATGGTGGGCCGGAAGTTTCTCCGAAGACCGTCCGCTGGGGTGGGACCCTGTTGCCCGAAGGGCAATAGGGCGGGCGATGGAATGGCCCGATTCGTGTCTGAGGAGAAAGCTTCCGGCACACCGCTCCTTCGCTCTTTTACTGCGCCCCGAAAAATTCCTTGGCGATGTCCGCGCTGCGCTTGGCATCCTTGGCGTACCAGTCCGCGCCGATCTTCTCGGCATATTCCGGCGTGAGCACCGCACCGCCCACCATGATCTTGCAGTCCAGGCCCGCTTCGTGCAGGGCGGCAATGGTTTCCTCCATGCTCTTGAGGGTAGTGGTCATCAGGGCCGAAAGGCCCACCAGATGCACATTCTTTTCCCTCACAGTGTTCACCACCGTCTCCACCGGCACATCACGGCCCAGGTCGATCACCTCAAAGCCGTAGTTTTCCAGAATCACCTTGACGATGTTCTTGCCGATGTCGTGCACGTCGCCCTTGACGGTGGCCAGCACGATGCGGCCCTTGCTGGCGCTGCCCTCGCCCTTCTGGGCAATGACGTTCTTGATCTCCTCAAAGGCGCTCTGGGCCGCACTTGCAGCCTGCAGCAGCTGCGGCAGGAACAGCGTACCCTTCTCGTACTTGGCACCCACGATGTCCAGCGCCGGGATCAGTGCTTCGTCCACCACTTCCAGCGGCTGCTTTTCGGCCAGCAGTGCCTTGGTCTGGGCGGCAGCATCACCCTTCAGGCCCTTTTCCACCGCCTTCATCAGCAGGGCATAAGGGCCGGTAAGCTCTGCGCTCTCACCGGATGCCGAAGCCGCAGGCACCGCCTGCGCGGCCTGCCGGATGGCTGCGGATGCAGGCACACGATCGGCATACCGCTCAATGTACTTGGTGCTCTGCGGATCGCGGTTGGTCAGCACGTTGTAAGCATACACCGCCGCCATCATCTCCTCGCTGGAAGGGTTCATGATGGCAAGGTCCAGCCCGGCGTACATGGCCATGGTGAGGAAGGTGGTGTTCAGGTACGAGCGGCAGGGCAGGCCAAAGCTGATGTTGGACACGCCCAGAATGGTGCGCACGCCCAGCTCTTTTTTGCAGGCTTCCAGCGCCTGCACGGTGGCCAGAACGTCCTTCTGCTGGGCGCTGGCGGTCAGGGTCAGGCAGTCGATGTAGATGTCCTCCCGCGGGATGCCGACGGCAAGAGCCGCTTCGGTGATGCGGCGGGCAATGGCTGCGCGGTCCTCGGCGGCAGGCAGGATGCCCCGCTCATCGATGGCAAGGCCCACGATGGCCGCACCGTACTTTTTGCACAGGGGCAGGATCGCGTCCAGCTTTTCCTGCTCGCCGTTGGTGGAGTTGACGATGGGCTTACCGTTATAAACGCGCAGGCCGTTTTCCAGCGCCTCCACATTGGATGAATCCAGCTGCAGCGGCAGGCTGGTGACGCTCTGCAGGGCCTTGACCACCTTGGGCATCAGGGCAGGCTCGTCCACGCCGGGCGCACCCACGTTCACGTCCAGCACCTGAGCACCGGCTTCCACCTGACTGACCGCCTGCTCCAGAACGTAGTTCATATCCTCTTCCCGCAGTGCCTGCTGGAAGCGCTTTTTGCCCGTGGGGTTGATGCGCTCACCCACCACCGTGATGCCGTCCACATTGACAAAGTCCACCGGCGTGCAGAGCACCGAGGGCATTTTGTGGGCCGGACGGCCGGGTACGCAGCCTGCAAAAACGCTGTTCAGCAGCTTGATGAACTCCGGCGTGGTGCCGCAGCAGCCGCCCGCCGCAAACAGGTGCAGTTCCCGGTAGGGCTTCATTTCCATGGCGAAGAGCTGCGGGGTGATATCGTAGCCGCTGCCGTCGGCCCGGGGCAGGCCCGCATTGGGCTTGACGAACACCGGAAAGTCGCCGGGCACAGCCTCTGCCAGACGCTTTGCCATGGGGAAGATCTCCTTGGGGCCCAGTGAGCAGTTGATGCCCACCGCGTTGGCACCCAGGCCACGGGCGGTCACGCCGAAGCTTTCCACCGTGCAGCCGGTAAAGGTGCGCCCGCCGGCTTCAAAGCTCATGCTGGCTAAGATAGGCAGGCCGCTGTTTTCCTTTGCTGCCAGCAGAGCGGCTTTCAGCTCGTACAGATCGGTAAAGGTCTCAAAGAAAATGAGGTCGGCCCCGGCGGCAGCGCCTGCCCGGACGATGCGGGCATACTCGCTCACCGCATCCTCAAAGGCCAGCGTTCCGCTGGGTTCCAGCAGTTCTCCCAGCGGGCCGACATCCAGCGCGGTCAGGGCACCGTAGGGCGCACAGGCGCGCTTGCAGTTGGCGATGCCCGCCGCAATGATCTCTTCCAGACTGTAGGCGCTGCCCGCCAGCTTGTGGGCCGATGCGCCAAAGGTGTTGGCGTTGACGATGCGGCTGCCCGCAGCGGCATACTTGGCATGGATGCTCTCGATCAGCTCCGGGTTCGTGATGTTCAGTTCCTCCGGCTTTGCACCCAGCTTCAGGCCCGAAGCCTGCAGCATGGTGCCCATGCCGCCGTCCAGCAGGACAGTATTGCTCTGTTTGAAAAGTTCACTCGCTTGCACAGGTCTTTCCCCTCTTTCTATACTCACACCGGGTGCGCAGCACGCAGTGGCCGCACCCGGCCAGTTTTCCCTTTACCGGGTGGCCGCTGACCCCCAGAATGGCCGTCACGCTCTTGCGCGGGGTCATCAGGTTGGTATCGGTCACACACAGGCCCGCCCGGCGCACCGTGTCCAGCGCGTTTGCCACCAGCGGCTGTACTGCAATATCCCAGTCACCGTAGCCGGGCGAAAACCGCCCGGTCAAATACTTTCCCTCTTTTGCGGCCCACTGGCGCAGCTCTGCTTCGGCTGCGTCTGCGGCCTGCTCGGCCAGCGCGCTGCCCAGTGCGTCGGACGCAACGCCCGCCGCGATATCTCCCACACCGGCACGGCGGATCTGTGCATCCACGCCGGGGCCCAGCGTCACGGCCAGCAGCACCGCCTGCGGGCAGTTTTCCAGATGCTTCATCACATCCCCACCCCGCAGGATGCCTGCTTCGGCAAGGGCAGCCGTGTCCGCTTCCAGCCAGACCGCCCGGGGCGTTGCCGCTGCCAGCAGCGGCATGGCGCATGTTTCCAACAGGGTCATGGTGCGGTCGTCCGGTTCCCCTCTGGCCCCGAAATACCGCGCTGCCTGTGCTGTATCGATCGCCGCCGGTTTTGCCAGCACCAGCGGCTGCGGTGCACCGATCATCCGCCGCACCTCCTTGCTTTTTTGAAATAAAGTGGTCTTAAGTATACCGCACCTGTTGGATTTTATCAATCCCGCAGGGCGGCGGATAAAAGAAAACTCCCTCAGTCACAGCTCACGCCGTGCCAGCTCCCTCAAGGAGGGAGCCTCTGTCGAAAAGGTAAGCTTTTCGGTTTTGCCAAAGGCCCCATCCCAGAGGGGGCTGTCTGTGAAGCAGACTGGGGGAGTTCGTTCTTTATTTGATGCAGCTGGAACAGGGCGTATAGCCTGCTTCCACGGCTTCCTGATAGCTGGAGAAGAGGATCTGGTTCTTCTCTGCCGGCAGGTTCGGGCAGGTAGGCAGATGGAACTTTTTGCTGTTCACATTGCCGATGTACGCCTGCTGGGCTGTGCTGGATGCCGCCGGGTCGGTGGGGTTCAGCGCGGGATCTGCCGCAAAGTGCTCGGTGCCCACGGTGTAGTTCTGGCCGTCACTGCCAATGGTGATGGTGCCCTGCAGGTCGGTGCGGTATACATCCACCCCGGCATCCCGCAGGATGCTCAGCGTTTCCTCGTGGGGGTGGCCGTACTTGTTGTTCACACCGCAGGAGATGATGCCCATTTCCGGCAGCACCGCATTCAGGAAGAGGTAGCTGGTGGAGGTGCTGGAACCGTGGTGGCCCACCTGCAGCACCTCGGCCCTGAGGTTCGCGCCGCTGTTCACAAGGTCGGTCTCCGCAGTCTTTTCCATGTCGCCGGTCAGCAGAAAGCTGGTGGAGCCGTAGTCGATGCGCAGCACGAGGGAGGTATCGTTGGTATCGCTGTACTGTGCCACCGGGCCAAGCATGGTCACGGTAGCGCCGCCCAGCGGCCACATCGTGCCCACGGCGGGCACCTCTACCTGCAGGCCCTGCTGTTGGGTGTACTTGACAAAATCCTGAAAGCACTTGGTGGAGGCATCGGCCACCGGGCTGTACACATGGTACGCCGGGAAGTAGGCCAGTGCGGCAGCCAAGCCGCCTACATGATCCTCGTGCGCATGGGAGCAGAACACATATTCCAGCTGTTCCACCCCCTGACTCTGCAGGTAAGAGACGATGAGGCTGCCGTCGTCCACATTGCCGCCGTCGTAGAGCATGAACTGTCCGTCGCATTCCACCAGCACACTCAGCGCCTGACCCACATCGATGAAATGCACCTCCAGCGGTGCGTCCACCGTATCCACAGCCGCCGCAGCAGAAGCGGACGGGTTCGGCACTACATCGGCGCTTCCGCCCGGGACGGACGGCAGCCCGCTGCAGCCCGCAAGGCTCAGCACCAGTGCGGCGGCAGCGGCCAGCGCAGCAAGGCGCTGCCACAGGCCTTTCTTAGGCGCGTTTACTTTTTCTTCTTTCCAGTTTTCCACGTTGTGTTCTCTTTCTGTTGATCGTTTTTTGGCTTGCGCGCAGGTGCCGAATGGGGCGCAAAGCGTGCGCCGGGGCTGGGCGCACGGCCTGTCGGTGCAGCGGCACGGCTCTGGCCGTGGGCAGGCTTGCCGTTATGGCCCTTCTGGTTCGGGCGCACCGTATAGGTGCCGTCATTGTGGATCGTCACATCGGCGGCTTCGGCCCGGCGGGCAGAGCGCTGCACGGCGCGGCGGCCTGCGGCGGGCACCAGCAGGGGGATCAGGTCCTCCCGGTGGGTCATCTTCAGCGCCTTGACTACCTTCTCGGCGTTGCGAGGCTCATAGTATTGCAGCAGCGCCCGCTGCAGCGCCTTGCCCTCGGGGGTTTTTTCCACGAACACCGGCTTCAGGGTGTAGGGGTCAAGGCCGGTGTAGAACATGCAGGTGCTCACAGTGCCGGGGGTGGGGTAAAAATCCTGCACCTGTTCCGGGCGCATGTGGTTTTTATAAAGATATTCTGCCAGATAGACCGCATCCTTGAGGGTGCTGCCCGGGTGACTGGACATCAGATAGGGCACCAGATACTGCTTTTTGCCGGCCTTTTTGCTCAGCTCATAGAATTTATCCTTGAACTTGTTGAAGGTCTCGATGGGCGGCTTGCCCATGTAGGCCAGCGTGTTGGGGGCACAGTGCTCCGGAGCCACCTTCAGCTGACCGGACACATGGTACTCTACCAGTTCCTTGAAGAAGGTGTCGTCCGGGTCGGCCATCAGGTAGTCGAACCGGATGCCGCTGCGGATGAACACCTTTTTCACGCCCGGCAGCTCCCGCACCCGGCGCAGGATCTTCAGGTAGTCGCTGTGGTCCACGATCATGTGGGAGCAGGTGGTGGGGGCAAGACAGTGCTTGCCGCCGGTGCACATGCCCCGCAGCATCTGCTCCCGGCAGGAGGGAAAGCGGAAGTTTGCGGTGGGGCCGCCCACATCGTGGATGTAGCCCTTGAAATCCGGCTCGTGGGTCATGCGCTCGGCTTCTGCCACGATGCTGTCCGCGCTGCGGCTGGTGACACGCCGCCCCTGATGCAGCTGGATGGCGCAGAAGTTGCACCCGCCAAAGCAGCCGCGGTTCTGGATGATGGAGAACTGCACCTCCCGGATGGCGGGCACTCCGCCCATGCTCTCGTAGATGGGGTGGTAACGGCGGGTGTAGGGCAGAGCGTAGACCTTGTCCAGCTCCCCGCGCACCAGCGGCTTTGCGGGGATGTTCTGCACCAGATACTTTTCGCTCTGCTTCTGCACGATGATCTGGCCGCTGACCACATCCTGATTGTCCATCTGGATGCGGCAGGCCTTGGCATACGCCGTCTTATCCGACGCCACCTTTTTAAAGCCTGCGCACTCCACGTAGCGCTCGGGCAGATGGTCGAAGTCGGTCATGTAACAGGTGCCGTCCACGTCCGTGATGCTCTCCACCGGCTCCCCGGCGGCAAGGCGGCGGGCGATCTCCACAGTCTGGTGCTCGCCCATGCCAAAGCTGATGATGTCCGCGCCGGAATCCTCGGCGATGCTGGGCAGCACGGTGTCCAGCCAGTAGTCATAGTGGGCAAAGCGGCGCAGAGAAGCTTCCAGACCGCCTAAGATCACCGGCAGGTCGGGATAGGCCTGCTTGGCAAGGCGGGTGTACACGGTGGCGCTGCGGTCCGGGCGTGCGCCGCCCTTGCCGCCGGGGGAGTATTCGTCCTCGGCGCGGGGGATCTTTGCCACGGAATAGTGGCTGACCATGCTGTCCACGTTGCCGCCGCCGATGAAGAAGCCGTACTTCGGCTTGCCGAACCGCTTGAAGTCCTCGCAGTCGGTGTAGCGTGGCTGGGCCAGCACGCCGATCTTATAGCCCTCGGCTTCCAGCAGACGGCTGATGATGGCAGTGCCAAAGCTGGGGTGGTCCACATAGGCATCGCCGCCCACCACCACAAAGTCCAGCTGCTCCCACCCGCGGGCCTCCATATCGGCCCGGCTGATGGGAAGAAATTCGGTGTAGATCTTTGGGGAAGAGTTGTCCATAATGCTCCTTATCTTTATGTTTCATCCGGTTGGTTCATCTGCATTTCCAGCCACTGCTGGCGGCTGATAAGCACAGCGCGGGGCTTGGCGCCCTCGTAGGGTCCGATGATGCCTTTTTGTTCCATCTCGTCCATGATACGGGCCGCGCGGGCGTAGCCCAGCTTGCAGCGGCGCTGCAGCAGGCTGGTGGAGGCCTGACCGGCATCGATGACCACCTCCACGGCCTGCTTGAACATCGGGTCGGTATCGGGATCCTCGTCGGAGTCCGCGCCGCCGCTGCCCTTCTTGCCATCCTGAATGGCGTGCTTTTCCATGGCTTCGATCATGGCTTCGTCATACTGCACGGTGCCGCTCTGCTTGATGAAGTCCAGCACACGGCTGATCTCCTCATCCCGCACGAAAGTGCCCTGAATACGGGTAGGCTTGGGCGCACCCACGGGCATGAACAGCATATCACCCATGCCCAGCAGCTTTTCGGCACCGGAGCCGTCCAGAATAGTGCGGCTGTCCACCTGACTGGACACTGCAAATGCGATGCGGCTGGGGATGTTGGCCTTGATCAGGCCGGTGATCACGTCCACGCTGGGGCGCTGGGTGGCTACGATCAGGTGCATACCGGCGGCGCGGGCCTTCTGGGCGATGCGGCAGATGGAGTCCTCCACATCCTTGCCCACCACCATCATCAGATCGGCCAACTCGTCGATGATAATGGCGATGTAGGGCATTTTTTCCAGATCCGGCCGTTCTGCGGCCAGCTTGTTGAAGGACTTGATGTCGCGCACATTGTTCTCCGCAAACAGGCGGTAGCGGCGCTCCATCTCCTGCACGGCACTGCCAAGGGCACCTGCGGCCTTTTTCGGCTCGGTGACCACCGGCATCAGCAGGTGGGGAATGCCGTTGTACTCGGCCAGCTCCACCACCTTGGGGTCGATCAGCAGCAGTTTCACGTCCTCCGGGCTGGAGCGAAACAGCAGGCTCATGATGATGCTGTTCACGCACACGGATTTACCGCTGCCGGTGCTGCCTGCAATGAGCAGATGGGGCATCTTGCACAGGTCTGCCACCTGTGCCACACCGGCAATGTCCTTGCCAAGCGCAATGCCCAAGGGCGAAGTCATGCGCAAAAAGCTCTGGCTCTCGAACACGCTGCGGATATACACCGGGGTCTTTTTGTGGTTGGGCACCTCAATGCCCACGGCAGGCTTGCCGGGGATGGGCGCTTCCATACGCACATCTGCCACGGCAAGGTTCAGAGCGATATCGTCTGCCAGCGAGGTGATGCGGCTGATCTTGACACCCGCCATGGGCTGCACCTCGTACCGGGTGACGGAAGGGCCCCGGGAGATATCCAGCACACGGGTGCGCACGCCAAAGCTTTCCAGCGTATCCACCAGCTTCTGGGCGTTGGCTTTCAGCTCTTCCTGCGCGCCGGGGTCGGTCTCGTCCCGCGATTTTTCAAACAGCTCAATGGGCGGATACTGGTACTGATAGGTATCCACCGGGTCGGTCTCGTCCACAGGGGCCGCTGCCGCGGCCTGCTCGGAAGCGGCAGGCTTTTCCATTGCCGCTGCCACCAGCGTGCTGATATCCTTTTCCTCCACCGGTTCGCTGGTAATGCTGATCCAGCCGTCCTCGTCGGGTGTGCCGCGCATGGCAACGGCGTTTTCGGCGCTCACCCGGGCGGGTGCCGCCGGGACTGCAGGCTGGATGGGCACGGCGGGCATCTCCGGCGTGACAGCCGCTGCCGGGCTTTCCGGCTGGGCCGTCGGCATTGCCGGGGTCATGACCGGAGTATCAAAGCTTTCCGCTGCCGCAGGCTGCACCGGCTGTGCAGCCTTTGCAAAGAAATCGGATGCATCGGTCTCCACTGCGTCCTGTACGATGGGCTGCGGGGCAGGTCTGGGGGCCGGGCGCAGCGGGTTCTGCCCAAAGGTGCCGCCCGGGCCCACGATGAGCGGCTCGATGGGTTCGCTGCCGCCCTCCTTCACCTCAGTGTGGTCGGGGCCAAGGTCTACGTCAAAGGAAGCCCGGGGCCGGGATACCCGTACCTGCACCGGCGTGATGGCCGGGGCGGCAGGCTCCGGCTGCGGGGCGGCCTCCGGCTCCTCCGCCTCCATCTCTTCGGTCACCTTGTGGCCCCAGTGGCGGATGCCGTTCAGCCAGTCCGGCACACCGATGCGGAAAGCCGGAGTTTCCATCTCCTCTTCGGCATCTTCCTCATCCCGGTATTCATCTTCTGCTTCGTCGTAGTCTTCCTCAGCCTCGGCTTCTGCCGCGCGGGCAGCGGCACGTTCAGCGCGGCGGGCTGCGCTCTGCTGCGCCATGGCCGCACCCTTTGCGTGCACGCCGCCAAACGCAGCGCACAGCCATTGCCACACCTCTGCCGGGGTCAGATCAAAAATGTACAGGCTGACACACAGTGCCAGCACGATCATGATCAGGGTTGCCGCGGGCCGTCCGCACAGCAGCAGCAGGCTGCCGCCCAGCAGTGCGCCCAACGCACCGCCGCCGATCCATGCATTCACGCCGTTTGCGTAGCAGGCAGCCGTCATCTGAAATGCCGACATGCCCTGCGGCTGGATATCGGAAAAAACGATCACCGTGCCGCAGGCAAACACCAGCCCAAGAACCAGCTTGAAGATCTTGGGCAGAAGGTCTTCGCCCCGGGTATACTGCACAGCAAGGCAGCACACTGCCGCGCCCAGCACAAAGCTGCCGCAGCCAAAAAGTCCGAACAGCACATCGTGCAGGGCCTTCCATGCCGAATCTCCCTCCACAAAGGCCAGCACCACCAGCAAAAGGCCTGCAAACAGGGTGCCAAGCCCCGCCGGAAGCCGCTGCTCGGCCCGCTTTTTGCGCGATGCTGCGCGCCGTGTTGTCGTTTTACGTTTTTTTGTTGCCATGTTTCTTTGTTCCCCGCGTTTGTAGTAGACACACTATTTGATTTTATTATTGTACCACGCAGGGAAGAAAATGGCAAACCTATTGTTGTACAAAATCGGCCTTCATTTGCGTTCGATCTCTTTATACAGCCACGCCAGCGCATCCGAAAGCCCGCCCAGCTCGTCGATGAGCTTTTCCTTCACGGCCCGGCGTCCATCCAGCACGGTGCCCATGTCCATCACCAGCTCGCCGGTGTGGAGCATCAGGTCGGTGTAGCGTTTTTCGGTCATGCCGCTGTGGGCCGCTACGAAGCCGGTGATGCGCTGCTGCATCTGCTCAAAGCTGCGCATGGTCTGCGGCACCCCCAGAATGACACCGGAATGCCGCACCGGGTGCACGGTCATGGTGGCTGTGGGCACGATGAAGCTGCGCCGGGCGCTGACGGCCAGCGGGATGCCGATGGAGTGCCCGCCGCCCAGCACAAGCGTTGCACTGGGTTTGGACACGCTGGCGATCAGCTCCGCCAGCGCAAGGCCTGCTTCCACATCCCCGCCTACCGTGTTCAGCAACACCAGCAGGCCTTCGATGCGAGGATCCTCCTGCGCGGCCACCAGCTGCGGGATGACATGCTCATACTTCGTGGTCTTCTGGCCCTGCGGCGCTTCCGAATGGCCTTCGATCTGGCCGATGACGGTCAGGCAGTGGATCACATGCTCCCCGCGGGCCAGCGTGACCGTGCCCAGATCTTCGATCTCTTCCTTTTCCAGCCGACGCTCGTCGGTCAGCTGCGTTTCATCGTTCATATGCTTTCCTCCTGCGTTTTCTGTCAGCATTCCCCAGCCTGTGCCGGGCTATGCAGACCCGCTGCAGCAAAAAAGCGGTAACATTTCATAAAATTTTTTTGAGAATGATTTGACATTCTCCATCGGTGCAGTATACTTTAAATAATTGATTGTAATATCTGCAATATGAACCCGTAAACGGATCGGGGTTTCTCTGCGCCGCATCTGTAAAGCAGGCAGCTGCGGCAAGTACTGCGATAGAGCGAAAGGAGAAAGTATTCTATGAACACCCCTGCAAAGGCTTCACTTCCCGTTATCAAGCGTCTTCCCAAATATTACCGCTATCTGCGCTCTCTGCAGGTGGACGGCATCAACAGCATTTCTTCCCGCGAGCTGGCTGCTCAGATGGGCACCACCGCTTCGCAGGTACGGCAGGACTTCAACTGCATCGGCGATGTGAATGGCCGGCAGGGCATCGGCTACTCGGTGGAAAACCTGCTCTCCATTCTGGAAGGCCTGCTGTTCGGCAACGGTGACCGCCTGCCCACCATCCTGATCGGCTGCGGCCGTCTGGGCAAGGCAGTGAGCCGCTTTATCACCACCGATACCAACGGCTACCGCCTGATCGCCGCCTTTGATGTGGCACAGAGCGAGGTAGGCAAGGAGATCAGCGGCATCCAGATCCGCCATATCGACGAGCTGGAGTCTTTCTGTGCCGAGCATCACCCCAAGGTCGCAGTGCTCTGTGTGCCCCGCGATGGTGCGGAACAGGTCAGCGGCCGTCTGGTAGATCTGGGCATCGAGGGCTTCTGGAACTTCTCCCACTATGACCTCTCTGTGCCGTATCCCGATGTGGTGGTGGAGAATGTCCATCTGGGCGACAGCCTGATGAGCCTTGGCTACCGCCTGCGCAATCAGGACTGAAGATACCTATCTATAGTAAATAAAAAGAAATAAAGACTGCTGCACAAGAGCAGCGGGCTCGCCCTCTCCGTCATTGCTAACGCAATGCCACCTCTCCCAGAGTGAGAGGCTTTGGCAGTATGGTCAGGTTTCCAGTTTTGCCAAGGGCTTTCCCCTTGATAGATTTCCCCCGGTCGGGGGAAAATGGCGAAGCCAAAAGGGAGAATAAGCTGCTGAGCAATGCGAAGCTGAGAGGGTGAGGACGCTAAAATAAAAACAGGTGCAGCAGTCTTTTCTGCTGTAAGGAGAATTTTTCAAATGGCAAAACTGTATTTCCGCTACGGCGCAATGAACAGCGGCAAAAGCACCGCCCTGATGCAGGTAGCCCACAACTACGAAGAACAGGGGATGCGGGTGCTGATCCTCAAGCCACAGGTGGACACCAAGGGCGGCGGTGAGCTGGTGAGCCGTCTGGGCGTGCGCCGCAAGGCTGATCTGTTGATCCCGCCGGAGACGGATGTATTCGAGGCCGTGCGCACGGCCAACGCTGACGGTGCGCCGCTGGCCTGCGTGCTGTGCGACGAGAGCCAGTTTTTCACTGCGCAGCAGGCAGAGCAGCTGTTCATGGTAACTGTGGACCTGAACATTCCGGTGATCTGCTACGGCCTGCGGGCAGATTTTTCACTCAAAGGCTTTCCCGGCTCCACCCGCCTGCTGGAGCTGGCCCACACCATCGAGGAGATGAAGACTATCTGCACCTGCGGCCGCAAGGCCATCTGCAACTGCCGCAGGGTGAACGGCAGGTTCGTCTTTGAGGGCGAGCAGGTGGCCATCGATTTGGAAAACGATGTGCAGTACGTGAGCATGTGCCCCCAGTGCTACTTCAAGGCAAAACGCGCGTTCTACGCCGAAAAAGCTGCTTCGCAGGTCGAATAAGCTTGTATACAAGACTGTTGTGTTCAACGACACGGCAGTCTTTCTTTTTTTCCCCGGCCCACAGGCGCTGTCCACGCAGCAGCGCAAAATATGTCGCTGTCGATGCTTCTTCACCCCCCAAAAGGGCGAAGAAGCACCGATTTCAACGCCTGCAGACCGGTGCCGGATGCCTGCTTCACGCGATTGATATATCAGAGTGCACATTTTTTGCACTATTGATATATCAGTTTGCAAGCCCGCATCCGGGCCATTTTAATGTGTTGCTCTGCCACAATGTATGCAACAGTTCCATATTCCAAAACCGAATGTTTACAAAATTATTGCAAAATTCGACGTTCCCCCTATGATACATCCCAGTTTTCTATGCAAAATGGCGAAATATACATGTTGCACAGTTTTTCGAGCCAAGTTTATTCATTTCAGCAAAGGCATCAATTCTCGCGTGAAAACAAGAGCAATATTTGTACGTTTTTTGTTTAGATATCTGCAATTTGCGTCTTTCTTTTTGGTTGTTGTTTTGTTATCATAATTGTATACAACGGGGTATGTGCAGAACCCCCGTTCGAGATGATGTTTTCTGTATTTAGGAGGAGAACAAAAATGAGCATGGCAATTTCTCGTCGTGATTTTATGAAGGTCACCGGCGCTGTGGGCGCTGCCGGCCTTCTGGCTGCCTGCGGCGGCAACTCTGCTGCATCCAGCTCTGCTGCTTCCACTGCTTCTTCCGCTCCCGCTGCTTCTGCAGACGAGAGCCTGGCACTGTCTGACGGCCCTGTATCCATGACCATCAGCTGGTGGGGCGGCGACAGCCGTCACGAGGCTTACCAGAACGCCATCAAGGAGTTCCAGGCTGAGCACACCAACATCACCATTGAGCCCACCTTCGCCGCATGGTCCGGCTGGGAAGAGAAGATGGCAGCTGCCTTCATCGCTGGCAACGCACAGGATGTGTGCCAGGTGAACTGGAACTGGCTGTACAACTACTCTGCTGATGGCAGCAAGTTCGTGGATCTGAACACCGTTTCCAAGTTTCTGGATCTGACCCAGTGGGATGACGCTGCTCTGGATGCCTGCTACGTTGCAAACGCTCAGCAGTGCGTGCCTGTCTCCATGACCGGCCGTATCTTCTTCTGGAACATGACCACCTTCAACAAGGCTGGCATCACCGAAGTTCCCAAGTCTCTGGATGATCTGATGGCTGCCGGCAAGGCATTCCAGGAGAAGCTGGGCGACGATTACTACCCCATGCATCTGGGCGCATACGACCGTATGATCCTGATGGTGTTCTACCTCGAGTCCAAGTACGGCAAGGACTGGGCTGATCCCGTCACCTCTACCCTGAACTACACCGAGGACGAGATCGCTGAGGGCATCGACTTCATCAAGAGCCTGGTGGATGGCCACGTCATGATGAACCTGAAGACCTACTACTCCGCTAACTCCGATACCGCTACCCACCAGTCCAACGAGTGGATCACCGGTAAGATCGCAGGTATCTTCGAGTGGGATTCCGCTGCTTCCAAGTACTCCTCCGCTCTGGATGATGCCAACAAGGACGGCTTCACCGTTGGCGAAGAGATCAAGTTCGGCGACAACAACGGCGGCTTCTCCAAGGTCTCCATGGGTCTGGCTATCACCAAGACCAGCCAGTGCGTTGCTGAGGCTGCTACCCTGATCAACTTCCTGCTGAACGAGGAGAAGGGCGCTTCCATCATGGGTTCCGAGTGCGGCATCCCCGCTTCCAAGGCTGGTCTGGCTGCTGCTCAGGCTGCCGGCGCTGTCAAGGATCTGGTTGCTGAGGCAAACGCCAAGGTCATGGCCTTCACCACCAACAAGCTGGATCCCCTGTTCGAGAACAACGACCTGAAGGCTTCCGGCACCGGCATCTATCAGGAAGTGTTCGACACCGTTGACTACGACGGCGTTTCCGGTGCAGACGTTGTTGACACCCTGCTGGACGGCATGGAGTCTGTTGGTTACACCATCGGCTAAGTTTTTCTTCAGAGTGCCGCTGTGTGCGGTGACGTACATATAAAGGGCACCCTTTGGCTAAAACGGAGGGGCACCTGCCGCCCATACGGCAGATGCCCTTTTTTTGTCAGGGATATGTTACAAATTCTTGACAAAGCTGTATCCAGTCTGTTACCCCTTCGTCCGTCTCATGCTCCGAAATTCCTTAAAAAGGAGGATTTCCCAGATGAAAGAAAGCAATGCTCCCGCCGTCGGGCGCACCCCGTTCCAGAAGTGGCTGGACAAATATCAGGGTCTGTTTTATCTGATTCCCTGGATCATCGGCTTCGTCGTCTTTAAGGCAGTTCCCTTTGGTCAGTCGCTGTACTACAGCTTCACCGATATGAACTTCTTCAAGAGCGGCACCCAGTTCGTTGGTCTGGCCAACTACATCACGGCCTTTACCACCACCAAGATCACCAAGGCGCTGCTCATCACCTTCAAGTACGCTTTCATTACCGTGCCTCTGAAGCTGGTCTTTGCGCTGTTCATCGCATACATCCTGAACTTCAAGATTGCATGCGTCAACCTGTTCCGCACGGTGTACTACATTCCCTCCATTCTGGGCGGCTCTGTTGCAATCGCCGTTCTGTGGAAGGCTGTGTTCAGCGTGGATGGCCTGCTCAACACCGTGCTGCGCGCTGTCACCTTTGGTCTGGTGCAGGGCCCCGAGTGGTTGTCTGACCCCAGCTACGCGCTGTGGATTATCTGCTTCCTGCGCATCTGGCAGTTTGGTTCCGCCATGGTGCTGTTCCTGGCCGCTCTGAAGGGTGTGCCTGCAGACCTGTACGAAGCCGCTACCATTGATGGTGCCGGCAAGTGGCGTCAGTTCTTCTCCATCACCGTTCCGATGATCACCCCCATCATCTTCTACAATCTGGTCACTCAGATCTGCCAGGCTTTCCAGGAGTTCAATGGCCCCTACATCATCACCAACGGCGGCCCCCGTGGTTCCACCACGCTGATCTCTCTGCTGGTCTACAACTACGCATTCAAGTCCTATGACATGGGTATGGCATCCGCTCTGGCATGGATCATGTTCATCATCGTCTGCATCCTGACGATCATTGCATTCACCAGCCAGAAGAAGTGGGTCTACTACTCTGACGAAAGGTAAGGTGACCAGTATGGGAATGAAAGCATCGAACAAAATTGCAACCTTCTTCAAGTATTTCGTCCTGATCCTGGTCGGCGTTATCATGATCTATCCCCTGCTGTGGATGATCAGCGCTACCTTTAAGGACAACAGCGAGATCTTTGCAGGCATCAGCCTGTGGATCAAGCACCCCACTCTGGATGGCTACCGCGGCGCACTGAACAACTTCGGCGGTTCCATCAACATCCTGCAGGCCATGCTGAACACCTACAGCTACGTCATCCCCAAGGTGATCTGCACGGTGGTCTCCGCCTGTGTGGCTGCCTACGGCTTTGGCCGCTTCGATTTCCCCGGCCGTAAGTTGATGTTCAACATCATGCTGGCCACCCTGTTCCTGCCGCAGGTCGTTCTGAACGTGCCGCAGTACCTGCTGTACAACAAGTTCGGCTGGCTGGACAGCCCCTTCTATCTGGCTATCTGGGTGCACTGCGCATTTGCGACCGAGACCTACTTCGTCTACCAGCTGGTGCAGTTCATGCGCAATGTCCCCCGTGATCTGGACGAAGCCGCTGCCATCGACGGCTGCTCCTCCTTCCAGACCCTGTACAAGGTCATCGTGCCCATGCTTGGCCCCGCTCTGGTGTCCTGCGCACTGTTCCAGTTCATGTGGAGCTGCAACGACTTCATGGGTCCGCTGCTTTACGTCAGCACTCCCGGTAAGTACCCGATGTCCCTGTTCGTCAAGCTGTCCATGGACGGTGATACCGGTTTCGCATGGAACAAGATCCTTGCTCTGTCCCTCATCTCCATCCTGCCGCAGCTGATTGTCTTCTTCTGTGCACAGGACCAGTTCGTTGAAGGTATCTCTGCCGGTGCCGTCAAGGGCTAAGCCCTTTCCCCGCACAGCGTAAGATCATCTGATACAAACAAACACCCCCTGTGCCGTTCCCGTAGATGGTGCAGGGGGTGTTTCTTATTTCTTATGTCCTTTGCGGTACTGCAGTGGGCCGGTACCCATCACATCGCGGAACACCCGGCGGAAATGGGCGGCGCTGGCAAAGCCGGTCTGTTCGGCCACCGCACTGATGGAAAGCTCAGTCGTTTCCAGCAGCTTCTGGGCCGCTTCGATGCGGCGGTTGTTGATATAATCCACGATGGACTGGCCCGTTACCCGCCGGAACAAACGGCTCAGGTAGTAGGGCGAAAGATAAAACTGCGCCGCTACCTCGGTGAGGGAAAACTTCTGCCGGTAATTGGCCGCAAGGTAGGCGCAGATCCGCTCCACCGTTTCGTTGTGGGGACGCGCCACGGCGCTGCTCTCGGCAATGCACTCCTGCTCCACATAGTGCAGGATCAGCAGCAGGTACAGCGGGCCGGGGTAATCCTGCTCGGTGCTGGCGCTGGCCATCATTTCCAGCAGGGTACGGATGCGGCTCTGCCACTGCACCGGTGCATACAGCACTGTGCGCTCCCCGGGCGCAAACAGGCGGCCGAAATCCCGCCCGGCTGTGTTTTTCAAATCATGCAGCATCCCCAGCGGAAAGTGGCACCCCACGATCTGCGGCACGGCGCTGCCGGTCTGTGCAAAGCTGCAGCCGCCGGGGCCAAGCAGCACGGCGCTGCCGGGGTTTACCAGCACATTCCCGCTCTCGTATTCCAGCGTGACGCTGCCCTCCGACACCAGCAGCAGATAGCAGGTGTCCTCATCCGACGGCAGCTCGTAGCGGCCAATATTCAGGCGCAGGGTGGCTGCGGCCACTTTGCCGGTGATTTTTTCCCGTTCCGGTTTCATAAAAAATTCCTCATTTTTGTATTTTCCCCATCATACCACGCCTGCACCCTGCGGGCAAGACAAAACCATCAGGAGGTTCTCTCATGAATCTGTCGCTTATCCGTTCCATGACGCGCAGCGCTGTTTTCGAGCTGGAAAACGGCCTGTGCTATCGTCCGGCCCACCCGTTCACCGTTACCCTGAACGGCAAGACCGTCTACGAAGCCTGCCAGACCAACGTGTTCTCTCTGTTCTCCCTGCTGCCCGGCACTGAGTACACGGTGGGTGTGCAGGCCGAGGGCGAAAGCCTGACCTGCACCTTTACCACAGAGGCCGAGACCTTCTTTGTGGATGCTTCCCGCTACGGTCTGGTGGCCGACGGCACCACGGACAACACTCTCAAGCTGCAGGCGGCTCTTTCCACCTGCCCCAAGGGCGGCACAGTGTACGTGCCCGCAGGCCGCTACCGCACCTGCAGCCTGTTCCTGAAAAGCAACACCACCCTCTATCTTGAAAAGGGCGCTGTGCTGCTGGGCGACAACGACCGCACCCACTACCCCATCCTGCCCGGCGTGATCCCCAGCGAGAACGAGGTGGATGAATACTACCTGACCGGCTGGGAGGGCAACCCGCTGGACAGCTTTGCGGGTCTGTTGAACATCACGCAGGTGCACGATGTCGTTGTGACCGGCGAGGGCACGCTGGACTGCGATGCCGAGAACGGCGACTGGTGGGTAACGCCCAAGATCAAGCGCATCGCATGGCGGCCCCGCGCTGTGGCTGCTGTGGACAGCGAGAACATCTGCCTGCACGGCATCACGGTGCAGAACAGCTATTCGTGGACGATCCACCCCATCTTTGTCAAGCACCTTGACCTGCTGAACTTCAACATCAACAATCCTTACAATGCCCCCAACACCGACGGCATCGACCCCGAAAGCTGCGAGTATATCCGCATCATCGGCGTGAACATCCATGTGGGCGACGACTGCATTGCCATGAAGGCCAGCAAGGTATTCCTTGGCATGAAGCTGAAAAAGAGCTGTGAGCACACCGTTATCCGCAACTGCCTGTTGGACAAAGGCCATGGTGGCATCGTCATTGGCAGCGAGATGAGCGGCGGTGTGAAGGATATGGTGGTCACCCAGTGCCTGATGGACCACACCGACCGCGGCCTGCGCGTCAAGACCCGCCGTGGCCGCGGCAACACCGCCGTCATCGACGGGCTGGTGTTCCGCAATGTGGAGATGCGGGGTGTCAAGGCACCCTTCGTCATCAACATGTTCTACTTCTGCGACCCGGACGGCCACGGCCCCTATGTGCAGTGCCGCGATGCCATGCCCGTGGACGAATACACCCCGAAGCTGGGCAGCCTGACCATGGAGGACATCGTCGCCACCGACGCTCAGTTCGCGGGATGCTACTTCGACGGCCTGCCGGAGCAGCCCATTGAGCGCGTTTCCATGAAGAACGTCACTATCACCTTTGACCCCAATGCCGAGGCCGGTCAGGCCGCTATGGCAGATAACCGCCCTCTGGTGAAGAAGCTGGCCATCTACGCCGAGAATGTCAAGGAGATCGACCTGCACAACGTGAAGATCGAAGGCTACGAGGGCGAACGCCTGCACTTTGCAAATGTCGGCCATTTTGAGGAGGACTAAACCCATGACCCATGAAGAAATTCTTACCATGCTGGGCGATTACGTGGACTACCTGATTGCCAATTCCAGCGCCGAAGCACCCATGTGGAACATCGAGAAGGTGCGCAGCGGCAAGCCCAACAAGTGGAACTACATCGACGGCTGCATGATCACGGCCTGCCTGAGCCTGTACAAGACCACCGGCGACGAGAAGTATCTGAACTTCTCCAAGAGCTTCATTGATTCCTTTGTTCAGGAGGATGGCTCCATCAAGACCTACGACCCTAAGGAGTACAATCTGGATAACGTGAATCAGGGCAAGAACCTGTTCACCCTGTACGATATCTTTGGGGATGAAAAGTACCGCAAGGCCATCGAGACCATCCGCAGCCAGCTGGCCACCCAGCCCCGCACCAAAGAGGGGAATTTCTGGCACAAGGACATCTACCCGTGGCAGGTGTGGCTGGACGGCACCTACATGGCCCAGCCCTTCTACATGGAGTACGAGACCCGCTTTAACAAGATGCAGGGCTGCATCGACAGCTACAAACAGTTCATGAATATCAAAAAGCACATGCGGGACGAAAAGACCGGCCTGTACTACCACGGCTACGATGAGAGCCGCCAGATGTACTGGGCCGACCCCGTCACCGGCTGCAGCCCCAACTTCTGGCTGCGTGCCATGGGCTGGTTCATGGTAGCTATGGTGGACGTGCTGGAGCGGATGGACGAGCAGCTGTACAACGAGTACCGCGGCATCATGGCAATGCTCAAGCAGACCATTGAGGATGTGCACAAATTCCAGGACGAGGAGACCGGCATGTTCTGGCAGGTGATGGATCACCCCGGCGTGGAGGGCAACTACCTCGAGACCAGCGGCACCGCTCTGTTTGCCTACGCGGTGCTCAAAGGCGTGCGTCTGGGCTACCTGCCCAAACGCATGGCCGCATGGGCCGAAAAGGCCTTCTACGGCACCTGCGACAAGTACCTCTCCAAGAACCCGGATGGCAGTCTGCAGCTGGACGGCATCTGCCTGGTGGCGGGTCTTGGCGGCAAGGATCACCGCGACGGCTCTCTGGCCTATTACTTCAGCGAGCCGGTGGTCTGCAACGATGCCAAGGGTGTCGGCCCGCTGGTGCTGGCTTACACCGAAATGATCGCACGCAAGTAAACTGCATATCGTAGGCGGGCAGCTTTCTTGCCGGACACGAGTCGGGCCATTCCATCGCCCGCGTGGCTGTTGCAAAACAGCGTCCCTTTAAAATGTTGAAAGCAGCCGCATTCACCGTACAAAACGGGCAGAATGCTGAAAACTCAAAGGCAAATCTCAAAAAAAAATGAGATAGGCAGCCCCTTTCGGGGAAGTCTATCTCATTTTTTCGTTGGGGCTGTTTTGCAGCAGCCCCTTCTCTATGAAAAGAGGTTCAACATGAATTCTCGAAGATGTCTTATCAGAACTTGAACAGGTTCACGATGCGCTGCCACAGGCGGGTAAAGATATTGCCTTCCTTCACCGTCTCAGTCTCGGCTGCAGTGGTGTCGGCAGCGGCCACGGTTTCAGCGGTCTTATAGACGAACTTGACGCTGCTCTCGGCATCATCCGGTGCACCGGCAAAGCTGGTGTAGTCGTTCAGGCGGTCGGTCATCTCGTCCAGCACGGTCTTCAGGCCATGGAGCTGATCCTGATCCAGCGCGCCGGTCAGCTTGGAGATGCCTTCCTCGTTGAACTGGTTCAGACCGTCGTTCAGCCGGCCTGCGCCGTCATTCAACTGACCTGCACCGGTGTTCAGGGTGTTCACTCCGTCATACAGGGTCTTGGTGCCTGCAGCCAGCTGTGCGCTGCCATCCTTTGCGGAGTGGGCACCGTCCGCAGCGGTCTGCACGCCTGCGGTGTACTGGTTCACGCTGGAAACAAAGAACTGGATCTGAGAAAGGCTGGTCTTCAGGGCGCGGACATCGGCCATATCCTGACTGTTCTCCACCTGATACTTCAGCTCGGCCTTTGCAGTGTTCTTGGCATCCTCGCTGGTCAGCAGCTGTACCAGACCGCACAGCATGGAGGGGTCGTAGTTCTGCATCAGCTTGAGGGCTGCTTCCAAATCGTGGTTCGTCTTGGTCGCAGACAGATACAGGGCCAGATCCAGCTGGCTGTCCTTGAAGCTGGGAGCCTGTTCCCACACGGTGCGCACGATCTTGCGGCGTCCGGCAGCGAGGGTCTTCTCGTTCATGGTGAGGATGTTGTCGATCACAGCCTCGTAGTTCGACCATGTCATGTCCTCGTCGATCAGGCCGCCTTCCTTCAGGGTCTTGTTGGCAGAAGCCAGCACACCGTCAGCCACCTGCTGCGCACCGGCGTTCAGTGCTGCATTGTTGGCGCTCAGGGTGTCCAGACCGTTGGTCAGCTGGCCAAGGCCGTCGTCCAGAGCGGCAGCGCCGTTGTTCAGGGTGTTGGCACCATCCAGCAGGGCCAGAACACCGTTTGCCAGCTGAGAGGTGCCGTCCACCAGCTGGGAAGCGCCGTCCATGAGCTGGCTCATGGCATCGTTCAACTGGTTGATGCCGTCGGTCAGGTCGTTGATGCTGCTCAGGTCGAACACGTTGCTCGTGCCCAGAGCGGCCGTGCTGGTAGCGCAGGCCACCATAACCTGCGGGCAGGTAAAGTCTTCCACATCGGCTTCCACAGTCACGGTGTCCTGCAGATAGTCTTCGATGCTGTCCACCTCATCGGGCAGCAGGCCGGACAGGGAATCCTTCACGCCCGGCAGGGTGACAAAGGCGGCAACGCTGCTTTTGGCGGCGCTTTCGATCATACCGTGTTCTGCGGTCACGTTGGAAGCATCCCCGCCCAGAATGACACCCACAGCGGTGATCAGCGGAGTGACGATGGTGCGGTCCTTGCCGTTCACGTTCACGGTGCCGGTCTCGTTGTTCTTCAGGTTGACGGTCACAGTCAGTTGGCCGCTCTTGCCAATGATGTCCTCAAGGGCGGCTTCCTGACCGTCCAGAGCGTAGGTCACCTTCACATCGATGGGCAGGGCCTTGTCGGTATTGCCCTTGTAGTAAACATCGGTGTCGTTGGTGTTCCACACCAGCTCTTCCCCGTTCTGGGTGAACTCGGCATCGCTCTCAGTGTTCTGGATGTCGGTCAGGGTGGTCTTGTCGGTGACGTTTGCAAGGCCGGAGGCGCTGTACAGGTGCTCGCTGACGGTGGTGCTCTTGATGGAGCCGTCGCCGTTCATCACAGCATAGACGGTCTCGGATTTGGAAAAGCTGCTCTTACCAGCTGCAAATGCGGGCATTGCACAGCCTGCGGCGAGGGTGAGAGCCAGCGCCGCACTGGCGAAACGAAGCGATTTTTTCATAACGTAATTACTCCTTTTCAGACTTCTTGGCGTTGGCGGATTCGGGTACCATCCACTTGAGGGTGGTGTGGCGGATGATCCAGTCGCACAGCATCAGGGCTGCGGGCAGCACCACCAGAATGACCACCATGCTGATCAGTGCGCCGCGGGAGATCAGCAGGCAGATGCTCTTCAGCAACTCCATCTTACTGATGGCAGCCACACCGACGGTGGCGGCAAAGAAGGTCAGGCCGCTGGTCAGGATGGACTGGCTGCAGTGCTCCAGCGACTGCTGGGCGGCTTCCTTCGGGGTGCGGCCAAAAGCGCGCTCTTCGTGGTAACGGGTGGTCATCAGGATGGAGTAGTCCACGGTAGCACCCAGCTGGATGGTGCCGATGACGATGCTTGCAATGAAGGGCAGCTGCGTACCGGTGAAGTACGGGATGCCCATGTTGATGGCGATGGCGGCTTCAATGCTGGCCACCAGCAACGCCGGGATGGAAATGCTCTTGAAGGAAACGGCGATGATGACCAGAACGGCCATGATGGACCAGACGTTGACGTTCTTGAAGTCTACGTCTGCCACTTCGATCAGGTCTTTCGTCATGGCACCCTCGCCGGTGATGACGCCCTCGGGGTCAAAGGTCTTGATGAGGTCGATCATCTCGGTGAGCTGGCTGTTGATGGCATCCGTGCCGGTCTTATAGGAGCTGTTGGCCAAAATCAGCTTGTAGCCGCCGGACTGCAGGATCTCCATGATGCTGTCGGGCAGCAGCTCGGTCTGGAAGCCCGGGCCGGTGATGGAATCCAGACTCACGACCTGCGTAATGCCATCCACGTCCTTGAGTTCATCGCACAGGTCGCTCACCTCGGTGGCAGTCAGGTCGTCATGCACCAGAATGAAGTGGCTGGTGGTCATGCCGAAGTCCTCGCCCAGCTTGTTGGTTCCCACGATGCCGGTCAGATCCTGCGGCAGGGAGTCGAACAGAGTGTAGTAGACCTCGGTCTTGTTCTGCGCGATGACAAAGGGGATGAGGATGAGGATAAAGATAACCACGATGGGCACCGAGTGATTGGAAACAAAATAGCTGAGCTTTTTCAGCTTGGGGATCACGGTGCGGTGCTTGTACTTTTCCACCCATTTATCAAAGGTAAGGATCAGGGAGGGCAGGATGACCACGGTGCAGATGACACCGAGGGCAACGCCCTTTGCCATGACAAGGCCGATATCGCGGCCCAGCGTCAGGCGCATGGCACACAGTGCAAGGAAGCCCGCGATTGTGGTCAGGCTGGAAGCAGAGATGGAAGTCATGGTCTTGCAGATGGCGCTGGACATGGCCTCCTCATTGGAAGAGCGCAGCTCCTTCTCTTCCTGATAGCGGTGCAGCAGGAAGATGGAGAAGTCCATCGTGACACCCAGCTGCAGCACGGTGGCCAGTGCTTCGGTGATGTAGCTGATCTGGCCCAGAAAGATGTTGGTGCCGAAGTTGTACGCAATGGGGAACAAAAGACCCAGCATGAACAGCAGCGGGGTGATGGTGCTTTCCAGCGAAAGGAACAGCACCAGAAGGCTGGCACCCACGGCGATCAGGATGTACATGGGCATTTCCTGATTGACCAGTGCCTTGGTGTCCTGCAGGATGACGCTCATACCGCCGAAGAAGCAGTCCTTGCGCAGCAGCTTTTCGATCTGAGCGACGGCTTCCATGGTCTCGTCGCTGGCGCTGGGGGCGTCAAAGCGGACGATCAGCATGGTGGAATCGTTCTTGCCGAACATGAACTGCTGCACATCGGCGGGCAGCATCTCGGTGGGGATGCTGGGGTCGATCACATCGCTGAGCCAGAAGGTCTGGGTGACGCCGGGAACAGCCTCGATGTCCTTCTTCATGGCGATCAGTTCGTTTGTGGGTAAGCCTTCTACCGTGATCATACCGGTGGAGGCCAAATGGAAATCGTCCTCAAGGGCTACCTCGCCGATCATGGAGTCCAGATCCTGCGGCAGGTAGGTGAGGATGTCATAGTTGATGCGGGTAGCAATTGCGCCGATTGCGGAAGGGATCAACAGCAGGAATGCTACTGTCAGGATCAGCTTGCGCAGCCGCACAATGCCCTGTGCGATCTTTTTCATGAGAACCCTCCATAGAAAATGGTTAAAAATCTTATCAAAATGACTGGTGGTCATTTCCAAGCAAACACTATTATAACCATGACAAACCGGGTGTCAAGTACAAAAATGACCAAAAGTCAGTTTTCTTATCAACTGCCTGAAATTGTATAGCTTTTTGGACTTGCACTATCGGAAAAGGACTGCTAAAATAATTGAGACAGCACGAATGAGCGAGAGAAAACAAGAGGAAAAGAGGAATCGTCAGGAAAAATGGGTACCGTGGAGGGCAAAAAGCAGGAGAAGCGCCGGGCACTGCTGGAGGCAGCCTATGATTTGTTTCTGGAGCGAGGTGCCGCAAAAACCAGTGTGGAGGACATCACCAGCCGGGCCAAGGTGGCCAAGGGCACCTTTTATCTGTATTTTCAGGATAAAGGTGCGGTGATGCAGGCGCTGCTGGGCCGGGTGAGCTACCAGCTGCTGAGCAACGCGTGCGAAGCGGTGGAAAAGCAGACAGAGCTCGAAAACTTCCCGGACAAGATGGTGGCGGTGATCGACCATATCATCGAAGCGCTGCGGAAGGATACGCTGGTGCTCAAGTTTCTGGAGCACAACTTCATATGGCCGGGGCTGGATCAGATCGAGGCCAGCCGCGAAGCCGAGCCGCTGATGCGCAAGCTGCTGAATGTGGTGCTGACCAGCCCGGAAATGGCCGGCCGCACCGAGCGGGAGATCTACCAGCGCATCACGGCATTGGGCAGCATGTGCATGTCGGTGTGCTATTCCAGCGTGCTGGAGGGCAAACCCGATGATATTGAAGCCATGAAGCCGGTGCTGTACGATATCGTCCGCAGGTCGCTGAAGGTGGAAAAATAAAAAATCGCAGAAAAGTATTGCTTTTTTGCACAGGCTGTGGTAAACTATTCAAGTCGATATGACTTATGGACGGTTAGCTCAGCTGGTAGAGCATCTGCTTGACGTGCAGGAGGTCACAGGTTCGAGTCCTGTACCGTCCACCAAACAGTTCGTACTCGAACCCGATTCTTTATGAAAAAGGGTTCGGGTACGTTTTTTGTTTACAGGAAGTTCTACGGCGGGAGTACGCAGAACGGTAAGCAAGAACGAGGAAAGGCAGGGTATCACCATGGCGGTGGTGTCCTGCCTTTTTCTTCGGCATCCCCATATTGCGCGTTTTAGGTCAATCTCTGCGTACGTCCGTACACAGTCCGTACGCACGTACGCAGGAAAAAGGGAAAGTTCTGGCATATAGGGGGTAGTCTTTCGGTTGGCGGTATGGTATACTCGGCTCAGAAAATGGTATCGCCACACTGAAATAAAAAGGCTGAAAGGAGCTAAAGATGGATTTTTTGGTTATGCGTGTCTTTGTGAAAATCTGGTGGATTTTCCCCTTTGTCTTTGTGTTTTCTTTGCTTTTCGCAATTCGGGAAACGGTCAAAGATGGTCCAAATGATTTGAAGTATGCTTTGGCTGCGGCGGTCAGCCTGTTTATTCTGGTTGCAGTTTGTATGCCGTATTATAGTTACTACTAAGCAGGGTTTGGGGCAGACACGCCCCAACAGGACCGCGGTTGCGTAGCAACAAACGCCCCAGTGGGGCGTTTGAGCGGCAGCCCGGTCTTGCGCCAGCAAGATGGAGGGGCCTTGCCCCGACAAGGGCCACTTCAAAAACGCGAGAGCGTTGCAGAAGTGCAGTCCCGGATGGGCAGAAAATTTTCAAAAATTGAAAATTTGTGGCCACGGGACGATTCTTGCCTGCTATGTTTTCCATCGACATTCTTGAAAATTTTCCGCAGTTTCGTTATCTCTCCTGAAAGGTGTTCTTGCTATGGATATTGAAGTCAAACGGATGTCCTCTACGGCCATTGAAATGCTTGACCAGCTCAGCGCTGTCTGCAAACGGTTCGGTGTGGACTATTATGCAGCTTCCCAGAATCAGCGTGATTTGCTGGACAGCATCGCCCTGCATGAGTATCAACTCAGAAAAGCTCATGAGCAGGGGTTGAAACGCGCAGATGTTCTGCCATTTCTTGGCTTGAAGCGCACCGAACGCAGCAACGAGATGCCTGCATAAAGTTTCGAGTGCTGTGGACAATGCTCCACCAAAACAACCCGACTCATTCGAGTCGGGTCTTTTTGTTTTGGTGGACGGTACAGGGCTCGAACAGGGCGGCTCTGCGCTTTCCAGCCTGCAAATTTCACTTTATCGGGAGTGTTCTTTACTTGGCGGGTGTGATATACTCGGCTTAGTTCAACAAATCGGAATTTGAGGAGATAGACTAGTGAGAACATACGAGAATAAAGATGAACTTAAGAACGAGATAAATAAAAGTTTTGCAAAGTACATTTCAGAATTTGATATTATTCCGGAATCATTAAAAGATAAGAGAGTTGAGGAAGTTGACAGAACTCCAGCAGAAAATCTTGCTTACCAGGTTGGCTGGACAACTCTTGTTCTTAAATGGGAATCAGACGAAAGAAATGGCCTTCATGTCAAGACTCCTTCGGATGATTTCAAGTGGAATCAGCTTGGCGAATTATATCAATGGTTTACAGATACATATGCTTATCTGTCGTTGCAGGAGTTGAAAGATATGCTGAGAGAGAATATTAATTCGATTTATGAAATGATTGACTCATTAAGCGACGAAGAGTTATTCGAGCCACATATGAGAAAGTGGGCCGATGAATCAACCAAAACAGCAGTCTGGGAAGTATACAAGTTTATACATGTTAACACGGTTGCTCCGTTCGGAACATTCAGAACTAAGATTAGAAAATGGAAAAAGATAGCACTATAACTTCCAGTTTGCCGTACTCGTTTCCAGCAGGGTTTGGGGCTCCGCACGCCCCAACAAGAATCATCAGCCTTGCGCCCGTAGTCATTTTGTGATGCAATATTCCTGACAGGAGATGTCCCGTCTGGTGTTCTATCGCGTCAACGATGAAAGCAAGAGCGTGGAAATCCACCGTGTGCTGCGAGGTACGTGGAATCTGCCGCAGTATCTGGAATAAATCCAGGTTCGCCTGCCCTTGGCAGTGCACTGCCGCAAAAGTCCTCAGACGGCTGTCTGGGGATTTTTTATTTGTGGGGGGGCGGTACAGGATGGGAACCGCATCTGTTTTCCCCGCAAGGTTTTCCATTGCATTTCATAGAAAAGTGTGTTTCAATAAAAAGAGCCATACGGCGATCAGACGCAGAGAGAAGGTGGGTGCAGGATGTTCAAAATTGCGATCGTAGAGGATCAGGAAGAAACACGGGAAAGCCTGAACCGGTTCGTCCGGCAATATGCGCAGGAGCAGGGCCTGCAGGTGGAGATCAGTCTCATCACAGACGGTGCCGAGATCGCAGAGCACTATACGCCGGGATTCGACATTATTTTTATGGACGTGGAGATGCCACGGCTGGACGGTTTTGGAGCGGCCGAAGCCATCCGGGCCGTGGATGCGGATGTGGTGCTGGTCTTTGTGACCAACATGGCACAGTATGCCATCCGGGGCTACGAGGTAGATGCACTGGATTATGTGCTGAAGCCGGTGAACTATTATCAGTTCTGCACCAAGCTTTCCCGCGCCATCCAGCGGGTGCAGCGGCGCAGAGGCGGGCAGGTTGTGCTGCAGCTGGCGGGCGGCGGCATCCAGCTGCTGGATACCGCTGATATCTATTATCTGGAGACCCACAGCCGGATGCTGTACTACCATACCTCCAAAGGAGAGTTCGCGGCACGCGCCAGCCTGCAAAGTGCCGAAAAGCAGCTTGCCGAGTATCATTTTGTCCGCTGCAACCAATGTTATCTGGTCAATCTGGCCTACGTTAAGGGCATTGAAAACGACTTTGCCCTTGTGAGAAACGACCGGCTGGAGATCAGCCGACGGCAGCGTACGGCCTTTCTTACCGCAGTAGCGTCCTACATGGGAGGTGTGCTGTGACCACATCCCTGCTGAACAGCCTGCTCCGGGCGCTGCTGCGCTGGGGCGCGGCGCTGGTCTTTTGTCTGCCTTTGCGGCATCGCACCCATTTCTGGGCGCGTGCCTGCGGGATGCTGTTCCCGCTGCTTTTGCTGGCGCAGCTGCTGGACCCTCTGGCACAGTCCACAACACTGTGGCAGCAGCAGCTCCTGCTGCTGGTACTTTACGTTTCCTTTTTTGCACTGCTGGGCGGGATGATCTATCTGTGTACGGATATCAATAAAAAAGGTGCCCTGTACTGCGCAGTATGGAGCCTGCTCATCGCGCAGTGCGCTTACGAGGGCTGGTGCTTTCTGGAGCTGCAGTTTACCCGGTATGGACACCCGCTGAACATGGCTTCCCCTTGGGCGGTTCTGGTACAGCTGCTGTCCGGGGCGGTATTCTTTGCGGCGGTGTATATCCTGCTGGCACGGCAGCTTCCTTATAAAGGAGAATACAACATCGGGCCCCGGCAGCTGTTCAGCGCGTTCTTCATTGGCATCCTGTTCATGGTGCAGGCCGCCGTGCTGGACAATGCCCGCGCCGAACAGACTCCGCTGAGCCTTACCGTTACCATTCTGATCGGGCAGTTCTATTTTATCACCCTGCTGTATTTCCAGAGCGAGCTGTTCAAGAAGTCTGCCATGGAAAAAGAGATGAGTGAACTGAATCTGCTGTACGAGCGTCAGCGCCAGCAATATCAGGTGGCCCGGCAGAACGTGCAGATCATCAACAAACGCTGCCATGAGCTGAAGGTGCAGATCGCCAATCTCCGCAAGCTATCGCCCGAAGCGGTACCACAGGAGCGCATTGATGAGGCCGAGCGCGCGGCCCGCCTGTATGACGCGAACCGCAACACCGGCAACGAGGTTCTGGATGTGGTGCTGACCGAGAAGAGCCTGCTGTGCGAGTCCCGGGGCATCCAGCTGAATGCTGTGGCAAACGGCAGCTGTCTGGGCTTTTTTGAAGCGGGGGATCTGTACGCATTGTTTGCCAATGCGCTGGATCACGCCGTGGAAAGCTCCGTGCAGGCCTCCCGGCCGGAGTGCCGGGTCATCGATCTGCTGGTCTGTGTGCGGCAGGGTTTTGTAGTGGTGAACATCATCAGCCCGCTGCGCCCGCCGGAACAGCAGGCAAACCGCTCTGCACAATACGAGCTGAAGGTGATCCGGCGCATCGTGCAGAAGTACAAAGGCACTTTGACCTTGGAAGAGCAGGGCGAGTTTTTTGCGGAAAAGATCATCTTTCCGCTGCAAAAATAAGTTAAGGAAACGGCAGCCGCCGCAGAAGTTCCGGAAACGGAAGGACTGCGGCGGTTTTCTTTTTACGGCTTGTTGGATACATCTGCTTGTGAAAAACTTACAAATATATCAGTTCACATTTGGCAGTCCAAAACCGAATATGCACGCAAAACGACCGATTTTCGCACGCATCTTGCGAAATACGGCCACTCTGATAAAATAATGACAAAGAGCAGAAAACGAAAAAAATCACTGTACCACAGCAAAAACAGGAGGAATCGGATGCGTAGTATTGCAAAGCTCATGAAGGACTGGCAGTTCACCGGCCCGAACGGCGTTACCACCGCCGTAGAGCTGCCCCATACATGGAACGCCAAGGACGGTCAGGACGGCGGCAACGATTACTGGCGGGGCTGCTGCACCTACTGCACCCGCTTTGCAGCACCGGTGTACGACCCGGCACAGCAGCAGGTGTGGCTGCAGTTCGAGGGTGTCAACGCCAGCGCCGCCGTGCTGCTGAACGGTCAGCAGCTCTGCACCCATGACGGCGGCTACTCCACCTTCCGGGCAGAGGTCACGGAGCTGCTGCAGGCAGAGAACCAGCTCACGGTGCGGGTAGACAACAGCGTCAACGACCGCATTTACCCCCAGAAAGCGGACTTCACCTTCTACGGCGGCATCTACCGGGATGTGAGCCTGCTGGTGGTGAACAAAAACCACATTGCCCTGGGACACTTTGGCGATACCGGCGTGAAGATCACCCCCACCCTGAAAGAGGGCAGCGCCGACATCCGGGTGGAAACGCTGGTGGAAGGCAGCGGCACCGTAACGGTGGAGCTGCTGGATGCTGAGGGCCGCACCGCTGCAAAGGGCGAGGGCGAAAATACTTTCCTCCATCTGGATGCTCCCCACCTGTGGAACGGCGTGGAGGACCCATACCTGTACACCTGTGTCGTCCGCTTGCTGCAGGACGGCAAGCCGGTGGATGAAGTGACCACCAAGGTGGGCCTGCGCAGCTTCTCTGTGGATGCAAAGAAGGGCTTTTTCCTCAACGGCAGGCCCTATCCCCTTCACGGTGTGTCCCGCCATCAGGACCGCAAGGGTCTGGGCAACGCCATCACCCGGGAGATGCATGATGAGGACATGGCGCTGATCCGGGAGCTGGGTGCAAACACCGTCCGGCTGGCGCACTACCAGCACGACCAGTATTTCTACGACCTGTGCGACCAGTACGGCATGGTGGTCTGGGCAGAGATCCCCTACATCTCCGAGCATCTGCCCAATGGCCGGGAAAATACCATCAGCCAGATGAAAGAGCTCATCCACCAGAACTACAACCACCCCTCCATCGTCTGCTGGGGCGTGTCCAACGAGATCACCATTTCCACCAAGGATAAGGCCGATATGCTGGACAATCACCGGGTGCTCAACGAGCTGTGCCACAAGCTGGACCCCACCCGCCTGACCACGCTGGCCTGCTACGCCGTGTGCGGCCCCTTCAACCCGGTGGCGCACATCACCGATCTGGTGAGCTGGAACCTGTATCTGGGCTGGTATGTGCCGGGCCTGTTCCTGAATGACCTGTGGATGGACTTTTTCCATCTGGTGTACCCCAACCGTCCGCTTGGCTTTTCCGAGTACGGTGCCGAGGGCATGCCCAACCTCCACAGTGCCCACCCCCGCCGGGGCGACCACACCGAGGAATATCAGGCCAAGTACCACGAGTATATGCTGAAGTGCTTTGACCGCCACCCGTGGCTGTGGGCGACCCATGTGTGGAACATGTTCGATTTTGCAGCGGATGCCCGGGATCAGGGCGGCGAGCCGGGCATGAACCACAAGGGTCTTGTCACCTTTGACCGCAAGACCAAAAAGGACAGCTTCTACCTCTATAAAGCATGGTGGAGTGAGGAAAACTTCGTCCACATCTGCTCCAAGCGGTTCACCGACCGCACCGAGAAGGAGATCGAGGTCAAGGTCTACTCCAACCAGCACACCGTTGCCCTGTATGCGGACGGCAAAAAACTGGCAGAGCAGACCGGCGAGCATATCTTCAAGTTCCGCGTGCCGCTGCATGGCAAGGTGGAGCTGAAGGCCGTTGCAGGCGACTGCATCGACACCGCATCCTTCCGCAGTGTGGCAGAGCCGAACCCCAGCTACAAGCTGAAGAAATCCAATTCCACCAGTGCAAACTGGGTATAACCAAGGACATCCCGCTGTCTGGCGGTTGTTATAAATGAAAAGGAGGAGAACCAATGAATCCCAAGAAACCCAAAGTACGTTTGTGGTCGGTGCTCACTGCGCTGACGGCGATCCTGACCATCGCCGCCATCGTGGGCAACATGATCGCAAATCAGTACGCCACCACCCTGAACGTTGCTCTGAATGCATCGACCTATAAGATCATCAAGGGCGACACCACGGAAGATACCGAATACTTCAAAGCGGGCTTTGCTTCCGACGAAGAGCTCGAGGCTTATGAGGCTGAGCTGTGCGCCACCGTTGAGGCCGAGGGCGCTGCCCTGCTGAAGAACGACAACGCTGCCCTGCCGCTGGCAGGCAGCGCCAAGGTCAGCCTGTTCGGCCATGGCTCTGTGGATCTGATGTACGGCGGCACCGGCTCCGGTTCCGTGGATACCAGCAAGGCCCCCAACCTGAAGGAAGCACTGGAAGCTCAGGGCATTCAAGTCAACCAGACGTTGTGGAATCTGTACAAGTCCGACAGCATGATGAAGAACTACAGCCGCATTACCCCGGCCTCCATCTCGGATACGCTGGAAGCAAACACCCAGTACGCTGTCAATGAAGCTCCGTGGAGCGCACTGTCCAGCGCCGAGAGCAGCTTTGCCGAGTACGGCGATGCTGCCATCGTGGTGTTCTCCCGCTCCGGCGGTGAGGGCGCAGACCTGCCCAGCGGCACCAACGGCACCAACGACAGCTGGATCTCCGGTTCCGAGGGCAGCGGCAACTATCTGGAGCTGTCCGCAGAAGAGATCGAGCTGCTGAAGAACCTGAAGGCACTGAAGGACAACGGCACCTTCAAGTCCATCGTCGTCCTGATCAACAGCTCCAACGCACTGGAGATGGACTTCCTCAACCCCGCCATCTGCGGCGAGGACTACGGCATTGATGCCGCCATGTGGATCGGCGATGTGGGCCAGACCGGCATCAACGGTGTGGGCCAGCTGCTTGCCGGCACTGTGACCCCCTCCGGCTCTCTGGTGGACACCTACCTGTACGACAATCTGGCAAACCCCGCCATGTACAACTTCTACACCCAGGCCTACCCCAACGCAGCAGAGTACAACCTGCTGACCGAGGGTGCAGACGTGCAGGGCATGTACAGCGTCTATCAGGAAGGCATCTATCTGGGCTACCGCTACTTCGAGACCCGTTACGAGGATGTGGTCATGGGCACTGCCAAGGCAGGCGACTATGACTGGGCCACCACCGTTGCCTATCCCTTCGGCTACGGCGACAGCTACACCACCTTCGCTTACAGCAACTTCAATGTGACCGAGTCTGACGACGCCTTCACCGTCACCCTGAAGGTCACCAACACCGGCAAGACCTATTCCGGCAAGGAGACCGTGCAGGTCTACTTCCAGTCTCCCTACACCGACTACGACAAGGCAAACGGCATCGAGAAGGCCGCTGCAGAGCTGTGCGGCTTTGCCAAGACCGATGTGCTGGCTCCCGGCGCTTCCGAGGATGTGACCATCACTGTGAAGAAGAGCGAGCTGCGCACCTACGACGCAAACAACGCCAAGACCTACATTCTGGATGCCGGTGACTACTACTTCACCGCTGCTACCGATTCTCACAACGCTGTCAACAACATCCTTGCTGCCAAGGGCTACACCGTGGCCGGCACCAATGGCCGCATGACCGAGGACGGCGATGCTTCTCTGGTCTGGAAGTGGACCAACGAAGCACTGGATACCACCACCTATGCAATCAGCACCAACGGCACTGCCATCACCAACCTGTTTGATGAGTCCGACCCCAACAAGAGCAGCGATGCTCCCGGCAGCGTGACCTGGATGAGCCGCGCTGACTGGACCGGCACGGTTCCCACCCAGCCTGCAGCTCTGACCGCCAACGAAACGCTGGCTGCAGATCTGGCCTTTACCCAGTACGACGGCACCGAGGCCGACAGCGTCGAGATGCCCACTCTGGGTGCCAAGAACGGCCTGACCCTCGCTTCCATGATTGGCAAGGACTTCGACGATCCCCAGTGGGAGACCCTGCTGGATCAGCTGACCTTCGATGAGATGGTCAACACCATCACTCTGGGCTTCCACAACACTGCAGCGGCTGCTTCCATCGGCAAAACCGCTACCAAGGACGAGAACGGCCCGCAGGGCCTGACCGCTGCCCTGACCGGCGGTGCATCCGCCATGTGCTACACCTCCGAGGATGTCATGGCTGCCACCTTCAATGTGGACCTGATCAACGAAGTGGGCAAGTGCATCGGTGAGGACTGCCTGGCCATGGGTTACTCCGGCCTGTACGGCCCCGGCATCAACATGCACCGTACCGCCTACTCCGGCCGTAACTTCGAGTACTACGCCGAGGATCCCTTTGTGGCCGGCACCATCTGCGCTGCCGAGGTGCAGGGCATCCAGTCCAAGGGCGTGTACGTCTACCTGAAGCACGTTGCCCTGAACGACTCTGAGACCAGCCGCCGTGGTGTCAACACCTGGCTGAACGAGCAGACCGCCCGCGAGATCTATCTGGAAGTGGCCGATAAGGCCATCACGGATGGCGGCGCATGGTGCGTGATGACCGGCTTCAACCGCTGGGGCGCAACCTGGTGCGGTGCCAACTCCAACCTGCTGAACGGCTTCCTGCGTGAGGAGCTGGGCATGCGCGGCATGTGCATCACCGACTTCTCCGGCTCCAGCCAGTACATGGATCTGGTGGACGGCCTGATCGCCGGTTCCGACATCTGGGACAGCCCGATGCCCAAGATCCACACCACCAAGGCTGCCAACTACGAGAACGATGCCTACATCGTGACCCAGATGCGCAATGCAATGCATCACATCCTGTACACCGTGGTCAACTCCAACGCCATGAACGGCTGGTCTGCAAGCGATACGCTCAAGACCGTGCTGCCCTGGTGGCAGACTGCGATCTACGCACTGATCGCCGTGCTGGCTGTGCTGACCGTGCTGTGCGCATGGCAGCTGAGCAAGGCCCTCAAGCGCAAGAAGGAGCTGGCAGACACCGCTCCTGCTGTTGACCAGAAGTAATTCCGGTCTGCACGATCCCTGACCCCATGTTACGGCAGCCTGCCCCGAAGGCGGGGCGGGCTGCCGCTTTTTATCAAAGACAAAAGGAGAGACCGCAATGGGCGAACAAAAAACAACGGCGTCGAGTGTGAACCGCGCCAAAACCTACCAGCTGGTGCTGTTTCCGCTGAACAACGGCGCGACCAACGTGTACTATGTGCTGGTGCTTTCCTACATCGCGACCTTCGGCAGCAAAGTGCTGGCCCTGAGCATGCTGTTTGCTTCGGTGATGGTCACCGGCATGCGCCTGTTCGATGCCGTCACCGACCCCATCATTGGTGCCCTCATGGACCGCACCAACGGCAGGTTCGGCAAGTTCCGGCCCTTCATGGTCATCGGCAACCTCATCATGGCAGCAAGCATTCTGGTGCTGTACTGCCTCACCCCGCTCATCCCCGCCAGTGCCATGGGGCTGCGCTACGCTGCGTTCGTTGCCCTGTATGCCGTGTGGGTCATCGGCTACACCTTCCAGACCAGCTGCACCCGCTCCGGCCAGACCGTGCTGACCAATGACCCCAAGCAGCGCCCGCTGTTCACCATCTTCAACACGGTGGGCAGCCTGCTGGGCATGGGTGCCATGCAGTTCTTTGCCCCCATCCTTGCCAAGAACTATGAGGGCGGCTACGCTTCCGCCGGGTTCTTCCGCACGCTGGCTCCGGTGGGCATCGTCATCTCCATCCTGCTCACCCTGCTGGCTGTCATCGGCATCTGGGAGAAGGATCAGCCCAAGTACTTTGGCATCGGCGGCGAAAAGACCGAGAAGATCAAAGTGAGCGAATACATCCAGATCATCAAGAACAACGATCCCATGCAGCGGCTGATGGTGGCCGGTGCAGGCTGCAAGCTGGCACTTTCCATCGCCACCAACACCACCGTGCTGTGCATGCTGTACGGCTGCATGATGGGCAACTACGATGGTCTGTACCTGCCCATGATGGTTCTGGGCTATGTGTGCAGCGTGCCCTTCTTCCTGCTCACCGTCCGCACCAGCCAGAAGGAGGGCCAGAAGGCCAGCCTGATGAAGTACGTCAGCGTGGCGCTGGTGTGCTATGTGGGCGTGCTGGTGCTGCTGCTGCTCTGGGGCCGCGGCGATGCCTTCACACTGTCCATTCTGGGCGAGAACGGCCTTTCCATCAACCTGTACACCATCCTGTTCATCGCCTTCTTCGGCATCGGCTACGGTGCTTACTACGCCACCGCCGATATGCCCATCCCCATGGTGGCCGACTGCTCCGACTACGAGACCTACCGCAGCGGCAAGTATATCCCCGGCATCATGGGCACCCTGTTCAGTCTGGTGGACAAGCTGGTGTCCAGCCTGTCCGCTACCGTTGTGGGCATCGCGGTCAGCTTTGTGGGCCTGCAGAGCCTGCCCACCCAGTATGACCCCTACACCCCGGGCATGAACTGGGTGGTCATCGTGCTGTTCTGCATCATCCCCATGGTGGCATGGGCGGCTACCCTCATCGCCATGAAGGGCTACACCCTGACCGGTGCCAAGATGAAGGAGATCCAGGCTGTCAACGCCTGCCGCCGCGATGCAGTGGCCAAGGGCATGAAGCTGGAAGAAGCCATGGACAAGTGGCAGACCATGGATCAGCTGCCGGCGGAATACCGGAACTGAGACGCTGTATGGAACTGAATACCGATCTCACCGGCAAGGTGGCTGTCGTCACCGGCGCAAGCGGCACGCTGCTGCCCACGCAGGGGGTCTGGCGTTCGAGTTCCTAATTCTCCACCACAAAAAATCCTCAGACATTCGTCTGGGGATTTTTTGTTTGGTGGTGGTACAGGACTCGAACTATTTCTCCGCGGATACAGGCAAAAAACGAACAAAGGCAGGATACCACCATGAGGGTGGTATCCTGCCTTTTGAATCTTTGTGTGGAAAACCTGCTTACAGCAGCGGGATGCCTGCCTTGGCGCAGGCTTCGCGGGTGGCTGCGTCCCAGACGCTGGCCTGCACTTCGCCAATGTGGGCGCTGCCCAGCAGCAGCATGCACAGGCGGCTCTGGCCGATGCCGCCGCCGATGGAGTAAGGCAGCTCACCGTTCAGTACGGCCTTGTGGAAGGGCAGGGCGCGGCGGTCGTCGCAGCCAGCCATGGTCAGCTGCTTGTCCATGCTTTCAGGGCTGACGCGGATGCCCATGCTGCTCAGCTCATAGCTGCACTGCAGCGGGTCGTTCCAGAACAGCAGGTCGCCGTTCAGATCCCAGTCGTCGTAGTCGGGGGCACGGCCGTCATGGGGCTTACCGCTCTTCAGCGGAGCGCCGATCTTCATCAGGAAGGTGGTGCCGTGCTCCTTCACAAAGGCGTTCTCACGCTCCTTCGGGGTCAGGTCCGGGTACTGGTCCTCCAGCTCCTGCGTGGTGATGAAGGTGACGTTGGGGCTGTGCAGCGGCAGCTCCTGCAGCTGGGGGAACATGGCGTGCAGGTTCATCTCAGTGGCGCAGACAGCGGACACGATGGAGCGCACCACGCTCTTGAGGTAAGCCTCGTTGCGGTCTTCCAGACGGATCACCTTTTCCCAGTCCCACTGATCCACATAGATGGAGTGCAGGTTGTCCAGATCTTCGTCGCGGCGGATAGCGTTCATATCGCAGTACAGGCCCTTGCCCACACGGAAATCGTAGTCCTTCAGGGCCTTGCGCTTCCACTTTGCCAGTGACTGCACCACCTGTGCCTCAATGCCGCTTTCCTTGATATCAAAGGTGACCTTGCGCTCGACACCGTTCAGGTCGTCGTTCAGACCGGTGGATGCTTCCAGAAACAGTGGAGCAGACACGCGGTACAGGTTCAGTGTGGCGCACAAGGTGTCGGCAAACAGACGCTTGACCGTACCAATGGCGCGCTGCGTGTCGTACAGGTTCAGCGCGGGCGTATAGTTTGCCGGGATGATGGTTTTGCTCATAACAAAATACCCCTCTTCTATTGGATTCCGGCCCTGATCTCCCAGTACAGGGCACGGCTTTTGAACCAGAAAATACTTGTTTCATTATGGCATATTTTTTTAAGAAAGTAAAGTGAGAAGGCAAAAAAAGGGGGCTGCCGGTAAGGCAGTCCCGTTTCCGCAGTGAAAAGGGCGGCTTTGCATCAGCCGAAAAGCCCCTTCAGCAGGATCAGCAGCACTTTTACAAAATCGCCGGTGCCCAGCAGCTTGTACAGAGAGATCAGAGTAGATAACATGAATGTTTTGCTCCTTTTTTGCAATTTCGGGACAAAATGCCCGGCATGCATGGAATACGGCTGGGCAGAACAGCGGATTGCAGGAAAAAATTGGGAGAAAACAAAACGGCACCCGTGCCGCTGCAAAAGCAGTACGGGTGCCGGAAGATCAATTGGTTTCCAACCGCCTCAGCGCTTTACGTTGAAAGCTGCCATGCCGGGGTAAACGGCGCTGCCGCCCAGCTGCTCCTCAATGCGCAGCAGCTGGTTGTACTTTGCAACACGCTCGGTACGGCTGGGAGCACCGGTCTTGATCTGGCAGGTGTTCAGCGCCACGGCCAGATCGGCAATGGTGGTGTCCTCGGTCTCGCCGGAGCGGTGAGAGCTGATGGCGGTGTAACCGGCCTTGTGGGCCATCTTGATGGCCTCCAGCGTCTCGGAAACAGAACCGATCTGGTTCAGCTTGATCAGGATCGCGTTGCCTGCACCCAGCCCGATGCCCTTGGCCAGACGCTCGGTGTTGGTCACAAAGAGGTCGTCGCCCACCAGCTGGACCTTGCCGCCCAGCTCGCGGGTCATCTCCTGCCAGCCTTCCCAGTCCTCTTCATCCAGGCCGTCCTCGATGGAGATGATGGGGTACTTTTCCACCAGACTCTTCCAGTGTGCGATCAGCTCGCTGGAGGTGAACTCGGTGCCGGCCTTGGGCAGCTTGTAGAAGCCCTTGCCCTTGGGGCTCTTCCACTCGGAGGACGCGGCATCCATAGCCAGCATGAAGTCCTTGCCGGGCACGTAACCGGCCTTTTCGATGGCGGCCAGAATGGTCTCAATGGTCTCCTCGTCGCTGGACAGGTTGGGGGCAAAGCCGCCCTCATCGCCCACGGAGGTAGCCAGCCCCTTGGCCTTCAGGATGGAAGCCAGAGCGTGGAACACCTCCGCGCACCAGCGCAAAGCTTCCTTGAAGGAGGGCGCGCCCACGGGCATGATCATGAACTCCTGCGTATCCACCGTGTTGGTGGCGTGTGCGCCGCCGTTCAGAATGTTCATCATGGGCACGGGCAGGCGGTTGCCGTTCACACCGCCCAGAAAGCGGTACAGCGGCATATCCAGAGAAGCAGCGGCTGCACGGCAGGCGGCAATGGACACGGCCAGAATGGCGTTTGCGCCCAGATTGGATTTATCTTTGGTGCCGTCGGCCTTGATCATGGCAGCGTCGATGGCGTAGATGTCGGAGGCATCCATGCCCACAACAGCATCAGCAATGACGGTGTTGATGTTCTCAACAGCCCTGGTCACGCCCTTGCCCAGATAGCGGCCCTTGTCGCCGTCCCGCAGCTCCAGAGCTTCAAACTCACCAGTGGATGCGCCGGAAGGTGCGCAGCCGCGTGCCACGGTGCCGTCGGCCAGCGTGATCTCCGCTTCCACGGTGGGGTTGCCGCGGGAGTCCAGGATCTCGCGGCCTACAACAGATTCAATTTCCAGATAGTTCATCTCGAAAACCTCCTGAATATCATTTCCTTCCCTGTGCTGCCCGGGGCGGGCAGACGGGTGACGGCCAATTATGATAGTTATGTCTAACTAACCAATAGTATCCTACCACGCTTTCCTGCCCGGTGCAAGAGCCGATGCGCATGTTTGTGGATGTAAACTTTTTAAGGGGCAAAAAACGGCAGCTGATGGGGCAGAACATTCCGGCAAAGCAGGAAGCAGCTGGTCTTTACAGTCTGCCCACTGGCAGCAGCGGGGATGCATCATGCCTGTCATGTTAATTTCATATGGCAGATATACTAAAATTTTTCTTTACTTTTTGTCAGGACGACTCTATACTGTTTTCTGGTTCTAATATGTTTCTTTATGGTAGATAGAGGAGGATTTTCTATATGAATAAGGATCTGACGGTCGGCAAGCCGTCACAGGTTTTGTGGCAGTTCTGCCTGCCCATGTTCGGCAGCATCATCTTCCAGCAGCTGTACAACATTGCCGACAGCCTTGTTGCAGGCAAGTTCATCGGCGAGAATGCACTGGCTGCTGTGGGCAACAGCTACGAGATCACCCTGATCTTCATTGCATTTGCCTTTGGCTGCAACATTGGCTGCTCGGTCATCGTGTCCCGCTACTTTGGCGCAAAGGACTACGATGAGATGAAGACTTCGGTCTACACTTCCCTGATCGGCTCTGCCGTGCTGTGCGCCGTGCTGATGCTGATCGGCCTTGTGGGCTGCCACAGCCTGCTGGAGCTCATCAACACCCCGGAGGAGATCCTTGCGGATTCTTCGCTGTATCTGGATATCTACGTTCTGGGCCTGCCCTTCATGTTCTTCTACAACATCGCCACCGGCATCTTCTCCGCTCTGGGCGACAGCAAAACGCCCTTCTATTTTCTGGCAGTCTCGTCCCTGTCCAACATCGGCGTGGACATCCTGTTCGTGGCCGGTCTCAAGATGGGCGTAGCCGGTGTGGCATGGGCCACCTTCCTGTGTCAGGGTGTGAGCTGCGTGCTGGCCATGGTGGTGGTGTTCCGCCGCATCAGCGCCTTCAAATCCAAGAACAAGGTCGTGCTGTTCTCCTGGAACATGCTGGGCAAGGTGGCCGTGGTGGCCATCCCCAGCATCCTGCAGCAGAGCTTCGTCTCTGTGGGCAACATCATCCTGCAGAGCGTCATCAACACCTTTGGTGCCAGCGTCATTGCAGGCTACTCTGCAGCCGTCAAGCTGAACAACATGGTCATCACTTCCTTCACCACGCTGGGCAACGGCATCTCCAACTACACCTCCCAGAACATGGGCGCAGGCAAGATGGACCGTGTGCACAAGGGCTTTGGTGCAGGCCGCAATCTGGTGTGGATCATCTGCGTGCCCATCGTGCTCCTGTACTTCTTCTTCGGCCGCTTCCTGCTGCTGCTGTTCATGAATGACCCGCAGGGTCCGGCCATCGACACCGGTATGCTGTTCCTGCGCATCCTGTCTCCCTTCTATTTTGTGGTGTCGCTCAAGCTGGTCACTGACGGCATCCTGCGCGGCTGCGGCATGATGGTGCGCTTTATGATCGCCACCTTCTCCGACCTGATCCTGCGCGTGGGCATCGCCATTGTGCTGAGCAGCACTGCTCTGGGCAGCACGGGCATCTGGATGGCATGGCCCGTGGGCTGGTGCATCGGCACCGGCCTGTCGCTGGTGTTCTACTTCACCGCCATCCGCAAGGTCCTTGCAGAGTCTCCGGCCAAAGCGGAAGCAGAGGGCGAAGCTGCCGAGGCACGTGCAGAGGCCGAGTTCGCCGCAGATGCCGAAATGGAGACCCTGTAACCCTTTTGCAACTTGTGAATTGTGTTCACCTGACACACAAACAAAATGAAGCAGTTGAAATAGTGCACAAAACAGACCCATTGCTTTTGGCTATTTTGGCGACAAAGTCCACAAAATGCCCCTGAAAGTATGGACGGTTTGTGAATTGCGGATTTTGGCTCACAGGTCTATAATATTGATAACGAAGCAAGGTCGCTTTGAGGGAAAGAGGGCCTTGCTTCCGTTTTTATACTGAAGCACGAATGCTCCTAAGGAGGATATTCACTATGAAAAAGATGATTTCTCGTCGTAATTTTCTGGCCACTGCAGGCGTTGTTGCTGCAGCCGGCGTTCTGACCGCCTGCGGCGGTTCTTCCAGCAGCACTGCAGCTTCCACCGGTGCTGATGCTGCTGCTTCCGGCGACACCATCAAGGTCGGTGTTCTGGGCCCCATGACCGGTGATGTTTCCGTTTACGGTCAGGCCGTTGTCAACGGCGCTACCCTGTACCTGAAGCAGGTCAACGAAAAGGGCGGCATCAACGGCAAGCAGCTGGAGATCATCGCCATGGATGAGCAGGGCGATGCAACTCAGGCTGTTACCTGCTTCACCAAGATGTGCGATCAGGGCATCACCGCTCTGGTGGGCGATGTTACCACCACCCCGACTCTGGCAGTTGCTGCCGAGAGCGCAGACTACAACATGCCCATGGTCACCGCTTCCGCTACCGCTGAGGCTGTCACCTACGATGCCGAGACCGACACCGTGAACGAGAATGTGTTCCGCGCAACCTTCACCGACCCGTTCCAGGGCATCAAGATGGCTGACTACGCTTACCAGCGGTTGGGCTACACCAAGGCAGCCGTCATCTTCCAGAAGGGCGCTGACTACAACGAGGGTCTGGCCGAGAACTTCGTCAACGAGTTCGAGAGCCTGGGCGGCACCATCGTCGATCAGGAGACCTACTCTGAGGGCGATGTGGACTACAAGACCCAGCTGACCACCATTCTGGGCAAGGCTCCCGAAGTGGTGTTCTGCCCCAACTACTATCAGGAAGTCGGTCAGATCCTGGCTCAGGCTGAGAGCATCGGTCTGGCAGTTCCCTTCCTGGGCGGCGACGGCTGGGATGGTCTGGAAGGCTACGCAACTGCCGACCAGCTGAAGGATGCCTACTTCTGCGCAAACTACGCAAAAGGCTCCAACCCCGACTTTGAGGATGCCTACAAGGCTGAGTACGGTGAGGAGTACCCCAACGGCTTCGCTCCTCTGGGCTACGATGCTGCCATGACCGTTGTCTACGGCATTCAGGCTGCTGAGGATGCCGGCCTGACCGCTGGTGATGACGACTATAAGCAGGCCGTCATCGATGCTATCGCAGGCGGCACCATCGATGGCATCACCGGCACCTTCACCTTCGATGAGCACCACAACCCCGTCAAGCAGACCGCTATCCTGTGCTTCGACGGTGCAACCCCCGTTCTGAAGGAAATGTTCTGATCTGCTTTGATCCTGCGCACCGGTGTGCGGCATAAAGGCAGCACTCAGAAATAAAAGACCCATTGCGGAGACCGCCGGAACAGGTTTTGATCGGCTGTCTCCGCTTTTTTGGTAAAAAAGTGCATTCCCCAAAAGGCGTGCAAACGCCGCAAAGAAAGGAAGTATCAGTCCATGACAGTGTTTTTTAGCCAGCTGATCAACGGCTTGTCCCTTGGCAGCATCTATGCACTGATCGCACTGGGTTACAGCATGGTGTACGGCATCATCCTGCTGCTGAACTTTGCCCATGGCGATGTCATTATGGTTGGTGCGTACATGTCCTGGTTCGTGATGAATCAACTGGGCCTTGGCCCGGTCACCGCTGTGTGCGCCACCATCATCACCTGCACGCTGCTGGGCGTTGTGATCGAGAAGATCGCCTACACCCCGCTGCGCAACGCACCCCGTATTTCCCTGCTGATCACGGCAATCGGCGTGTCCTTCTTCCTGGAGTACACTGCAGAGCTGATCCTTGGTTCCGGTGCAAAGGTCATTCCGGCCTACTACACCAACCAGACCTTCCGCATCGGCTCTGTGCCGCTGGGCCTCACCTCTGTCATCACCCTGCTGGTCACGGTGCTGTCCATGCTGGTGCTCACCTTCCTTGTGCAGAAGACCAAGCTCGGCAAGGCCATGCGTGCCGTGTCTGAGGATATGGACGCTGCCCGCCTGATGGGCATTAACGTCAACAGCACCATTTCCTTTACCTTTGCGGTGGGTTCCGCTCTGGCCGGCATCGGCTCGGTGCTGTACTGCTGCAGCTACCCGCAGGCGACCCCCACCATGGGCTCCATGCTGGGCCTGAAGGCCTTCGTTGCAGCCGTTCTGGGTGGCATCGGCTCCATTCCCGGTGCCATGATCGGCGGCATCGCCATCGGCCTGTGCGAGTGCTTTGTTTCCGCCATCGGCCTTTCCGCATGGAAGGATGCCGTCACGTTTGCGATCCTGATCATCGTGCTGCTGGTCAAGCCCACCGGCTTCCTTGGCCGCAAGGTTCAGGAAAAGGTGTAAGGAGGGCATGAAGATGAATACCAAACGCAAAACACTCAAAATGCCCGTGCGCTACCTGATGAACGCCGTGCTGGTAGCTCTGCTGTTCGTGGGCCTGTCCTTCCTCACCCAGAACGTGCTTTCCACCTACCAGAACAAGGTGCTTCTCACCGTGGGCATCAACATCATTCTGGCTGTCTCGCTGAACGTTGCCACCGGTTATCTGGGCCAGCTGCCGCTGGGCCACGCCGGTTTCATGGCCGTGGGTGCTTACACCTGCGCCCTGTTCACGAAATACAGCAATCTGCCCTCCGGTGTCGCTTTTACCGTGGGTCTGGTGCTGGCCTGCATCGTGGCGGGCCTGTTCGGCGTGCTGATCGGCATTCCTGCTCTGCGCCTGACCGGTGATTATCTGGCCATCCTGACGCTGGGCTTTGGCGAGATCATCCGCATCACCCTGAACAACATCGATGATGTGCTGGGCTTCAAGCTGTTCTACGGTGCCAAAGGCCTGAAGAACATCCCCAAGTATTCCAACTTCGCCAATGTGTTCATCTGCGTGGTCATTACCTGCTTTGCCATCCACGCCATGATGAAGAGCCGCCATGGCCGCGCCGTGCTGGCCATCCGCGATAACGAGATCGCTGCCGAAAGCTGCGGCATCCAGACTACTTATTATAAGGTCATGGCCTTTGCATTCTCCGCCGCCTTTGCCGGTCTGGCCGGCGGCCTGTACGCCTGCTATCTGGGCGTTCTGGACCCCTCCACCTTCGGCTTCATGAAGTCCATCGAAATTCTGGTCATGGTGGTTCTGGGCGGCATGGGTTCCATGCTGGGTTCCATCCTGTCCGCGACCGTGCTTACCATCCTGCCCGAGGCCACCCGCAGCTTTGACAGCTACCGCATGGTGGTCTACTCGCTGGTGCTGGTCCTCATGATGATCTTCCGTCCGGGCGGACTGCTGGGCAGCTACGACTTCTCTATGAGCCGCATCGTGGAAAAGATCATGAACGGCGAACTGTTCCAGAAGAAAGCAAAGGAGGGCAAAGACCATGAGTGAGTTCCAGACCAAGTTACACAGTGTGCCCTCCGGCGGCTTTTTGACCGACCGCGACAAGGACAAAAAGCCCATTCTGGACGTGCGTGAGCTGGGCATCGACTTCGGCGGTCTGACCGCCGTGGACGGCTTCAACCTGATGATCGGCCGCAACGAGATCACCGGTCTGATCGGTCCCAACGGTGCCGGTAAGACCACCGTGTTCAACCTGCTGACCAACGTTTACCAGCCCACCCGCGGCTCCATCCTGATCGATGGTATGCCCACCGCCGGCAAAAAGACCTATCAGGTCAACCGCATGGGCGTGGCCCGTACCTTCCAGAACATCCGCCTATTCAGGGAACTGAGCGTGATCGATAACATCAAGGTGGGCCTGCACGAGTCCATGAAGTACAATTTGGCATCTTCGCTGATCCGCCTGCCCAACTACTGGAAGGAAGAGAAGAAGTGCACCGAGCGTGCTCTGGAGCTGCTGGATATCTTCCACATGGCAGACCTCGCCAATGTGCAGGCAGGCAGCCTGCCCTACGGCGCACAGCGCCGTCTGGAGATCATGCGTGCCCTGGCCACCAGCCCGAAGCTGCTGCTGCTGGACGAGCCTGCTGCCGGTATGAATCCCTCCGAGACTGCAGAGCTGACCGAGACTATCCGCCGCATCCGCGACGAGTTCAACATCGCCGTGCTGCTGATCGAGCATGATATGAGCCTGGTCATGGGCATCTGCGAGGGCATTGCCGTGCTGAACTTTGGCCGCATCATCGCCAAGGGCACGCCCGACGAGATCCGCAGCAACCCGCAGGTCATCGAAGCCTATCTGGGCAAGAAGGAGGGCTAAGCCATGGCTGATACGTTACTGAAAGTTGATAACATCAACGTCTATTACGGCAACATCCACGCCGTCAAGGACATCTCCTTCGAGGTGGATCAGGGCGAGATCGTCACCCTGATCGGTGCCAACGGTGCCGGCAAATCCACCACCCTGAAGACCATTTCCGGCCTGCTGAAGCCCAAGACCGGCGACATCCTGTACAAGGGCAGCAGCATCAAGGGCATGCGCGCCCACAAGATCGTGGAAGCGGGCCTTGCCCATGTGCCGGAAGGCCGTCATGTGTTCCTGCACATGACCGTGGAAGAAAATCTGGACATGGGTGCATACACCCAGCCTGCTTCCACCATTGCACCCAACAAGGAAAAGGTGTTTGAGCTGTTCCCCCGCCTGAAGGAGCGCCGCAAGCAGCTGGCCGGTACCATGTCCGGCGGCGAGCAGCAGATGCTGGCTATGGGCCGTGCACTGATGAGCAACGCTTCCATGCTGATGCTGGACGAGCCTTCCATGGGCCTTTCGCCGCTTCTGGTGCAGGAGATCTTCGACATCATCCAGAACGTGCACAAGGAAGGCATGACCATCCTGCTGGTGGAGCAGAACGCACAGATGGCTCTTTCCGTGGCAGACCGTGCCTACGTCCTTGAGACGGGCCGTGTGGTCATGGAGGGCACTGGTGCCGAACTGCTGACCAACGAGCGCGTGCGCAGCGCATATCTGGGCGGCTAAGCAAAAAATCGTATAAAAAAAGGGGCTGTTGCACATGCAACAGCCCCTTTTTGCAGGATTTGTTATGCCAGCAGAGACATGATATTTGCGGTGATCAGGCCGCCTGCCGTGCCAATGACGTAGCCCATCAGAGCCATCAGAACGCCAACAGGCACCAGAGCGCCGCTGTAGGCACCAGCCAGAATGGGAGCGGATGCGGAACCGCCGATGTTTGCCAGAGATGCAACACCGCAGGTGAACATATCCAGATGGAAGATCTTTGCCAGCAGCACCAGAATGATGCCGTGGATGGCCAGGATCATAAAGCCTGCCAGGATCCATGCGGGTGCATCGGTCAGCTCCAGGAAGCTTGCGCGGGAGGCAAGCAATGCCACCACGGAGTACAGCAGCAGATTGGACAGCTCGGTGCTGCCTGCCATGCGGCCCACGGGGGTGACAGCGCCGATCAGGCCGGACAACGTGATGAGCAGGACGGTCCAGGTGGCCTTGTCCAGGAAGGGCATTGCGCTGTTCAGGGCTGCGCCGATATCCTGACCGAAGGCGGAGATCACCAGAGCCAGACCCAGCAGGAAGATCAGGTTGACAAAGGAAGCCTTGTCCTCGTTGGACTTTGCGTCCTCTTCCAGACGGCGGGACACTTCATCCAGCGTGGTGGTGTCGGCCTTGACCCACTTGTTGAACTTGGGAGCAAGGTTGATGGCCCACAGCAGGAACATGACCCAGATGGAGTAGTCGATGGAGTCCACCACCAGTGCGTAGGCCATGTCAGCTTCGCCGATGTCCAGCGCAGCCTGCACGGCGATCATGTTGCCGGAGCCGCCCATCCAGCTGCCGCACAGAGCGCCCAGTGCCTTCCATGCTTCGGAGCCAAGGGGCCCCTTCATGATGGCGAAGGTGGCAATGAAGGCCACCGAGATGGAGACGGAAGCGGCAAAGAAGCCGCCCAGCATCTTGGGACCCAGCTTGATGATCTTGCGGATGTCGCAGCGCAGCAGCATCAGGAAGATCATTGCATACAGCAGGTTGTTTTTCAGCACGGAGTAGGCAGGCTTGGTGGCCTCCATGTCCCATGCACCCAGCGTGCAGAGAATCATGGTAATGAGGTACAGCAGAACGATAGGTGGTGCATAGTCGAAGAATTTCGACTTCGTGTAGCGTTGCAGCCACACCAGCAGTGCGGCAATGAACACCAGCACGGCGATGTAGGTGAAACCGTTTGTGATCATGAACCCAATCCCCTTTCTTTTTGTGCAATTTTTTGCGGACAATTGTCTTTACAATATCGACAACTTCGTATACAATACTACCATAGATTTCATAATCTGGCAACATTTTTTATCGAAAGGGGTAGGTTTTGCATGAAAATCACGGAAGTACGTCTCGGTCTGATCTCCGTGCCGCTGCGCGTGCCTTTTAAGACGGCTCTGCGTTCGGTCAGCAGCGTGGAAGATGTGATCGTAGAGATCCACACCGACACCGGCGCTGTGGGTTATGGTGAGGCACCTCCCACCGGTGTGATCACCGGCGACACCACCGGTGCCATCATCGGTGCCATCCGCGACCATATCGCAAAGACCATCATCGGCCGCGATGTGGACGACTTTGAAGACCTGATGATCGCACTGAATGCCTGCATCCAGAAGAACACCAGCGCCAAGGCTGCTGTGGATATGGCCCTGTGGGATCTGTACGGCCAGCTGTACAAAATCCCTGTGTACAAGCTGATGGGCGGCGCAAAGAAGTCCATCGTCACCGACATCACCATCAGCGTCAACGACCCCGAAGAGATGGTGCGCGATGCCCTGAACGCCATCGACCGCGGCTACGACTGCCTGAAGGTCAAGGTGGGCAAGGAGCCGGAAAAGGATATTGCACGCCTGAGCGCCATCCGCGGTGCTGTGCCCAAGGAGACCTGCATCCGCATCGACGCAAATCAGGGCTGGACCCCCAAGGAAGCCGTGCGCATCCTGAACGGAATGCAGGAGAAGGGCCTTGATATCGAATTCGTGGAGCAGCCGGTCAAGGCCCACGATTTTGAAGGCCTGAAGTATGTTACCGAGCGCTCCTATGTGCCGGTGCTGGCCGACGAGAGTGTGTTCTCCCCGCAGGACGCACTGACCATCATGCAGATGGGAGCCGCAGACCTCGTGAACATCAAGCTGATGAAGTGCGGCGGCCTGTACAACGCCCTCAAGATCGCATCTGCCGCCGAGGTGTACGGCGTGGAGTGCATGATCGGCTGTATGCTGGAAGCCAAGATCAGCGTGAATGCCGCCGTGCATCTGGCCTGCGCAAAGCAGATCATCACCCGCGTGGATCTGGACGGCCCCGTGCTGTGCAGTGAGGACCCCATCCTCGGCGGTGCAGTGTTCAATGAAAAAGACATCACTGTTTCCAACGAGCCGGGCCTTGGCATCAAGGGCATTGAGCCGGGTAAGATCAAGTATCTGGACTAAACTCCTTCCGTCATTACTTCGCAATGCCACCTTCCTTAAGGAGGGAGGCCTTGGCAAAGCGGAAAACTTTATCTTTTCGCCGGAGGCTCCCTCATTGAGGGAGCTGGTGCGGCGTGAGCCGTGCCTGAGGGAGTTATACAAAAACGGCACCTGCCAGTTCCGCAGGTGCCGTTTTGTGTTTGGGGCCGTTATGCTTTGTAAGCCAGAATAGCCTTCAGGTATTCCCACACACGAGCAACCGATGCAATGTCGGCGCGCTCGTTGGGGGTGTGGACGTGCAGCAGGTTCGGGCCGAAGGAGATGCAGTCCAGCCCTTCGATCTTGCCGGAGAGGATGCCGCACTCCAGACCTGCGTGCAGAGCTGCGATCTGAGGCTTTTTGCCGTACTGTGCTTCGTACACGGCTACGCAGCGGTCCCGCAGGGCGCTCTCACGTGCGTAGGTCCAGGCAGGGTAGTCGCCATGGAACCGCACGCTGCCGCCCAGCAGCTCGGTCAGGGTCTGTACCTTGCAGCTCAGCAGCTCCTTGGCCGAAGGCACCGAGCTGCGGATGGAAAAGCGCAGGATGGCTTCCTGCTCGTCCATCTCGGCAACGCCCAGATTCAGCGAGGTCTCCACAAGGCCCGGCACATCCATGCTCATGGCCTGCACGCCCCAGGGCATCAGCAGCAGGGCCTTGCGCAGGCGCTGGGTGGAATCGGCATCCAATGCGCTGAACGCGCCGCAGCTCTGTTCGGTGAGCTGCAGGCAGATGGCGGGGTCTGCCGTGCCGTATTCGGCCTGCACCTGTGCGGCGAACTGAGCGGCAGCAGTGTGCACGCCCTCGGTGATGCCTGCGGGCAGCACCAGCGTGATGCTGCTTTCTTTGGGAATGACATTCTCCTTTGCGCCGCCGGACAGTGCCAGAGCGGCGTAGTCCACGCCATTTTCGGTCAGCAGGGTCAGCCAGCGGCCCAGCAAAGCAATAGCGTTGGCACGGCCCTTGTGGATCTCGGTGCCAGAGTGTCCGCCCGCAAGGCCGATCACATCCGCCTTTACGGCGGTGCCGGTCACAGCCGCACGGGTGATGGGCAGATGGCATTCAACGCGGCGTCCGCCTGCACAGCCTGCGGTCAGCACCCCCTCTTCCTCGGAGTCGATGTTCACCAGCATCCGGCCCTCAAGGTCGGAAAGATCCATGGCAGATGCACCCAGCAGGCCCACCTCCTCGCAGACGGTCAGCACGACCTCCAGCGCAGGGTGGGGAATGTCCTTTGCGTCCAGAACAGCCAGCGCATAGGCCACGGCAATGCCGTCGTCGCCGCCAAGGGTCGTGCCCTCGGCGCACACATAGCCGCCGTCTACGACCGGGTGGATGGCATCCTTCTCAAGATCCAGCGGGCAGTCGGCGGTCTTGTCGCCCACCATGTCCAGATGGCCCTGCAGGATCAGGCCCGGCTCCTTCTCGTAGCCGGGTGTAGCCGGTGCCTTGATGAGCAGGTTGCCCATCTCGTCCTGACGGCAGGCAAGGCCGTGGGCCTTGGCGAACTGCACGCAGTAGTCGCTCAGCGCCTTTTCGTGGTGGGAGGTGTGCGGAATGCCGCAGATCTCCTCAAAATAATGAAAAACCGAAGCCGGTTCCAGTCCGGTCAGTGCACTCATATACTCTCGCTCCTTTATTTATAAGGTGAAATGCTTCTGTCCATATTCTAACAGATTCTGCAGCCGGATACAATGTGTTGTATCCGGCAAAATATTTTTTCTGCCGGTGCTTGCAGACGGCGGGCCGGGTCGTATAATAGGAATAGTTACAAAAATAACATTCGAGTGGCTCTAAGGTTCTGCCGCCCGGAAAGGAGAACTTCGCCATGCGCTATACCATCAGTGAAATGGCTTCGCTGCTGGGTGTGACCACCCATACCCTGCGGTACTACGAAAAAATGGGTCTCATCCGCCCCGAGGTAAACGAGGAGACCGGCTACCGCTACTATACCGTCACCGACACCCGCCGGTTCAACCTCTGCCGGGAGCTGCGCGCGGCGGAACTCTCGCTGGAAGAGTGCCGGGAGCTGATCGGCAGCCCGTCGGTGGAGCAGAGCGACAAGATGTTTGCCCGGCAGGCCGCCCGGCTGCGGCGCAGGCAGGTGCTGGATGAGCTGTCCATCCACTTTTTGGAAAAGATGCAGGAGCAGTACCGCACGCTGGAGCAGGATGTCGGGCGGGTCTGGGTGCAGAACTTTCCGGAGATGTGGCGGCTGACCTTCTCGCAGGAAGAGGAAGCCAGCCGCGACCGGGAACTGCAGCAGGAAAAGGCGGAGTGGCTGGAGTGTATGCCGGCTGCCCGCTGGGTCAGCCGCCTGCCCCGGCGGGTGATGGAACAGTTCCGGGTGGGGCGCAACGAGTACGATTACGGCCTGATGATGGAGGCCGACGCTGCCCGCAGGCTGGGCCTGCAGCGCACCCGGCATGTGGAGGTGGTGTGCGGCGGCGATTATCTTGTCACCATCTGGAAAAAGGATTACCGCGGCTCCTTCGGGTGGGACTCACTGGAAACCCTGCACGATGAGATCGTGCGGCGGGACTTCCGGGCGGTGGGCGAGACCTTCAGCAGCATCGTGGCCAGCCGCCAGCAGCCAGACGGCAGCGTTGTGAACTACCATCATACCCGGACGAAGATCTATACATGAGAGGGTTTTGTCACCTCCTACAAAAACTCGTGATATTTTTGTCAAAATGACCCTTGACCTTCGCGCTGCTCTAACGTGTAAACTTTGTTTAGTGAGTAACAAAGTCGGACTTCCGGCTTTGCTGCTCTGACAGAGTACACGATTGAGAAGAAAGAGGAGAACACACTATGAGCGAAAAGATCTCTCGCCGCAACTTCCTGCGCACCGCTACGCTGGGCGCAGCAGCTGCCGGTCTGCTGGCAGGCTGCGGCAACAGCGGCGCTTCCAGCAGCACCGCCGCAGGCACCTACACTGCAGGCACCTACAGCGCCACCGCTACCGGCATCAACACCGCCACCCCCGTCACCGTGACCATGACCTTCAGCGCTGATGCCATCACCGATGTGCAGATCGACGTTGCAAACGAGACCAAGGGCTACGGTGCCGACATCGCCGATGAGATGGTCAAGAAGATCCTGGACGCACAGTCCAGCGAGGTGGACGGCCACTCCGGCGCAACCATCACCTCCGACGCCATCCGGAAGGCTGCCGAGAGCTGCATCAATCAGGCCAAGGGCGTGGCCGTTGCTCCCACCGAGGCCAACAAGGCCGAGACCGTTGTCCCCGACAGCCTGAGCGTGGAGGAAGTGGAGTCCTCTGTGTGCGAGCTGGGCGACATCACCCCCGACGAGACCAAGGACTTTGACGTGGTCGTCGTGGGTGCCGGTGCTGCCGGTGTGCCCGCCGCAGGCTGGGCTGCCGAGCTGGGCGGCCATGTGGCCCTGCTGCAGAAGCAGAGCATCGTGGTCAGCCAGGGCAACTGCGGCTCTGCCATCATCAAGTCCAAGTCCACCGACGCGGGCAAGAAGATGTGGGTGCACATGACCAACGGCCTGTGCGACTGGCGTGCCGATACCAGCCTGCTGAACGCCTACGTCGAGAACTCCGAAGAAGCTCTGATGTGGTATCTGAACCGCGCCGGCCTGACCGACCAGACCGAGTACGGCGACGGCAGCCTCGTGGACAGCAACAAGAACCCCTCCGACCTGCTGCACAACGACGAGAAGGAGATCTTCGCCTATATGTGCACCAGCCAGGATCTGACCGGCGTGTGGAAGGACCGCATGGACACCTACGACTTCGGCGATGAGCACTGCTACTTCTTTGCTCCGTGGATCGGCCCCAAGCCCAAGAACGTGGGCGACGTGCTGGCCACTGTGCTGGAGAACGTGCAGGCCAAGAACTCCAATCTGGAGACCTTCTTCAACACCCCCGCCGTCAAGCTGGTGCATGAGAACGGCAAGGTGACCGGCGTCATCGCAAAGGACGAAAACGGCAAGTACATCCAGTTCAACGCTTCCAAGGGCGTCATTCTGGCCACCGGCGACTACATGAACAACGAGGCCATGGTCAAGCGCTGGTGCCCCGATGTGGACGGCTTCGACAAGAAGCAGTACCAGAAGACCGGCGACGGCCACATCATGGCCATCGATGCAGGTGCAAAGATGGAAAATCTGGGCCACACCAAGATGATGCACGACTTCGACTCCGGCCTGATGTACGAGGAACCGTTCCTGTACGTCAACATGGAGGGCAAGCGCTTCTGCAACGAGGACACCGGCTTTGTCTACATGGGCAACATCACCAAGTATGTGCCCAAGTTCAACGGCAACAACGTGGATGCAAACCATCCGGACGGTTCTCTGGGCTGGTACTGCCAGATCTACGATAACGACTACATGAGCTACGCCAACAGCCCCATCCCCGAGCAGGTGATGACCAAGTACATCCCCGGTGCCGTGGAGAACCCGCAGGGCGTGTTCACCAACCTCATCGATACCTACAAGGCCGACACCATCGAAGAGCTGGCCGGTCTGCTGGGCGTGCCTGCAGACGAGCTGCAGAAGACCATCGACCGCTACAACGAGCTGTGCGACAAGGGCGCTGACGTGGACTTCGGTAAGAAGAGCGCTTACATGCACAAGATCGTCACCGCTCCCTTCTGGGGCATCCGCAAGCACATCCGCGTGTCCTCCATCGACAGCGGTGTGAACACCAACGCCAACGGTCAGGCTCTGGATGCTGACGGCAACGTCATCGACGGCCTGTACTGCGTCGGCAACGTGGGCGGCGTGTTCTACGGCGGCGCGGACTATCCGTTCCACCAGACTGGCCTGTCTCTGGGCCGCTGCTACACCTTCGGTATGCTGGCAGCAAAGCACGCCATGGGCAAGTAAGACCTCCTGAAAGCAACACGAACCCCCTCCGGGTCAGCCCGGAGGGGGTTTTTTGCATACAAAAAAGGCTCTGCAGCATTTTGCCGCAGAGCCTTCGTTTTTTACAGATGATACCGGGACGGCTTACTGTGCCTGGCTCAGGCAGTCGTCCATGGCGGTGAACACCGCGTCGCTGGTCATGGTAGCACCGGCAACAGCGTCCACACCGCTGGTGGAACCGGCCTTGGTCAGCTGGTCTGCCAGAGTTTCAGCAGCAGTGCCGCCCAGTTCGGGAGTCTCGCCGGAAGCATCGATCTCCACACCGGTCACCCGGCCGCCGGTGACGGTGACGGTGACAGTCACATCACTCAGGCAGCCCTGAGCGCTGGACGTATAGATGCCATCCGTCAGGCTGGCGGCGTTGTCGGCAGCGGGCACAGTGCCGGTGCTCTTGATGTACAGGCCGAGCACAACTGCCATAATGACAGTGACAACAGCCATGATGATAACATTCCGGGTGAGTTTCTTCATAAAAGATCAAATGCTCCCTTTTGACGTGATATATTTTTTATTTTGCGGGTTTGAAACTGTCGCGCAGGGTGACGACGCGGTTGTAAACGCCGGGGTTCTTGGAGTCCGGGGTAAAGAAGCCGGTGCGCACGAACTGGAATTTCTCACCGGGCTTTGCATCCTTCAGGCTTTCTTCCAGCTTGCAGCCCTTGCACACAACAACGCTTTCCGGGTTCAGGTAGTCCTTGTAATCGCTGCCCTCGGGGATGGCGTTCATGTTGGCCTCGGTAAACAGCTTGTCGTACAGACGCACCTCGGCATCCACGGCATGGGCGGCACTCACCCAATGGATGGTGCCCTTGACCTTGCGGCCGTCGGCGGGATTGCCGTTGCCCGTCTCAAGGTCGGCGGTGCAGTGGATGGCGGCAATGCTGCCGTCGGCATTCTTCTCCACGCCGGTGCACTTGACGATGTAAGCGCCCATCAGACGCACCTCACCGCCAATGGTCAGGCGCTTGAACTTGGGAGGCGGCACCTCGGCAAAGTCCTCATTCTCGATCCACAGCTCTTTGGTAAAAGCCACCTTGCGGGTGGTGGTATCGTTGGCTTCGCGGTTGGGGTTGTTGGCTACATCAAAGTACTCGGTCTTGTCCTCCGGGTAGTTGTCTACGATCAGCTTTACGGGGTCCAGCACGGCAATGCGGCGCTGAGCGGTCAGGTCCAGCTCGCTGCGGATGCAGGCTTCCAGCTGGCGCATGTCGATCAGGTTGTCGGATTTAGAAATGCCGGCCTCCCGCACGAAGGTGAAGATGGAGGTGGGGGTGTAGCCGCGGCGGCGCAGGCCGCACAGGGTGGGCATACGGGGGTCGTCCCAGCCGTCCACAATGCCCATTTCCACCAGCTCACGCAGGTAGCGCTTGCTCATGACGGTGTTGGTCATGTTCAGGCGTGCAAACTCACGCTGCTTGGGGAAGGCAGTGCCGAAAATGTTCTCGATGACCCAGTTGTACAGCGGACGGTGGTTCTCGAACTCCAGACTGCACATGCTGTGGGTGATGCCCTCAATGGCATCCTGAATGGGGTGTGCGAAGTCGTACATCGGGTAGATGCACCACTTGCTGCCCTGACGGTGATGCTCGGCATACTTGATGCGGTAGATAGCCGGGTCACGCATGTTCATGTTGGGGCTGGCCAGATCGATCTTGGCACGCAGGGTCTTTTCGCCCTCCTGGAACTCACCGGCACGCATCCGGCGGAACAGGTCAAGATTCTCTTCCGGGGTGCGGTCGCGCCACGGAGAAGGACGGGAAGGCTTGCCGGCATCGGCACCGCGGTACTCGCGCATTTCGTCGCGGGTCAGGTCGTCCACGTAGGCCTTGCCCTCCATGATGAGCTTTTCGGCATACTCGTAGCACTTGTCAAAGTAGTCGCTGCCGTAGAAGATGCCGCCGTTGGGGTCGGCGCCCAGCCAGTGCAGATCCTCGATGATGCTGTTCACGTACTCCTCACCCTCGCGGGCAGGGTTGGTGTCGTCCAGACGCAGGTTGAACTTGCCGCCGTACTGGTTTGCAATGGACCAGTTGATGTAGATGGCCTTGGCACTGCCGATGTGCAGGTAGCCGTTGGGCTCGGGCGGGAAGCGGGTATGGATCTCGTGGATCTTGCCCTCGGCCAGATCGGCGTCGATGATGTCGGTCAGAAAGTTTTTATCTGCCATGTGTTTTCCCCCTGTCAAAGGCACAAAGTGCCTATATATTCCATAATACTATATAATACACTATTTTTACTGCACCTTCAAGATGAAAGCCGGAACTTCTGGGGCAAATGCGCATTTTTGCGTGGAATTTTGCTGTGAATTGCCCGATTTCCACAACTTTTTCCCTATCCCTTGACACCGCCGTGCAAGGAGAGTATATTTTTGCATGGCATACAGCGCATTTTGCCGTGCTTAAAATAGGAGGAACCCCATGAACAGTTTAAAAGAAGCGTTCAGCATGAAAAATATGCTGAAGAATTTAAATTTCTTCGGTGAGCTGAATCTCGGCCTGATCCTGACGGCGGTCGGCATCGTTTACTTTAAAAATCCCAATCATTTTGCATTTGGCGGCACCTCGGGCCTGTCCATTCTGCTGGCAGACCTGTTCCCTAAGATCAACGTGGGCGGCTTTATGTGGATCATCAACCTGATCCTGGTAGTGCTGGGCTTTGTCTTTCTGGGCATCAAGACCATGGGCTGGACGATCTATTCTTCCTTTGCGCTGTCCTTTTTTGTGTCGGTGTGCGAGTGGCTCTATCCCGTCAACGTTTCCATGAGCGGCGATGCCATGCTGGATCTGGTGTTCGCCGTGTTCCTGCCGGCGCTTGGTTCGGCCATCGTGTTCGACATTGGCGCATCCACCGGCGGTACGGATATTGTGGCCCTGATCCTGGCAAAATATACCTCTATGGAGATCGGCAAGGCCCTGATGGTCAGCGATATCCTCATCGTGCTGGCGGCGGCATGGCGGTTTGGCATGGGCACCGGCCTGTACTGTATCCTGGGCCTGATCGCCAAGAGCTTTGTGGTGGATGGTGCCATCGAGAACATTCGCCTGCGCAAGGTGTGCACCATCGTGACGGCCAACCCGCAGCCCATTCTGGACTTCATCATCAAGGACATGAACCGCTCTGCTACTGTGGAAAAGGCCTACGGTGCCTATACCCACCACGAGCTGAGCGTGCTGGTGACGGTGCTGACCCGCCGTCAGGCCCTGCAGCTGCGCAACTTCCTGCGTGAGAACGACCCCCGGAGCTTTATCACCATCGTCAACTCCAGCGAGATCATCGGCAAGGGTTTCCGCTCCTTTAATTGAATATCAACGGGATTCGGCGGGGGGGGGGGAGCAG